>JAFURF010000063.1 GCA_017471965.1 Bacteroidales bacterium
CGGGGTGGCGCGGGTCACGGTCGAAGGCTCTCCGGCGAGCTTCACGCCCGCCGCCTCGCGCGCAGACTGCTTGGCGTTGAGCACCTGATGCTGGATGCCGCGGAGTCTGAGCATTCTGCTGAGGAGTTCGGATGTCTCGACATCAGTGGTACCTACGAGTACCGGACGTCCTTCCTTGGTAAGTTCGACGACCTTGTTGATCACCGCTTCATATTTCGCCTTCTTGGTCTTGTATATGAGGTCGTTGTTGTCGATACGTGCTATAGGCCTGTTGGTAGGGATCACGACCACATCGAGTTTGTAGATAGACCAGAACTCGCCCGCCTCAGTCTCAGCAGTACCGGTCATTCCGGCGAGTTTATGGTACATACGGAAGTAGTTCTGGAGGATGATGGTAGCGAAAGTCTGTGTCGCAGCCTCGACCTTCACGTTCTCCTTCGCCTCTACCGCCTGATGGAGGCCGTCGCTCCAACGGCGTCCTTCCATGATACGGCCGGTCTGTTCGTCGACGATCTTGATCTTTCCGTCCTGGATGATATAGTCGATCTCCTTATCGAACATCGTATATGCCTTAAGGAGTTGGTTTACAGTGTGCACGCGCTCAGACTTGAGTGCGAAGTCAGCGAGTATCTCATCCTTCTTTATCTGCTTCTCCTCAGCACTGAGGTCAGACTTCTGCACCTCGGCAATCGACGCACCTACATCAGGAAGGACGAAGAAGTTGCTGTCCTCGAGATTACCGGTGATGAGGTCGCGTCCCTTGTCTGTCATATCCACCGAACGCATCTTCTCGTTGATGACGAAGTAGAGTTCGTCGGTGATGAACGGCATCTCGCGCTCGTTGTCCTGTATGTAATAGTTCTCGACCTTCTGGAGGAGCTGCTTCATGCCCGGTTCACTGAGGAACTTGATCAGAGGCTTGTACTTAGGATATCCCTTGAACGCTCTGAAGAGGAGGACGCCTCCGTCCTTCTCGTTGCCTTCCGCGATGAGTTTCTTTGCCTCGTTAAGGAGTGTATTGACGAGGGTCTTCTGGTTTGAGAAGAGTCTCTCCACCAATGGCTTATACTCCATGAACTGCTGGTCTTCACCCTTAGGCACCGGACCGGAGATAATCAGAGGAGTACGGGCGTCATCGACGAGGACAGAGTCGACCTCATCGACGATGGCGAAATGATGCTTGCGCTGCACGAGGTCGTTCATCGAGGTCGCCATGTTGTCACGGAGATAGTCGAAACCGAACTCGTTGTTTGTTCCGAACGTAATGTTGCAGGCGTATGCCTTCTTGCGGCCTTCGCTGTTCGGCTGATGCTTGTCGATGCAGTCCACGCTCAGACCATGGAACTGGTAGAGAGGGCCCATCCACTCGGAGTCACGCTTGGAGAGGTAGTCGTTGACTGTCACGACATGTACGCCTTTGCCTGCGAGGGCATTGAGGAATACAGGAAGGGTCGCCACGAGGGTCTTACCTTCTCCGGTCGCCATCTCGGCGATCTTTCCCTGATGGAGGACGATACCTCCGATCAACTGGACGTCATAGTGGATCATGTCCCATGTCACCTCGTTTCCGCCGGCCATCCAGTGGTTCTGCCAGAGGGCGTAGTCGCCTTCGATGGTGACGAATTCCTTTGTAGCGCTGAGGTCGCGGTCAAAATCTGTCGCCTTGACCTTGATCACAGGGTTCTGGGCGAAACGACGCGCAGTCGACTTCATGATCGCGAATGCCTCCGGAAGTATCTCGTCAAGTACCTTCTCGATCGTCTCATCGACCTTCTTCACGAGTTTATCCTGCTCTGTAGCAAGTTCTTCCTTCTTCTTAAGAGGGATTTCCTTCTCGAGTTCCTCACGGATCTGCGCAATGCGTGCTTCATCTGACGCTATGGCCGTCTGGATCTTGTCCTTGAGGACCTGGCATCTTGCTCTGAGTTCGTCGTCCGAAAGGGTATCGATGGACTTATAAGCAGCCAGAACCTTGTCCAGGGTCGGCTTGAGGGCCTTCATGTCTCTGTCGGCCTTGGTTCCGAAAATCTTCTTGAAAACGTCTGTAAATGACATATCTTTCTTAATTTTTATATTCAAAACAGGTTGCATGCACCTTACCGTACACACAACCTGCAAATATAGTGACAATCTGTGATTTATCCAAAAACACAGTTGCAAACTGTCATTTTGTCACCGAGTCTATGCCATATTGGCCATACAGAAACGGAGGGAGTCTTTCCAATGAGGGATTTCTATAAGGAAAGTCTGCTTGACCTTGGTCTTGTCGAGGACAGAAAAGGCCGGACGTTCCACCCCTGTCGGGAAGTCGGAAGTCTTGCAAGGAATGACGTCGCAGAGATGGCCGCTCTGGTCGCACACTTCCCATGCCAGGTCATACCACGAGCATACACCTTCGTTGGTATAGTTATAGACCCCTTCCTTGTCAAGCATATCATTATCAATGATATACATAATAAATTCAGCAAGGTCGCCAGCAAAGGTAGGAGTACCTATCTGGTCTTCAACGACTTTGACCGAAGGCTGCGATGAAGTCTTCTCCAGGATGGTCTTCACGAAGTTCTTTCCGTATCTGCTGAAGAGCCAGGCGGACCTTATGATGATGTGTCTGCATCCGGAGGCGAGGACGGCAAGTTCGCCTGCGAACTTGGAGCGGCCGTAGGCGCTCAGCGGAGCAGGCTCCGCGTCCTCGCCGTACGCCACAGCGGACTTTCCGTCAAACACATAATCAGTAGATATATGTATCAGAACCGCACCAGAACGTGCAGCAGCCTTTGCAAGCGCACCCGGAGCCTCGGCATTCACCTTGAAGGCGGTATCTTCCTGAGTCTCAGCCTTGGCGACATCTGTATAAGCGGCACAGTTGACAATGACCTGCACTCCGTTGTCCCCCACCATACGATCTACAGCATCGGCATCACATATATCCAATGGAAGAACTCCATCCGTCGCAGGATATGCATCAGTAAATATATATCGGTGCCTGTCCTCGTCCTTAATGTCCATAAGGGTCCGGCCCAACTGGCCGCACGCACCTGTTACCAGAATCTTCATCTATATATAATAATCTACATCGTAATCGAACAGAACTTCAACATCTGCGAGAAGAGGATGGGACTGATCCTTTGCAGAAAGGACTATCTTATCCTCCGGCACTCCCCAATCGATTCCCAAAGCAGGGTCATTCCACGCTATAGCACCCTCACACTCAGGATGATAGAAATCATCACACTTATACTGGAATATCACCTCATCCGACAGCACGGCAAAACCGTGCGCGAAGCCACGGGGAATGAAAAACTGACGGCGGTTATCCTCTGACAGTTCCACTGCAACATGCTTGCCGAAAGTCGGAGACCCTTTCCTGATGTCGACCGCAACATCGAGGACCTTGCCTTTCACCACTCTGACGAGTTTGCTCTGAGCATGTGGAGGGAGTTGGAAATGAAGTCCGCGGACAACTCCGTAACAGGACTTGCTCTCATTGTCCTGAACGAACCTCACCTGACGGACCTGAGCATCGAAATCCCTCTGCGAGAACGACTCGAAGAAATAACCTCTGTGGTCACCGAACACCTTGGGTTCGATGATCACCACTTCAGGGATATCTGTTGTTATTATGTTCATATCATAATAGTGTATTCTGGTCGGGAGAGTAGCCTGGATCCTGTGGAAGGGACTTTCCAGCAGAAACGGCTCCGGAACCTGCCGCAACTGCAAGAGCATCACATCTTTCGTTTTCCGGATGTCCCGCATGACCCTTTATCCAATGGAACGACACCCTATGCTGACGGTAAATAGCAGCGAATCTCATCCACAGGTCAGGATTCTTCACCTTTGCATAGCCTTTCCGCTGCCAGTTCTCCAGCCAGCCCTTGTTGATGGCATTGACAACATAGGACGAATCACTGTAGACATGCACCTCCGCATTCTGCCATTTTATGGCTTCAAGACCTTTTATGACGGCAAGAAGTTCCATCCTGTTGTTGGTCGTCAGACTGAATCCCCCGGACATTTCCCTGACGATACCGGCACATTTGAGAACCACCCCGTATCCTCCGGGACCGGGATTGCCGCTCGAAGCACCGTCCGTATACAGAAAGATCGGAGGCCTTTGCTGATTGTCTGAAGCCATGTCCTACTCGATGATCCTGCCGCCACGAGGCTTGATCTCTGTGTCAGGCATCTTGATGGTCATACGGTTCTCCACAAGGTCGTCATATTCAGCCCTGCGGTGGAATATGTCTATCGCAGTGTATATGGCTGCCTTCATCGAACGAGGGTCTGCAAGGTCACGGCCAGCCATTTCATATGCCGTACCATGATCCGGAGACGTCCTGATCACAGGAAGTCCTGCAGTATAGTTGACTCCGTCCTCGAAGGCAAGGGCCTTGAATGGCGTAAGTCCCTGATCGTGATACATTGCCAGGATCGCATCGTATTTGGCATAGTTGCCCAGACCGAAGAAGCCGTCCGGAGAGTACGGGCCGAAGGCCATTATGCCTTCCTCATTCGCAGCCTGTACTGCAGGAAGGATGATCTGCTGCTCCTCGTCTCCAAGAAGTCCACCGTCTCCGCAGTGCGGATTGAGACCAAGCACAGCAATCTTCGGAGCATCCACGCCGAAATCCCTCTGCAGGGATGCCTTCATGAGTCTGAGTTTCTTCAGAATCTTCTCCGTGGTTATGCTGGCGCACACATCCTTGAGAGGGATATGTCCTGTCACTACGCCTACCTTAAGCCTGTCGCATACCATGATCATGGCCACTTCTTCGACGCCGAATTCCTTTTCAAGATACTCGGTATGACCGGTGTAACCGAAACCTTCTCCAGCCATAGCCCTCTTGTTGAAAGGAGCCGTCACGAGCACATCTATATATCCGTCCTTTATGTCCTGGACAGCCCTCTCAAGGGATGTCATCGCCGATTTGGCAGACTCCGGAGTAGGTTGTCCCGGCTCCACGAAGACGTTTTCCGGCAGACAGTTGACGATATTGACCCTTTTCTGATGGACATCCTTCGCAGAGGATATCACATTTGTATTTATCTGTTCGATATTGTGGATCTGCTTCTTGTAGAAGCCGAAGATCTTTGATGAACCATAGATCACCGGAGTGCAGAGGTCCAGCATCCTCTCATCGGCCAAAGCCTTGATTATAACCTCGTAACCGATACCGTTACCATCTCCCTGCGTGATTCCGACAACTAACTTCCTTGCCATACGTAATACTTGTTACTGTTTTTCTGTTTGAATTTGAAATAATTTACAAATATAAGACTAATTTTTGCAATATTCAACGCCACCGCCTTGCACCCTGCCTTCTTCCATATCCATGCCGCTATCGCTCAGGAGCATTTTGTCGCCTGGACCGCCACCCCTTGTAGTGCAGACGACGGTCCAAATCTATAATTCACTATAAATCTGCATATTACGAAATCAGCACATATTCCGGACTCCAACCCATAGCAGCCCAGACGACAAAACAGCAGGTCAGGGCATAGGAAACTGACAGCATCACGAAACGGAATCTCGAGCAGAAGGAATTGATAAAGGTTAAGAAATCATGGTTATTACAAAGGGATTGATTATATTTGCCGTATTATGGCACATTGAGAGGTTATGAAACAAGGATCGGACATGGACATACAGTTTCTGCCGGGAGTGGGCCCCAAGAGGGCGGAACTTCTGCGCAAGGAACTTGCAGTGGAGACCGTCGGGGACCTGCTGCGGCTTTATCCGTTCCGTTACATAGACAAGAGCAGTGTTGTCCGGATATGCGACGCAAGGCCTGACATGGCATACCTTCAGATCCGTGCCATGGTGATGCGTGTCGACCTGTATAGCGCCAACGGCAAGCCTAGCGGGAACGGGATGAGCCTGGATCAGGAAAGTCAGAGAGGTGCTGCGAAGGATAATGCTATAAAATTCAACACCATACGCCGCATGAGCGTCTGGGTGAGCGACGGAAGCGGAGATATGGAGATGGTGTTCTTCAAGGGCATCAAATGGATGTGGGAGAGGCTCAAGCCGGGCACTGAATTCATTTTTTTCGGAAAGCCGACGGCCTTCAACGGCCGCATGAACATTGTCCATCCTGAGGTGGATGCCGTATCGGGAACCACTCCTGCCGCAGGAGCATCTGCAGACGGCACCATGACCGGAGTATATCCGAGCACGGAAAGACTCAAGAACGGAGGGGTGACCGGAAAGGTGATGAACAGACTGATGGAGGCCGCCCTGAACAAAGGACTTCCGCAGACAGAGGAGTCACTGCCGGAATACATCATGAAGCAATGCGGACTGGTGCCACTTCATTTCGCCCTCCGCAACATCCATTTCCCTAAGGACATGATTTCTCTCGAGAAGGCAAAATACCGCCTGAAGTTCGAGGAACTGTTCTACCTCCAGTTGTCACTTCTGAAACAGAAGTATGTACGGAGCAGGGCCGAACAGGGAATACATATGCCGAAGGTCGGAGAGGCCTTCAACAGATGCTACGATGCCCTGCCGTTCCCCCTTACCGGGGCTCAGAAGAGGGTCATCACTGAGATACGCAACGACATGAAGAGCGGGCGCCAGATGAACCGTCTCCTGCAGGGAGATGTCGGAAGCGGCAAGACGATGGTGGCAGTCCTGACAGCACTCATCGCCATCGGAAACGGATTCCAGGCATGCATCATGGCTCCCACTGAAGTACTTGCACAGCAGCACTATAAGAACATTCAGAAGTTCCTTGCACCTACCGGAGTGAGGTCTGCACTTCTGACAGGAAGCAGCAAGGCCGGCGAACGCCGCGAGATCCACTCAGGTCTCGAAGACGGCAGCATCGGCATCATCGTGGGCACCCATGCCCTTATAGAGGATACGGTGGTGTTCAGAAATCTCGGCCTGGCCATCATCGACGAGCAGCACAGATTCGGTGTGGAGCAGAGGTCCAGACTGTGGAAGAAGGCCTCATGCGGAGCGCCTCCGCATGTGCTTGTGATGACAGCCACGCCTATTCCGAGGACTCTCGCCATGACCCTTTATGGAGACCTTGATGTGTCCGTCATCGACGAACTTCCACCGGGACGAAAGCCGGTGCAGACCATTCATGCCACCGACGGCAAGCGTCCCGCACTGTATAAGTTCATGCGCGACGAGATAGCCAAGGGACGTCAGATATTCATAGTATACCCGTTGATAAACGAGACTGAGAAACTTGACTATCAGAGCCTTGAAGCAGGTGCTGAAGAGATCATCAAGCATTTTCCGTTCCCGGACTACAAGACCGCGGTCGTTCATGGCAAGCAGTTGAACGATGTAAAGAACTTCAACATGGAGGCCTTTGCGGCGGGCAGGGCGGATATTCTGATCGCGACTTCAGTGATCGAGGTCGGCGTGGATGTGCCGAATGCGTCCGTGATGGTGATAGAAAGCGCCGAGAGATTCGGTCTGAGCCAGCTGCATCAATTGCGCGGACGTGTGGGACGAGGAAGCGAGAAGTCATACTGCGTCCTTATGACAGGACACAAGTTGAGCAAGGAGTCCAGACATCGCATAGAACTGATGTGCGCAACCGAGAACGGCTTTGAACTGGCGGAAGAGGACATGAAGATGCGCGGACCTGGCGACCTTGAAGGCACCCAGCAGAGCGGACTGCCGATCAGCCTCAACATCGCATCCCTGGCGAAGGACGGACTTATCCTCAACGCGGCACGCGACTGCGCTGATGCGGTACTGAAGGATGACCCCACCCTTTCATCAGACCGCAACCAGTTGCTGCGCAAGGAGTTGAGAAAAGAGAAATATCAGATAAAGGATTACAGCAAGATAAGTTAGATGGTAACGGAATTATTACAGAAGTACATTTGGCTGGTGCAGACATTCGTCCGTGCCGGAGAGCGGGGACTGAGCCTGATCGAGATCGCCGACAGGTGGGAGGACCGTTTCGACAGTCCGTATTCGCGAAGAACATTCAACAACCATCGCGAGGCAATATATGATGTCTTTGGCATAACGATAGGCTGCAACCGCAGTACAAACAGATATTTCATCGAATACTCGGATGACGTCTCGGATGAGAACGCTGAGACTGCATGGCTGATCAACACATTCACAGTGAACAACATGCTGGCATTAGGGAAGGAGCGTCTTTCCGGAAGGGTGTCGGTGGAGGACATTCCCTCCGGTCATACTTTCCTGACAAGCGTGATGGATGCCATGACAGGCAGTCACGAGATTGTCATAGACTATCATAAATATACCCGTGCGGAATCTGAACAGTTTACCTTGCGCCCATATGCGGTCAAGGAAGTAGCAAAGAGGTGGTATATAGTAGCGTACTGCCTTGAGCGAAAGGCGCTCAGGGTCTATGGACTGGACCGTGTCACATCTCTGGAGATCACAGACAAGACATTCAGGATGCCGAAGGATTTCGATGTGGATGAGATCTTCGCTACAAGTTTCGGCATCTATCTTCCTGACGGGCCCGGAAGGACCATCATTTTCAGGGCAACAGAAAAGGAGGCGAGATTCCTGAGGGATCTCCCGATCCACAGCAGCCAGAAGGAACTGAACATCAGAGAGGTGCGGGCACTTGACCTCGAAAGCATGGAGGGCATGGTATATTTCAGCATATTCGTCTGCCCTAACACCGACCTGACCATGGAATTCTGCAGGCGAGGCGCCAGGGTGGAAGTTATCTCCCCTGCCGATGTCCGTGATGCTGTCTCTAAGGAACTCCGCGAGGCAGCACGACTATATCGATGATCAGCAACCCACTAATAATCACCGACTTAAAGCACTCGTCCCGCCAGCCAGAGAAGGCAGGACACAATAGATAAGAAACTACAAATCAACAATTTACAGATCACAATACAAGCAATGAAAAACATGAAGATAACAGTCAGCCTACTGATGCTGGCAGCAATCGCAATCGGAATCTTATTGTTTATGAAGAACGGAAACGAAACACTGAGCAGCGAAGGCTATATCGGCAGAAGCGAGATAGTCATCGAAGACGGAAAGATGGGGCCGGAGGCCCTCCTCGCATTCGGACGTCTGTCTGATCCGCAGGTATCTCCTGACGGGGAATACATCCTTTATGGAGTATCATACACCTCCGTGGAGGAGAACCGCACCTGCCGCAATCTTTTCATCTGCCGCCTGGACGGAAGCGGCAATCAGCAGATTACAGAGTCGGGCAAGAGTCTGAGCAATGCAAGATGGAGCACTGACGGAAAGAATATCCTTTTCCTGATGGGAGGCCAGATATGGAAGGCCGAGATCAGCCTCAGAAGGAACGGAGAGTGGTCCTTCTGCAATCCTCGGCAGATCAGCGATGTTCCTGGCGGAATAGGCGAATTCAAGATGTCTCCTGACGGAAAGAAAGTAATGTACGTAAGTTACATCAAGAGCGCAGTCAAGTCACCTTCAGACTGTTATGCAGACCTGGACAAGGCTACGGCATATGAGACGGATGACCTGATGTACCGCCACTGGGACCATACCGTAATGGAGATTCCTCATACTTTCGTTGCTGATATCGACCTTTCAGACGGCACTATGTCGGAGGGTACGGATCTGCTCGCAGGAGAGAAGGAACTGTACGAACTCCCTACCGAGCCGTTCGGGGGCCTGGAACAATTGTCCTGGAGCCCGGACAGCAGATACATTGCCTATTCATGCCGCAAACTGGCTGGAAAGAGATATGCGTTCTCGACCAATACAGAGATATACATATATAATATAGAGGCCGCACAGACTGAAGTCATCGACATGAAGGGAGGTTACGACACCGATCCGGTATGGAGCCCGGACGGCAGCAAACTGTGCTGGATCAGCATGGAAAGAGACGGCTATGAGGCTGACAAGCAGAGACTTATCGTTGCCGACGTGGACTGGTCTGGTGAGATGCCGTCGTTCAGCGGCATCGTGGATGTGACTGTGGACTTCAAGTACAACGCGACTTCACCGGTATGGAAGGCAGACTCCAAAGGAATATATTTCGCTGCACTGGCAGAGGGCATTCAGGGCATATTCCTCGCAAGCGAGGAGGCCGAGAGTTGGGAGATCAGCAGACTGACGGGAGAAGATCAGTGGTATGACTTCGGTTCACCGTTCCATGTGACAGAAGACGGAAACGGTACTGCAACCCTCTACACAACATGGTGCAGCATGGACTTCCCTACCGAACTTGTGGCCATCACTCTTGACGGCAACAACAACTATCACGAAATAACCAAGGAGAATGCACACATCCTTTCGCAACTTGCCGAGCACAGGACCGAGGCAAGATATGTGAAGACCGTGGACGGAAAGGACATGCTGACATGGGTCCTCTACCCGCCTCAGTTCGATCCGGCAAAGGAATATCCGTCAATTCTCATCTGTCTTGGAGGCCCGCAGGGAACTCTTAGCCAGGGATGGTCATACAGATGGAACTACCGTCTGATGGCGTCACAGGGATTCATCGTCGTCCTTCCGAACAGACGTGGAACCACAGCATTCGGGCAGGAATGGACAGAGCAGATTTCCGGTGACTATCCGGGACTGAACATGCAGGACTATCTTGCTGCCGCAAAGGAACTTAAGGCTGAACCGTATGTAGGAAAGATGGCGGCATGCGGTGCAAGTTATGGAGGATATTCCGTATACTATCTTTGCGGAACGCACAACAACACGTTTGACGCATTCATCGCACACGCGGGTATATTCAACGAAGAACACATGTATATGACCACAGAAGAGATGTGGTTCCCTAACTTTGATAACGGAGGACTCCATGAGACGGAGATCGACCCTAAGGTAGGTACAGACGAGGCTCCAATGGGACCGGCAGGAGACGGAGTGACATTCGGCGGCATCAGGCAGGGAGGATCACCTTGGAGCAATGATCCTAAGGCTGTAAGACACTATGCCCTGTCTCCGCACAAACTCGTCACGAACTGGGATACGCCTATTATGGTGATTCATGGTGGAATGGACTACAGGGTACCTGTAGATGAGGGAATGGCGGCATATAACTGCGCGCAGATGATGGGAGTGCCATCAAGACTTCTGATCTTCCCTGATGAAAATCACTGGATACTGAAGCCGCAGAACGCAATGCTCTGGCACAGGGAATATTTCAGATGGCTGGATGAATGGTTGAGATAGAACGGAATCCAGACGTCGCGAGGGCCTAACGGTCATCGCGACGTTTCTTTTTTGTGTCGGTGCGTTCCGGGGATTCATAAATCATGACACCGGTAATCACACATACTCCCATAAGGAAGAAATAGCGCCATGGCCCAAACAGAGCCATCACAAAGAATACTGCTCCTGCAAGAAAGCACAATAGAGAACAAACATTTTCCAGCGACATATGCTTCCTTTCCGTTTGGTTAACAATAACATTATTACCAATTTTGTTATTAATATCACAAATCATATTGCAGCATTTTGCTTTAAAACAACAAAAATTGTATACTTACGCTTTATAATTCACAAAATTTATACTAAATTTGCATCCAATTACTGGTGAACACTGCAAATATAACACCATTTTTGTAATATATAACACTTTTATAACAAATTTTACGATTATTTGTAATTTATGCCACTTAAAGCAGAAATAGGAAAGAAAATCAAGGAATATTTCTCTGAGATGGGCATGTCTCAGCAGGAAGTGGCCAATATCCTGGACGTCCAGCAGGCGGCCGTCAGCAATCAGTTGAACGGCCGCTCATTCGGTAAGAATGCGGCAGCCAAATGGAGCAAGGCCTTCGGTTTCCGCACAAACTGGCTCATCACAGGCGAAGGTCCCATGTTTGAAGCCCATCATGAATTCCCTCACACGGACGGCATGTTCGAGGACCATCCCGAACTTAACCACGAAGATGACATACCGGTAGTGCCGGCAAGACTGTTCAGGGCACCTGAAATCAACATCTACGAATACGTAATGAATTCTTCATCCGTCGACCGGCTTCCGCCAGTCCCCCATTTCCAGAAGCACGACATGTTCGCGATGTGTCCGGGAGACGCAATGGCACCTAGGATATGCAGAGGGTACCTTCTCGCTTTAAGGAAGATTTCAAGAGATATACCTATAATTAATGGAGAGATATATGTAGTGGATACGATGTCGAGCGGAATGTTCCTCAGAAAGATCGTGGACAACGGTTCCGGTCTGACATTCATCGCCGAAAACCAGCAGGACTTTCCCGACTTCGAACTCCCATATGACGACATCATCAACGTCTTCCGCGTAGTCGGAGTGCTCATCACGAACATATAGGCTACAATAAAGGAGAGATCGGCCGATCTCTCCTTTATTGTAGCCCCATGCGGAATCGAACCGCAACCGTCAGAACCGGAATCTGAAATTCTATCCATTAAACTATAGGGCCGGATATCTTTGCAAAGATAGTCAAATTTCGGGCATTTCACCACAAATACGGAGGTTTTTCCGCAATGTGGCGAAAGTATTGCTTTGTTTGACGAGGATTTGATAACTTTGCATGGATTCTGAAACCAACAAAATCAGATTATGAAGAAAGCATATGTATTTCCTGGCCAGGGTTCGCAATTTCCAGGCATGGCCAAAGACCTATATGAAAAGAGCAGCGAGGCCCGCGACATGCTTGAGAGGGCAAACGAGATTCTCGGATTCCGCATGACAGACATCATGTTCGAGGGATCTGCCGAGGACCTCAAGCAGACAAAGGTAACCCAGCCTGCCATATTCCTGCATTCGGTCCTGATGGCAAAGTGTCTTCCGGATTTCTCTCCTGACATGGTGGCAGGGCACTCTTTAGGCGAATTCTCGGCCCTTGTCGCGGCGGGAGCCATGGACTTTGAAGAGGGACTGAGACTTGTAAGCATTCGTGCGCAGGCGATGCAGAAGGCCTGTGAAATGATTCCAGGCACGATGGCCGCGGTTCTTGCCCTGCCGGCAGAAACAGTAGAACAGATATGCGACGAAACAGAAGGCATAGTCTTGGCTGCTAACTACAACTGCGACGGACAGATAGTCATATCAGGAGAAAAGGAAGCGGTCGAGGCGGCATGCGTCAGGATGAAGGAGGCAGGTGCCAGAAGGGCATTGCCGCTCCCTGTAGGCGGAGCCTTCCACTCTCCACTTATGGAGCCTGCGCGCGCAGAACTTGCAGAAGGCATCGACAGGGCCATATTCAGGACACCGATATGTCCGGTATATCAAAACGTTACGGCACTGCCATCTGCCGACCCTGAGGAGATAAAGGCCAACCTTCTGACCCAACTTACGTCTCCTGTAAGGTGGACCCAGAGCATAAGAAACATGCTGGCGGACGGTGCCGGCCATTTCATAGAACTCGGACCCGGAAAGGTCCTTCAGGGACTTGTAGCGAAAATCGCCTCGACCCCTGTCACCATCGAAGGATACTGCAATTTGTAACACGCTTATCTTCACCAACTTACACAAAGTGCGTGCTCCCCTTTGGCGGCACGCACTTTGTGTATTTCACTGACAGTCAGGATATTGCTGATTGCAGTTGGAAGACATTGCCACAGGACTAATTTTTGCAAAATTTTTGCTGGGTTTTCAGCAAAAATACGTAATTTTGTATGTTTATGCATCCGTGTACGGGCACGGAAAACATAAAAAATTGCAAATCAATCAAATACAACATAAATTTAAAAAATTATGGCAAACGAGAAAAAATTCGTCACTTGTGACGGTAACTGGGCAGCGGCGCACATGGCTTACCTCTTCAGTGAGCATGCTGCGATCTACCCTATCACGCCTTCTTCTACAATGGCTGAATATGTAGACGAGTGGGCTGCTCAGGGCAAGAAGAACCTCTTCGGCGAGGTGGTAAAGGTAACTGAGATGCAGAGCGAGGGTGGTGCTGCAGGTGCAGTGCACGGTTCCCTCCAGGCAGGTGCCCTGACCACCACATTCACGGCTTCGCAGGGTCTCCTCCTTATGATCCCGAACATGTACAAGATCGCCGGTGAGATGCTTCCTACCGTATTCCATGTATCGGCACGCGCGCTTGCATCGCACGCTCTCTCCATCTTCGGAGACCACCAGGACGTGATGGCATGCCGTCAGACAGGATATGCGATGCTCGCTTCAGCATCAGTGCAGGAGGCTCTTGACCTTGCTGCAGTAGCACATCTTTCTACAATCAAGTCAAGCATTCCTTTCCTCCACTTCTTCGACGGTTTCCGTACTTCACACGAGATCCAGAAGATCGAGCTAATTGACGAGGAGGCACTCAAGGGAATGGTAAGCACCAAGTCTCTTGCGAAGTTCCGCGCAAAGGCTCTTTCACCAGACGCTCCTGTCACACGCGGTACCGCACAGAACGCTGACGTATACTTCCAGGCACGCGAGGCCTGCAACCAGTATTACGACGCAGTTCCGGATGTTGTAGCACGCTACATGGGCGAGATCAGCGAACTCACAGGCCGCAACTATCGTCCGTTCGACTACTACGGAGATCCTGAGGCTGAGAACATCATCGTTGCCATGGGTTCTGTTA
>JAFURF010000064.1 GCA_017471965.1 Bacteroidales bacterium
CGGCTAAAGTATTTGAGGAAACAGGCCACACCGTAATGTACAAGGTTGGTACAATGATTGAAGTGCCTCGCGCTGCTCTCGTTGCCAATCAGATTGCAGAAGTTGCTGAATTCTTCTCATTCGGTACAAATGACCTCACTCAGATGACATTCGGATTCTCACGCGACGACGTAGGAACCTTCATGGGCGACTACCTCGGCAACAAGATCCTCGATGCTGACCCATTCAAGACTCTCGACCAGAAGTCTGTCGGTAAGCTCGTGAACTACGCTGTGAAGGAAGGCCGTGAGACACGTGAAGGTCTCAAGTGCGGTATCTGCGGTGAGCACGGTGGTGACCCTGCATCTGTAGAGTTCTGCTACAAGATAGGTCTCAACTATGTATCATGCTCTCCATTCCGAGTTCCTATCGCACGCCTCGCTGCGGCACAGGCTGCAATCAAGGCTGCAAAGTAAAGGACATATAATTTTATAAAGGCGGTTAACCTACTTATTTATAAAGGTTAACCGCCTTTTCTTTTACTTATAGAAAAAGATTTTGTACCTTAGCACCATAAAACAGTACAAACAAACCTATACCTTATGTCTGAAACTAATGGAAAGTTCAAGAAGGCGATGCGCCCGATTGACGTCTGGGGCCTTGCATTGGGCGCCATAATCGGATGGGGATGCTTCGTATTGCCCGGAAGCGCCTTTCTTCCGAAAGCAGGTCCGCTCGGCACTGCCTTGGGAATGCTTATCGGAGCATTTCTTATCATTGTCATCGCTCTCAGTTATGGTTATCTGATAAGAAACTTCCCTCTCAGCGGTGGCGAATTCATTTACACCAAGGAAGCGATCGGAAAGAGGAATGCCTTCGTGTGCGGATGGGGAATGATCCTTGCCTACTGGAGCCTTATTCCGCTTAATGCGACTGCTCTTGCACTCATAAGCAGATACCTTTTCCCGGGAATTGTCCAGCAGGGATATCTCTATCAGATTGCAGGATGGGACGTATACGCCGGAGAGGTGGTACTCGCTTCGGCATTCATAATCATCATGGCCGTCATCAACATCAGGGGCATCAAGCAGGCTGCATGGCTTCAGACCGCCATTGCGCTTACACTGGTAGGATGCATCTGCATAGTTTCGTTCCTCGTTATGGGCATCTCCGACTGGTCTAACCTTGCACCCGGCTTCCCTGAAGGCAGAGGATGGTGGAAAGGTGTATTCAGTATCGTAGCAATGGCTCCATGGGCATTCATAGGCTTCGACTGCATCCCTCAGAGCGCAGAAGAATACAACTTCAGCCACAAGAAGTCGACACGCATCATGATCACAGCCATCCTCATGGCCGCTGTACTCTACATCGCCATATGCACAGTGACAGCAATGGGACTGAAGCCATGGGAGGAACTTCTCGCAGACCGCCACAACTGGCCTACCGGCTTCGTAGTACGCCAGACCCTAGGGCTCATCGGGCTCATCGTCCTCGGTATCGCAATGTTCTGCGCTGTAGTCTCAGGTATGAACGCCTTCTACATCTCGACTTCACGTCTGATGTATGCAATGGCTCAGGAAGGCAGCCTTCCTAAATGGTTCGGTCACCTTTCTCCTAAGTACGGAACACCTAAGAACGCCATACTCTTCACCATGGCTGCCAGCCTCTTCGCGCCATGGTTCGGAAGAGAGATACTGATATGGATCGTGGACATGACAAGTGTGGGAGCGGCGATCGTATTCGCTTACACCACAGCATCTGCAGCAATAATAGCCAAAAGGCAGCATCGCCCAGCACAGATGTGGACAGGAATCATCGGATGCATCTTCTCGATCTTCTTCCTTTCACTCCTTATCGTGCCGGGAATGCCTGGATATCTTTCATTCCAGAGCAGGGTGGTTCTCCTTGTATGGATTGCAATAGGCGTTTTGTTCTATCTAAACATAAGAAAAGACTATGTCAAAGGACAGAACTGATTACCTTCTTGATGTCAATGAGGTCCTGGGGCCGAAACTCCGAAAGAAACTCCCTCGCTTTGCAGTGAACTTCATAAAGAGACGCATCCATCAGGACGAGATCAACGACTGCATCATGAAGGCGGAGCATTACTGCGGCTGCGGTTTTTTCGATGAAGCCCTTGACTACATCGGCATCACCTACCGCATACGCGGAGAAGAGAACCTCGACAAGACAAAGAAATATATCTTCGCCTGCAATCATCCTTTGGGAGGACCTGAAGCCCTTATCATCGGCTCGGTCTTCAGAAGATTGTATGGTGACGGATTCAAGGTGCCTGTGAATCAACTCCTTGCCAACATGAAGCCCCTCAAGGAATTCTTTGTCCCGGTGAACGCACTGAGTGCAAAGCAGAGCCGTGACCTTGGAGTCAGGATCGCAGAAATGTTCTCATCCGATTCTCAGGTTCTGGTGTTTCCTTCCGGCACATGCGCAAAGAAGATAAAGGGCAAAGTGACGGAAATGCCATGGAAGAAGATGTTCATAACCCAGTCCCGCAAATATGAAAGGGACATCGTGCCGATCCATATTTCAGGCTGCAATTCCAGACTGTACTATTTCCTGTCATGGCTCAGCAGAATCCTGAAACTGAAGATCAACATCGGAATGATCCTGCTCGTGGACGAACTCTTCAACAAGGCAGGAGAAGAATTCGTCATTTCAATCGGAAAACCGATATCATACGAGACTTTTGATAAATCAAAAAGCGATATACAATGGGCTGCAGAAATCAAGGATATGACAGAAGCGCTATCCAAGGACAACGGATGCCCTGCTAACATGTAAAAGACAAGAAGATGAGCATACCTCCTATCATAGACCCGGTTGACGTTCGGCTCCTTAAGAGTGAACTCAACGAAAAGACCTTCCTCAGACGCACAAACAGAGGAAACAATGAAATCTACATAGTCAACAATGAGACTGCTCCAAATGTGCTCCGCGAAATCGGAAGACTGAGGGAAGTGTCTTTCCGTGCAGTAGGTGGCGGAAGCGGTACCGAATGCGACCTTGACCACTTCGACCTCGAAGACAAGGCCTGCTTCCAACTCCTCGTCTGGAATCCAGAAGCAGATGAGATCATCGGAGGATACCGGTTCACAAGATGGAATATGGCATCTTTCCATGAAAACGGCCAGCCATATGTAAACACCGAGCACCTGTTCGATTTCTCTCAGGAGTTTCTTGACGACTATTTCCCTCATTGCGTTGAGATGGCCCGTGCATTCGTGCAGCCGAAATATCAGTCAGCGCAGTCAGGAAGAAAGGCTCTCTTCGCGCTTGACAACCTATGGGACGGCATCGGTGGCATCATTGCCACAGACCCTTCGATAAAATATCTGTCCGGCAAAGTGACCATCTACAGTTCGAGCCCTGAAATGAGCCGTAAGGCGATGGTATACTACCTCGACATTTGCTTCGGGGACAGAAAAGGCCTCATCACTTCAAAGAACCCTGAGACATGCACCCCTGAACAGGCTGCCTTCTTCAAGGAAATGTTCACAGGAGAGGACTACAAGGAAAATTATCAGATACTGAACAACTATGTAAAGTCCTTAGGAGATGTGATACCTCCTCTCATCCATTCATACATAGGCCTGTCACAGACCATGAAGACATTCGGAACAACATTCGACCCTGACTTCGGAGACTGCTATGACACTGCTATGATGATCACTATCGATGACATCTACCAGGACAAGAAAGAACGCTACATTGAATCTTATGAGGATTGTAAATAACCAAAGAGCGGCACCCATGACTGGGTGCCGCTCAATTTTCAACCGCAAGACTGATTAGAGAGTGATGTACTCGCAATCCTTGCCGCAACGGGTCTCTACCACTACATTCACCTTACCCTCGCGAGCGAGCCATCCGAGTGCAGTGTAGAAATCCGCACTTGCAAGTCCTGTCTCCTTCTTGAGTTTGGTCTCAGTCATCTTACCATTTGTGTTGAGGGCGTTCCAGATAACGCCAGCATTGTTTCCGATGTTGTTGATTTCCATAATAATCAATCAGTTTTAATTTGTAACTTATCAGGCTTACAATAAAGCCATACACTAATCTAACATGCTCATTCCAAACGGTTGCAAAGATAGTAATATTTTTAGAATTGCAACATTTGTAACAAATTGTTAACAGATATTCCTTATTTTTTGGATAGACCTTGAATGATTTTTGCTATATTTGCGTAAGAATTGCGGGTGTAGCTCAGTGGTAGAGCATCGGCTTCCCAAGCCGAGGGCCGCGGGTTCGACCCCCGTCACCCGCTCAAAGAGGCTGACTGATTTAGTCAGCCTCTCGTATATATATGACTACAGATTCAAACTCCCCCTACTGCATCCGCAGAATTGGAGTTTCCCATTGGCTATTCCACATTGCCGTACCATCTTTCATCTACGATCAAAAAATGGCGGGATTTTTTGATCGTAGACTCGGAAATCCATGTATAACCACCTGGAACGGCATATTTTGCAGTTCAGAATCAAAAAACAGTGCAGTTATTTGATTCTGAATCCGAAATGTAAGAAAAGTCGCTATGTCCGGAAAGCAACAGAATAAAGGTTACAGAGTCAGAAGGGTATCGGAAACTGTGCCGTCAGTTACCGTGATGACACGGATGGAAGGCTGGGATGTGCCTATCTGGAAGCCGACAGAGGTTGTAGTCTTCATCGGAATACCGTTGTACTCCCCTTCAAAACTATCATGACGATGTCCTGCATAGACAGCATCGACCCCGAACTCGGAAAACATGTCAAAATAGAATCTGCGTTTGTCCTTCATCAACGGAAAATAACTGTCCGGTTCGTCTATATCCGTAAGAAAGAACGGATGATGACCGAAGATGATCGTCGTTTCTTCCGGTTTCGTAGCGCCCAAGATATCCTTCAGCCAGATCACCTGGTCTTCAGCACGTTCATCACCGGCTTTGATAAGATTGGTATTGAGTCCAACAAGGTTGACTTCCCTGTCCGAATGTATGAACCTGTCATCACCGTATCTGCTGGCAAAAGGCGAGGGATCGACCTTGTCTCCATTTATATGAACATCGTGATTGCCAGGAAGATGGAACACCTTCACAGACCGATCGATACCAGAGATTATTTCCGCAAATTTATCCCACTGCTCCTCATTGGCGGAACTGTTCACCTGATCTCCTGTGAAGACAACGGCATCCGGATGAAGTCCGTTGACCATGGTTACTGCACGAGCCAGGCACTCTGATTCGTATGTCAGGTCGTTGACATATTCAGTTCCTTCTTTCTGGCTTCTGTCTGCTGCGGTAAATCCCAACTGAGCATCAGCAATCTGGACAATCACATAAGGTTTTTCTGCGCATGACATGAGCAGAAGCAGAACCAGTGCCGGCAGAATTATTTTCTTCATATCCTTATCATTATTTATCTGACACACCTTTCCAAGAAGACGGCACAGGAGCCTCGATAGTCAACGGTTCCTTCCTTACAGGATGGACGAACGTTATCCTGCGGGCATGGAGAGAGATGCCCCCGTCGGGATTGGAGCGCGGGGCCCCGTACTTCAGGTCTCCCTTTATCGGGCAGCCGAGGTTTGACAACTGGCACCTTATCTGGTGATGGCGTCCTGTCAGAAGTTCCACTTCCACGAGAAAATACCTGTCCGTCCTGCCGATCTGACGATAGTTGAGCCTGGCAAGTCTTGCATCTTTCCGTGCAGATCCCGGACGGCACACATAAGACTTGTTCTGCTTTTCGTTTCGCCACATCATATCCTCCAGGCAGCCTTCGGACGGATGTGGCTCCGAACATACGAGTGCCCAATAGAACTTATGCACATCCGAGTCACGGAACATGGCATTGAGCCTCTCAAGTGCCTTTGAGGTCTTGGCAAGCACGATAATGCCGCTCACCGGACGGTCCAGACGATGCGGCAGACCGACAAAGACCTGTCCAGGCTTAGAGTCCCGCTGCGCAATGAAGGCCTTATAGGCCTCGGTAAGAGGTTCATCGGAAGTCTTGTCACCTTGAACGATCTCCCCCACCTTCTTGTTTACGACAAGAAGATGATTGTCTTCATAAAGTATTCTTGATGCGAGGTCCTCGAATTCCTCGCGTGGCAGTTCACGGTATATATTCATGCCACAAAAATAGCAATTATGTCATTACCGAAGGCTCCTTGTCATGAAAATTCTGACATTTTGGCATATTATTTCCGTTTCCGGCACTTGGCACAAGTTTCGTTATTATCCGAGCGTCATCACAAGAGATGGCATCCCGGATGAAAATGCGGGATCTGAATGGAATGATAATTTAAAATAAGATAAACATTATGGGAAAAATCATTGGTATTGACCTTGGAACCACGAACTCATGCGTGGCAGTGATGGAAGGAAACGAACCTTCAGTCATCATCAACAATGAAGGACAGCGCACTACACCTTCTGTAGTAGCATTCACAGACGGCGGTGAGAGAAAGATCGGTAACCCTGCAAAGCGTCAGGCTATCACCAACCCTCACAAGACAGTATTCTCGATCAAGAGATTCATGGGTGAGAAGTACAGCCAGGTGACTGGAGACATCGCCCGCGTGCCATATAAGGTAGTAAAGGGAGACAATGACACTCCACGTGTTGACATCGACGGTCGTCTCTACTCTCCACAGGAGATTTCAGCAATGATTCTCCAGAAGATGAAGAAGACTGCCGAGGAGTACCTCGGACAGGAAGTTACAGAAGCAGTCATCACAGTACCTGCATACTCCTCAGACTCACAGCGTCAGGCTACCAAGGAGGCTGGCCAGATTGCAGGTCTCGAAGTGAAGCGTATCATCAACGAGCCTACAGCAGCAGCCCTTGCATACTGTCTTGACAAGATGCACAAGGACATGAAGATCGCTGTATACGACCTTGGTGGCGGTACATTCGATATCTCTATCATGGATCTCGGTGACGGCGTATTCGAGGTGCTCTCGACAAACGGAG
>JAFURF010000065.1 GCA_017471965.1 Bacteroidales bacterium
ATATTTCGATATGTCCATCATGAAGTCTGAGACTTTTTCCCAGACTGAAATCCTTTTCACTGAATCTTTCTCCATGCAAAAATAAATATTTTATCGTTGCATGCAAAATTATCATCTGCCGTCAATTTGCCGTTGTTTTACACTAAAACAACTTCAGTTTTTTCTTTTTCTTTGTCTTTTTAATGTTTTAAAGCGGTTTTGCTACTTTTACCTTTGTAAAAATATTTAAAAACCCATCGTAGTTTGAAAGAAATTCTTTAAATTCGCATTAATTATCTAAAACCTTTTATCATTATGGATTTCAAGAAACTTGCAGAGCAATATAAACACGAACTCCTTGACAGCGTACTGCCTTTCTGGCTGGAAAAATCGCAGGATCTGGAATATGGCGGATACTTCAGTTGTCTGGACCGTGACGGAAGCGTCTTCGATACCGACAAGTTCATCTGGCTTCAGGGAAGGGAAGTGTGGATGTTCGCTATGCTTTATAACAAGGTTGAGAAGAAGCAGGAATGGCTTGATTGTGCGGTTCAGGGCGCTGAGTTCCTGAAGAAGTATGCGCATGACGGCAATTATGACTTCTATTTCTCGGTCACCCGTGAGGGAAAGCCTATCATTCAGCCGTACAATATCTTCTCCAATACATTTGCCTGCATGGCCTTTGCTCAACTTGCTGAGGCTACGGGAAGCGAGGAGTATAAGGAAATCGCTCTTAAGACATTCCAGAGGATTCTTGACCGCCGTAATGACCCTAAGGGAAGGTGGGAGAAGTCATATCCAGGAACACGTCCTATGAAGGGATTCGCACTTCCGATGATCATCTGCAACATGGCTCTCGAAGTGGAGCATATTCTCGAAGACAAGAGTCTTCTTGATACTACCATAGACGAGTGTCTGAGCGAAATCCTCAATGTGTTCTATCATCCGGAATATGGCGTCATGCTTGAGAATGTCTCTCCGGACGGAACACCTATCGACTGTTTTGAAGGACGTGAGATCAATCCGGGCCATGACCTTGAGGCCCTCTGGTTCATGATGAACCTCGGTATCCGCAGAAACGACAAGGCTCTTATCGACAAGTGTGTCGAGATTGCCCTCAGTGTCATCGATTTCGGATGGGACAAGGAATATGGCGGAATCTTCTATTTCCAGGACATAAAGAAGGCTCCTATGCAGAAACTCGAGTGGGACCAGAAACTATGGTGGGTGCATCTTGAGTCTGCTATCTGCATGATCAAGGGATATCAACTTACCGGCAACGAGCAGTGTCTCGAGTGGTTCAAGAAACTGCACGACTATATGTGGACCCATTTCAAAGATCAGGAGTATCCGGAGTGGTACGGCTACCTGAACCGTCGCGGCGAGGTTCTTCTGACCCTCAAGGGCGGAAAGTGGAAGGGCTGCTTCCATGTTCCTCGCGGACTCTACCAGATCTGGCAGATACTCGAAACTCTTTAATCAATATAAAAGCAGGAGGACCGTTGAAGGTCCTCCTGCTTTCTACTGATGCATCAATTCATTGTTCAGTCAAATTTCTTCATCCATTCCCGTCCTTTCTTTGTGGGTACCATGATAATTCCGGCAATCCCGACAAGGCATAGACCAAGGAAAATAATCGTTGTTCTCATTTTTTTTATTATTACGGCTGGACTAACTGCGCCAGAAGAGTTTCCTGTTTGTGAAGAAACATGTGACGGCGACCATAAGGAGTGTGAAGACCAGACCTCTGACGACTCCCCAGAACGGTGATCCGACGCTGATGGCATCGAGCCATGCCGTGATGCCGCACATGGTCAGAACAGGACCTGTCAGAAAGTTGGTCACTGTGTAGGCCAGCATCGGGTTCTGACCGCATCCGCTGAGCCCGCGTCCCTTTATCTGCCACTTGAGTTCAAGGGCCAGGACAAATCCTCCTGTAAGTGCTGTCATTCCTGTGGTTGTCAGCATGTATGACAGGTTGCAGTGGTCTTTTGTTATTCCTCCGTCAATCGGGTCGAAGATGATGCCGACAAGCATGAATGCGAATCCGAAATATCCGAGCCAGGTCATGACGTTGCGCCTTCTGTATGTAAGGAGGATGAATGCGAGGCCGAGCACGGCTGATATTACGAAGTCTGCCAGGATGTGTCTTGTGAAAAGGCCCCATAACTGTACCAGCGCTGCGGCGAGCGCTGTTATGCCTGCCGCTATGTGACAGGTATCGATGTCCGTGGCTTCTCCTGATCTTGAATGGTCAAGAAGTCTGTCTCCGACGATGGAACCGGCAATCGCGATGACAAGATACTGGAGGAATCCCCAACTGAAGAACCATCCGATGCTTGCCATAGACGGCACCCATGAAAGGACCTCGGGAGTATATGAACTGAGCGCCTTGAGTGCGATTATGAAGAACAGCACGAGCCATCTGAGACGGATATTGTCTTTGGTGAACATCCATATAAGTCCTCCGAAGATGGCAATGTCCGCAAGGATCATGATGATGATGTCGCTGTTCCATCTGCTGAGTTTCAGACCCATGTAATCGGTCCCAAGAACCGCCATCACTATCAGGAGGAACATGCCTGCATTGTTCATCAGACGGCATTTCCTTTCGTCCTTCAGTCTGACAAGAGACATGAACATCACGCCCCAAAGTGCCAGACTGAATATGCCTTTGATGATAGCAGGCCGCGGACTTGCCCCTATCTGATATGCATTTCCGAGTACTATGGCAAAGACGGTGAGTGTGAGCCATCTTCTGAACAGGCTCCCTGTCACTTCCCATCTGCTCGCTCCGTTTTCGAGGCGTTTGCGCATGGCAAGAGGGAAGGCCGCTCCCATAGTGAAAAGGAAGAACGGGAACACGAGGTCGACCCATGTGATGCCGGGTACATCAGGATTGAATTCATATGTCGGCGGCGGGGTCTGCCCATGGAACATCCATGCCGGAAGGTCTGACTGGTATCCGATATTTGCACATAGGATCATTGCAAATATAGTGATGCCGCGAAGAATGTCTATCGTTATGATTCTTTTGCCTGGTGCTGCCATCATCTTTCGATTTTCTTTGAATACTCTCTGCCGAAACGGTCGGTCACGCGGACTTCAAGCGTCTGTGCTGTCACGGAACGTTTCGCCCTGAACATGTTTTCTGTAGGCGCTGCATAGACCCATGTCCTTTTCAATGAAGCAGGATCTTTATACAGTTCCTTTGCCAGAGGGTCCTGTGCCTTGAATCTCTCCATGTCGCAGACCTTCTTCCCGTCTTCATAATACTCGACCTTCCATGCAGGGTCGTAGTCCCATACGTTTGCTATGATTTCTCCCGGATATGACGGGTCGTCGGCGTATACCTTCATCTGATAGTCCAGAGGATGGCCGCAGCCTTTGTATATCCATTCTACCTTGTCGCCGTCCATGTCGAATATCTTGTATCCGGCAGGAGATCCGTCGATGCATACTTCTCCGCACCACCATGCTCCGCAGAGGCCTGCGATGTTGATTTCCGCGATGTTCGGCGCGATCTGTTCGTAGTCGGCGGTGTGCATGTGTCCTGAAAGGATGAGAACCTGATATGGAAGAAGCATCTGATAGAGTGCAGGCTTGTTGCTGAGGTTGTCGAGCATGGTCGCGGTGCTGAATGCTTCGCGGTCAGACTTGTCCAGAGTCGTAGGGATGTGCATAGATACCACCACCTGCGAGCCTTCGGGAATGTATGAAAGGTCGTTCTCGAGCCACCTTAACTGCCTCTCGTCGAGATATCCGATGTAGTACCAGTCCCGTCCGACGAAGAAGTTGTCGTTCAATACTATATAATGTACTTTTCCTACGTTGAATGAGTACCAGCACGGTCCGAACATGTCCTCGTAGTTCCTCATGGATGTCTCATGCGAGCGGCCGTAGTTAGTCATGTCGTGGTTTCCGATGACGTATCTGTATTCGAAGCCGGCCTTGCTCATGATTCTGTTGTATTCAGGGTAGATGCTGTGGTCCCATCCAACGATGTCACCGAGGCATAGTCCGAAGGTGTAGTCTCCGTCCATTCCCTTCACGAACTGAGTTATGTCGTCGGAGTGCTTCTCCAGTTCAGGAAGTTCGTTCCTTTCGCTGATCTGGGGGTCTGCAATCACTATCACATTGTGGTTTGTGTCATCCTTAGGATTGACCTGCACGAGAAAGTCGTAACTTTTCTTTTTCCTGCCTGTGTCCTTGGCGATTTCCTTGTAGAAGAGTGTGGGACCTTCAAGTGTGGATGAGATGTAGCCAGACGGAGTGGATATGAACACGAATCTGCTGTCTTCGTCAGCGTCCATTTCCCATCTTCCGTTTTCGTCTGTAAGTACTGTATTCAGGCCGTCGGATACGACGACTCCTGCCAGTCCGGCTCCGTCAGTGGTCTTTACTGTTCCCTTTATGTTTACGGCATCGGCACTTATGACCGTTCCTGCCGCAATGATGAATGTCAATAACTTCTTCATATTATTTATATGGTTTTTCTTCCATCGGCCATCCGGTGAGGGTCGAGATGTACGGAATCACGCCGCTCGCCACCTTTTTGTGCCCCTTGTAGTTCGGATGCCAACTTGCTCCGAGTTCGTCATCCTCATTGTGGATGCCCTTTGTCAGGCCGACATATGTCAGATTGCTCAGTCCGCTCATCATGCAGGCGTTGCGGATGTAATCGAAACTGAATGGGGTCACGTTTGAGGCGAGACACAGAACAGGGATGTCATCTCCGTAATTTGCCTTGATCTTCTTGAGAAGTTCTATGTAACGGCCTGCAAATATCATTTCATGTGGCTGGCGGGCTGTCGAGAAGTCATTGGTACAGAGATAGATGACCACCAGGTTCGGTCTGTATGGCGCTTTCTCCGGATCCCATGTGGTTTCTGTGGATTCGTCAAAGGCCTGACTGTATCTGTCCGGCATGTTGTATCCGGGGCGGAAATCGTCATAGTTCCTGCAGATGCCCTGACCTGAGTGGCTCACCAGATTGAAGTCAGCATCGAAATATCTTGCAGCTATCGCTGCATATGTGAGGTTGCAGTTCTCTGTCTCGGCCAGGAACGGATCGTTCCTGTCGAGGCTTTCTGTGCCGTAACCGCATGTGTATGAGTCTCCTACGAACTCTATGTGTCTTTTCTTGCGGCCGTCTGCCTGCAGGATTTCTCCTTCGGTGAGGAATGAGTGCACGGTGAATCTGCCCTGCTCACCCTCTGTCCTTTTCTGGAGGATGATCTCGTGTTCGCCTTTGCCAAGTCCTTCTGCGAGGACCACCAGAGTGTCTTTTGCACCGACCATGAATTTTCTGTCTGCCTCAGGAGTCATTTCCTTGTCTGTCCAGAGGTTGAACCAGCAGTTCCTGGTGTCTGAGCATTTCATGGCAAGGTAAGGGCCGTTGAACTTTACTCTGAAATAGACTCCGCTCCAGTCGTAAGATACGTCATTCCCGTTCACGACGGTTCTTCCCGTGTATTCGATGCGACTGTCTGATGCCGGAGTCTCAATCAGTTCCTTTGCCTTATTTGCCGAAAGATCGGCGCTGAGCGACAGTGCGAGGACTGTCACAAATGCGGTCAGTGTCTTGTGCATACCTATTTTGATTTTGTCTTTAAACTATTAATTTTCAAATATAACGATTATTATTAAAATAATTTAAAAATAGGAGGAAATTTTGTAAAAATATGTAATTTTGTGGAGATGTAAACTTATGAACCATGAAGAGATTGATTCTGATTTCATTGATTGTCCTGCTATGCAGCCAGGTATATTGCCAGAATGTGGTATATACAGACGCGTCCACATTCCCTGTATACGGAAAGGTCTCTGACCAGACTGACAGCCGTTATGAGCGCCTTCCTTCCAAACTTAAGGGGGTAAGCCGTGATCCTGTATGGAATCTTGGAAGAAATTCTGCCGGCCTTTTCGTGCGTTTCCGTTCCAATTCGACATCCATCCATGCAAGGTGGGAGTCGACATTCAACAAGACCATGACCCATATGACCGATACAGGAACAAAAGGACTTGACCTTTATGCTCTTGTCGACGGGGAGTGGAGGCATGTATGCAGCGCCCAGCCGCAGGGAAAGAAGTCAGAGAGGGAAATCATCAGGGATATGGATCCGATTGAGCGCGAGTATATGCTCTATCTGTCTTTGTATGATGGAGTAGACTCGCTAGAGATTGGGGTTGATGAAGGGGCGTTCATCGATGGCCCTGCTGTCGACAGGCCTTCGCGCAGCAGGCCGATAGTCATGTATGGAACGAGCATTCTTCAGGGCGGTTGTGCAAACCGCCCCGGAATGGCCCATACCAATATAATCAGCCGCCGTCTTGACAGAGAAGTGATCAATCTCGGATTCAGCGGCAATGCCCTTCTGGACATGGAGATAGCCCGTTTGATGGCTTCTGTGGAGGATCCGGGCCTTTTCGTGCTTGACTATGCTCCGAATGCCTACGACTATCTGATTGACAAGCACGGAGAGGAGTTCTTCCGCATCATAAGGGATGCCCATCCTGATGTTCCTGTGATCTTCATCGAGGATGTCATATTTCCGCATTCCGTGTTTGACAAGAGGATGCTAGCGGAAGTTACCGGTAAGAATGAAGCCCAGAAGAGGCTGTTCAGGAAACTCAAGAAGTCAGGGGAGAAGAAGATTTATTACATCGGAGCAGAGGGGATGATAGGAGATGATGGAGAAGCGACTGTGGACGGAATCCACTTTACTGACCTTGGGGCCATGCGTTATGTAGATCATGTCATGCCTGTCATCAGGAAGGCGCTTAAAAGATAAGGAAATATATGAAGTCTGTTCTTAAGAATCTGTTTCTGCTCACAGTGATGGCAGGACTGCTGATGTTTGTCGGGGCATGTTCAAGGACTGAATATGCAGATGTACTTGTGATCGGAGGTGGAGCAAGCGGAATCTCCGCCGGTATCCAGACTGCCAGGATGGGGGTGCCTGTCATAGTTGTGGAAGAGACACCGTGGGTAGGAGGCATGCTCACAGCGGCAGGCGTAAGTTGTATTGACGGCAATTATAATCTCATGAGCGGGCTTTTCGGTGAATTTACCGATTCCCTGGCGGCCCGTTATGGGGGTTATGATGCTCTGAAGACCGGATGGGTGAGCAATGTGAACTTTGAGCCGCATGTGGGCCAGGAGGTCTTTACTGCAATGGCCGGGGCATGCGGTGATATGCTTGATGTCAGACGCGAAACCCTCATGTTGAGCGTGATGCCTGAGGGCGACGATGACTGGAAGGTCGTGCTGAGAGGTCCTGACGGAAGGAGATATACGGTCATTGCTGATGTTCTTGTCGATGCTACGGAACTGGGTGATGTGGCCAAGGCATGTGGCGTCGAATATAAGATAGGTATGGATGCTTCTTCCGATACAGGGGAGTCGATCGCTCCCGAACAGGCCAATGACATCATCCAGGATCTTACCTATGTTGCCATACTGAAGGATTACGGCCCTGATGCTGACATGACTGTTGAAAAGCCGGATAGTTACGACCCTGCCATGTTCTACAACAGTACGACAGGACCGCACAATACAGTACCTGATACAGGACAGACCATATGGAGCCCGGAGATGATGATGACCTATGGCCGCACTCCGAACGGGAAGTATATGATAAACTGGCCGATATATGGTAACGACCATTATGTCAACACTATAGAAATGACCCGCGAGGAACGTGCCGAAGCATATGAGGAGGCCAAGGAGTTCACCCGCTGTTTCCTGTATTATATCCAGACGGAACTCGGCATGAAGAATCTCGGACTTGCAGATGATGAGTTCCCGACTGAAGACAGAATGCCTTTCTTCCCTTATCACAGAGAATCGAGACGTATCGTAGGCAAGGCTTTCCTTACTCTTGATGCCGCAGCCGCTCCATATGATTTCAGGTATCCGTACTATAGGACAGGCGTTGCAGTCGGTGACTATGCCGTGGACCATCATCATTTCCGTCATCCCGAATGGCAGAAACTTCCGGATCTGGAATTCTATCCTATCCCTTCATTCAATGTCCCTCTGGGAGTGCTCATACCGCAGCAGAGTGATGTGAAGGACCTTATTGTGTCAGAGAAATCCGTGTCTGTGTCAAATCTTATCAATGGAGCCACACGCCTTCAGCCAGTGGTGATGCAGTTGGGTCAGGCAGCGGGAGTTCTTGCCGCCCTGTCTGTAAAGGATGACAGACTTGTGGCGCAGGTGGGTGTCCGTGAGGTCCAGAGCGTGCTGCTGGATTCCGGTTGCTATATAATGCCTTATCTCGACCTGCCTGTGGATGATGCCCATTTCAAGGCTTTGCAGAGAATCGGCGCGACCGGCATACTCCGTGGCGAAGGCCGGAATGCCGGATGGGCCAACCAGACATGGTTCCGTGCTGCGGACCCGCTTCGTGCGGAGGAGGTGTATGCTTCTGATTTCTATTCCGGCGATCTCCATCTGGGGGAAGGGACCGTCACTGTGGGACGATTCGTTTCTGCTTTGGATTCTCTTGGTGTCAATGTGCCCGATGATGTGAGTGAATGGTGGAATGGAATAGGGTTGCGGGACTATTGTGCCGACAGACCCGTACTCCGTCTGGAAGCGGCAGTCATCATCGACCGTCTGTTCGATCCTTTCGGTATCTTCGGGGTTGATTATGACGGCAACTTCATAAGGTAGACAGTCCGCACTTGTATTTTTCTGTAAGTTTCGTAAATTTGTACGTTTGTGATAAATCTAAACCATTCAAGATATGAAACTGAACAGAATTCTGACTATTGCAGCGGCAGGTGTACTTCTGGCATCGTGCTGCAGAACTGAACAAACGGTGCAGCCGGCGATTCCTAAGGATGCCCAGATCGAAGCCAAGGTGGAAAAACTCCTGAGGAGCATGACCTTGGAAGAGAAGGTGGGACAGATGACCCAGCTCAATGCGACGGCAGTTGCAAAGGGCATAGACATCACTGAGGCCGGCATCAAGGCAATCAAGGAATACAAGATCGGATCAGTACTCAATACTCCAGGCGACATCGCCCAGACTCGTGAGGATTATAATAAGTTCATTGTGGAACTCAACCGTCTTTCGATGGAGACGATGGGTATTCCATGTCTTTATGGTCTGGACCATATCCATGGTGTCACTTATGTTGCAGGGGGTACGCTCTTCCCTCAGGAGGTGAACATTGCAGCCACTTTCAACCGTCAGCATGCATACAACATGGGTAAGGTGACGGCATACGAGAGCCGTGCGGCAAACGTTCCGTGGACTTTCTCGCCTACAATGGACCTTGGACGTAATCCGGAGTGGCCGCGCATGTGGGAGAGTTTCGGTGAAGATGCATATGTAAATGCAGAGATGGCGGTTGCCGAGGTCAAGGGTATGCAGGGTGATGATCCGAATCATATCGGAATGTACAATATCGCTGCCTGTGCGAAGCATTTCATGGGTTATGGCGTACCTGTGACAGGTCAGGACCGTACTCCTTCATCGATTGCAGCGTCTGAACTTCGTGAGAAGCATTTCGAGCCTTTCAAGGAGGCCATGCAGGCTGGAGCCCTTACCATCATGGTCAATTCAGCCAGCAATAATGGTGTGCCTTTCCACTGCAATACCGAACTTCTTACCCAGTGGGTGAAGGAAGATCTGAACTGGGACGGAATGATCGTGACCGATTGGGCTGACATCCTCAATCTTTATACCCGTGAGCGTGTCGCTTCAAGTGCAAAGGAGGCTGTGAAACTTGCCATCAATGCAGGTATCGACATGTCTATGGTTCCATATGACTGCCAGTTCGCCATCGACCTGAAGGAACTGGTTGAGGAAGGCGAGGTGCCTATGTCACGTGTCGACGATGCCGTGCGCCGTATCCTTCGTCTGAAATATCGTCTGGGACTCTTCGATATGCCTGATACCGGTCTGGACGCATATCCTGAATTTGGCGGTGAGGCTCACGCGAAACTCGCATACGATGCTGCTGTAGAGTCGCAGGTGCTCCTTAAGAACAACGGTATCCTGCCTCTTAGAAAGGATATCCGTATCCTTCTTACCGGCCCTAACGCGAACTCGATGAGGACACTCAATGGCGGATGGTCATATACATGGCAGGGACACGGTGCTTCGATACCTGCCTTCACCGAGAAGTATAATACCATCTATGAGGCTCTGTCTCAGAAGTTTGATAATCTTACATATGTGCCTGGTGTCGAGTATGACCTCATGACTCAGAATTGGAAGCACGACGAGGATACAGGCATCAAGGAGGCTGTAAAGGCTGCGCGCAGGTCTGATGTCATCATCGCCTGCATCGGTGAGAACACATATTGCGAGACTCCTGGAAACGACAACGACCTCAATCTTTCAGCAAACCAGAAGAATCTTGTGAAGGCTCTTGCCGCTACAGGCCGCCCGATCATTCTTATTCTCAATGAAGGCCGTCCTCGTATTATCAACGATATCGAGCCTCTTGCTACCGCTGTAGTGGATGTCCTTCTTCCTGGAAACTATGGCGCAGATGCTCTTGCAGCCCTTCTTTGCGGAGAGGAGAATTTCAGCGGAAGACTTCCGTTCACCTATCCTAAGTATACCAACAAGTTCGCTGTGTATGACTACAAGCCGTCGGAGAATCAGGTGACAATGGCGGGATCATACAACTACAATGCTGTGATGGATGTGCAGTGGCCTTTCGGACATGGAATGAGTTATACTGCATATGAGTATTCGAACATGACGGTGTCCGCATCAGAGTTTGCAGCAGATGATGTTCTGAAGGTGACTGTGGATGTGACAAATGTCGGTCCGCGTGCAGGAAAGGAGAGTGTTCTGCTCTTCTCAAGCGACCTTTATGCAAGTTCTACTCCTGATGTCCGTCGTCTGCGCGCGTTCGACAAGATCGAACTTGCTTCTGGCGAGACAAAGACCGTTGAGTTCCAAGTGACTGCAAAGGATCTTGCTTTCGTGAACTATTACGGCAAATGGACTCTTGAGGCAGGTGATTTTATCCTTTCATGCGGAAACCAGAGTGTGAACGTGAAGTGTACCGAGACTGTAGTGTGGGACCAGCCTAATATTGACTAGCATATGAAAGTGAAGATAGTGAACAAGTCGGCCTATCCGACACCGGCATATGCTACCGAGAAGTCGGCAGGCATGGACCTGAAGGCCAATATTGAAGAGCCGATCACCCTTGGTCCTCTTGAGAGGGCCATGGTGCCTACCGGTCTTTTCATCGCACTTCCTGACGGTACTGAGGCCCAGGTGCGTCCCCGTAGCGGCCTCGCTGCCAAGTACGGTATTTCTGTGCTGAATGCCCCCGGCACTGTGGATGCGGATTATCGCGGCGAGGTGAAGGTGATATTGGTGAACCTCTCCAACGAACCGTTCGTTGTCAATCCTGGAGAAAGGATTGCGCAGATGGTGGTGGCGAAATACGAGAAGGTCGAATGGGATGAGGTTGAGGTTCTTGATGAGACGGAAAGAGGAGCCGGAGGATTCGGCTCTACAGGACTTTAATATGAACGCGATAGTTGATATATATAGAAAGTATAAGGAGTGCGGGGCGGTGACAACCGACACCCGCACTCTTAAGGGAGGGGAGATGTTCTTCGCCTTGAAGGGCGAGAATTTCGACGGAAACGAATATGCTCTCAAGGCTCTTGAAGCGGGTGCGACGTACGCTGTAGTGAATGCTGATTCTGATGCTGCCAAGTCGGACGATAGTAGGCTTATCAGAGTGGATGATACCTTGAAGACCCTTCAGGAACTTGCCCGTTGGCACAGGTCGATGACATTTGTTGATGGTAAGCCTCTGACTGTCATTGCGCTTACCGGTACCAACGGCAAGACCACCACAAAGGAACTTATACGTGAGGTCCTGTCTGTGAGATATAAGGTGACCGCGACTGAAGGCAACCTGAACAACAGTATCGGAGTTCCTTTGACTCTTCTGAAGATCAATTCAGAGACTCAGATCGCTGTGGTTGAGATGGGCGCAAGTCATCCGGGAGACATCAAGGAACTTGTCGAGATCGCCCTTCCGAATTACGGTCTCATAACCAATGTCGGAAAGGCCCATCTTCTGGGTTTCGGCAGTTTTGAAGGCGTGATGAAGACCAAGGGGGAACTTTATGATTATCTCCGACGCACGTCGGACAAGGTGTTCCTGAATGCGGACAATCCTTATCTTTGCAGGATGGCTTCCGAACGTAATCTTCATAGCGATCCTGAGCGTCCTTATTCTCTTCTGCTTCCATACGGACTCGAGTATCAGGGTGCCAAGGTCCTGCCTTCAGACGCCCAGCATCCGTATCTCCGCATATCGGTTTCTTCCAAGGTCATCAATACCAGCCTTGTGGGATCATATAATGCGGATAATGTCATGGCTGCTATTGCTGTCGGTCAGCATTTCGGTGTCTCCTTCGATGATGCGGTCTCTGCCATTGAGGCCTATGTTCCGTCAAACAACCGTTCGCAGATGACACGTACGGAAAGGAATACCCTCATTGTGGATGCATACAATGCCAATCCTACAAGTATGGCTGCAGCGTTGGATAACTTTGCCAATGTCGAGGCTTCATACAAGGTCGCTCTGCTGGGTGATATGCTGGAGTTGGGCGAGGAGTCTGTGGCTGAACATGTGGCAGTCATCAAGAAGGCTCTTGAGTCTGGCTACGCCATGTGCTGTTTTGTGGGAAAGGAGTTTTCGCAGGCGCGGAACAGTTTCGGTGACCTTCCTGAGGGAGTACTGTTCTATGAGACATCTGACCGTCTTGCAACTTCGCTTGCAGATATGAAGATAGAGAATGCCGTAGTCCTTATCAAGGGTTCTCGCGGAACAAGGATGGAGAAAGTGATTCCAGCGCTTTAGCGACTGTTGATGAAATACGGTCTGAAGCGACTTCGGGGCGCATTGCGTACTCGAGGTCGCTTTCGTTTTCAGGACGTGGGCCTATTGGGAGTGCGCCGGCAAGTCCGCTTTCTGCCATCTCGTTCTCATCCAGGTCGACTATGCCTGCGATGGCTATGACCGGTATGCCTGCCTTCTTTGCTCTGCTCACTATTCCAGATATGGTCTTTCCCTTACATGTCTGATGGTCTATACGGCCTTCTCCTGTTATTATGAGGTCGGCATCTTTTGCCATCTCATCAAATCCTGCCATGTCCAGGATAAGGTCAATCCCTTTTGTAAGACTTGCGTTCAGGCATGCCTTGAAGGCACCTCCGAGCCCTCCTGCCGCACCCGCCCCTTTTGTCTTTGAGAGGTCCGTGCCTGTCTTCTTTCTGATGACTTCGTTCAATGACCGCATCCCGGATTCAAGAATTTCCATTCCCTTGGCGTCTGCGCCTTTCTGTGGGGCGAAAACATATGTTGCGCCTTCTTTGCCACAGAACGGGGTTTCCACATCACATGCTATGGTGAAACTGGATTCCAGAACAGCCGTCGGTACCTCTGAAACGTCAATGTCGTCGATAGATTCAAGCGTACGCCCGCATAATCCTTTGATTTGATTTCCTGTGGTGTCCAGGAATCTGAATCCTAGTGCTTCCAGCATTCCGGTACCTCCGTCGTTGGTGGAACTCCCTCCGATGCCGATGATGAAATTCCGGCATCCTCTGTCTATTGCATCGAGTATCATTTCTCCGGTGCCGAAACTGGATGTCAGCAATGGGTTCCTTTCTGCTGGAGAAAGAAGGGTGAGTCCGCTTGCCGCAGCCATTTCCATAAAGGCCGTGCCGTCTGAAGTCATCTGATATTCAGCCTCTATGTGTCTGCCGAGAGGGTCATGGACTAAGGCATTGATGCATTGTGTTGTATGAGATGTTGCTTCTGCAATCGCTTCTGCTGTCCCTTCGCCTCCATCAGCAATGTTGATGGATATGACTTCACAGTCCGGCAAGACCGTTCTGATGCCTTTTTCTGCCGCCTCTGACACTTGGTGTGAAGACAGTGATCCTTTGAAGGAATCGGAGGTATAATTGACATTTTTGGTTGGTGATCATGACAAAAGTGGTTGGTGAACGAGCTCGTTCACCAACCACTTTTAGCAATATAAACATCTTCTTATTTCTTGGACTTCTTTTCGTCATTGAAGTACAGATACCATTTGATG
>JAFURF010000066.1 GCA_017471965.1 Bacteroidales bacterium
GCAGATGCCATGAATACGATCAGTCCGGATATCAAAGTAATGAGAATATCAGCCCAGCTGGAGTCCTTCGAATTTCCGGAACGTACCACGAATGACATCAGACAGAAAAACAGGCATACCGCCCTTACCCCGACCTGTGAATTCAAGGTGCCGGACCTGTAGACCTGCACCATCAGATTATCCGTCATCGGTGATGACATCCCCAGGCGTACCCAGAACGGATATGCATAATAATACATAATGACAATCAAGATGACTCCTGACAACATCAGGAACATCGAGAACATAGGTTTTGTCCTTGCATCCATCTCCTCAATCCCTCTACACTTTAAATTCTATAATTTCGGCCCTTGATTATTTCGGCCTTGTCTCAGATACCCCTCATCATCCTTCCTGCGGTTCCTCTCCACACCTATCGCAGCCATCGTGATGGCTGCCAGATCATCTGCAGCCGAGGCTGCCTTTCCCTTTTCACCATCCTGTTCCTGCCACAACCTGTCGGCACTGTCAAGGTCCGCAGCAGTGATGCCCTTGAGTTCACTTGCCTTGAAGCAGCACTGCTGTTCATGGTCGATAAAGGTTGCACCGAAGATACGGCCTTCCGAAGACCGTGAGTACTCCGCGGAGATACCGAACTTCCCCAGCAGGCTCCGGAAATGCCTTTCCGATGTGGCCTTGCTGAAACAGAACTGCACGACCTTGGAGGTGCGTTGGCGTTCCTCCTTGCCGACCGGCCTTTCCTGGCTTAGAGTCTGCAAGATTATCTGATCGTATGTAGGAATGTCGATGCTGCGTCCTTTGATACATCCGGTACATCGCTTCCCGGTGATGGGGTCAAGACCGTAGAAGTTGATTTCCGTCTTGCCTCCACGACTTTTATAGACCATCTCCACGCCGAGACTCCTCATAGCCGCCTCGAACTGATTGACCGTCGTGAAGCGGTACTTCATCACATCCTTCATCAATGATTCAATCTGACCGGAGTAGTTGTGCTTCGATGGGTCAAAGCGTCTTACCTTGATTGTGTCGCTCTTTCGGAAGTCATTGGATTTCCCGACTGTAAATCCGTATTTCTTTGCAAGTTCCCTCAGCAGTCTGGTACTTCTGCGGCCTTCAAAACTGTCGTTGATCTTCTTGCCGTTCTTATCAACCCTGACCGATACAATGTGATAATGTTCACGGTCAATGTCGTTATGCCGGTACAGGATATATGGCTGGTCGCCGTATCCCATACCTTCCATGTATTCCTTGACAAACTCAATCATTTTCTCCTGATTAAGTTTCTCTCCGACGGCAGGGTTGATGCTTGCATGAAATGACATCTTTTCCGTCCTGATACTTGAGTTTTCATACTGCCGGAATGTCTTCATAGGATCATTCCTGTCCTCTATGTTTGAACAATAGGTCACCGAGGCTGTTCCCTCGGAGACCTTCTGCTCGTTGTATCCCACCGTCACTGAAACGCTGGCGGCAGGTTCTGCAATAACTATCACCATAGATGCGTATCCATGTCAA
>JAFURF010000067.1 GCA_017471965.1 Bacteroidales bacterium
ACATGACTGGCTCACATATCTTGCCGGTGTCGCTGCGAAGCAGTTGACAGGCAAGCCTCTCGTGGTGCATATGCACGCAACATCATACGACCGTGCGAGCGACGACCAGGTCGATACACGTGTGGTTGACCTTGAGACAAAGGGTATGATGGCTGCCGACAAGGTGATGGCCGTGAGTGAACTCACGAGAAATATCTGTATCAATCGTTATGGCATCGATCCTGACAAGGTGGTTGCCGTCCACAATGCGGTGGACTTCACCGGAAGGGAGAAGATCGAGGTCGAGAGAAACGTCAAGGAGAAGGTCGTGACCTTCCTCGGACGTGTGACCTACCAGAAGGGCCCTGAATATTTCATCGAGGCCGCTGCGAAGGTCCTCAAGAGATGCAAGAACGTACGTTTTGTGATGGCCGGAAGCGGTGACATGCTCAACAGATGTATCCGCCATGTCGCGCGTCTCGGCATCTCTGACCGATTCCATTTCACAGGCTTCCTGCGCGGTAAGGAGGTTCACAAGATGTTCGCCCTGTCGGATGTCTATGTGATGCCGTCCATCTCCGAGCCTTTCGGTATCTCTCCGCTCGAGGCCATGCAGACTAACGTTCCTTCAATCATTTCAAAGCAGTCCGGCTGTGCAGAGATCCTGAAGTATGCCCTCAAGGTGGACTTTTGGGATGTGGACGCTATGTCCGACGCCATCTACGGTCTGCTTCAGTATCCTGCCATCTCTAATCTCGCTGCAAGATGCGGCTATGACGAGGTGAACAGCATCAAGTGGAACGACGTTGCTGCCAAGATCAAAGGTATTTATCAGGAAGTTATTGACAAGAATTAAAAATTATAAATATTATGAAAAAGAGTATTTGTCTGTATTTTCAGGTACACCAGCCAAACAGATTGAGATTATACAGATTCTTCGACATCGGAAAGGACTCGCATTACTACGATGATTTCGCCAACAGGACCATCCTCCGCAGAGTGGCTCAGAAGTGCTATCTTCCGATGAACGCCCTTCTCCTTGAGCAGATCGAGGCTCATAAGGGAGCATTCAAGGTTGCATTCTCGATCTCAGGCTCTGTCCTTGAGCAGTTCGACAGATATGCACCGGAGGTGATCGAGAGTTTCCGCAAACTTGCGCAGACAGGTTGTGTGGAATTCCTCTCTGAGACCTACTACCACTCTCTCGCATCTCTTGCTTCACCAATCGAGTTCAAGAATCAGGTTCTGAAGCACAAGGCAGCAATCGAGCACTATTTCGGCGTGACTCCTAAGGCTTTCCGCAACACAGAACTTATATACTCGGATGCTATCGGTGAGATGGTATACGATATGGGCTTCAAGACCATGCTTACTGAAGGTGCAAAGCACGTCATGGGATGGAAGAGCCCTAACTTCGTGTACAATTGCGCACAGGCTCCAAGCCTCAAACTCCTTCTCAAGAACTCAAGTCTCAGCGACGATATCGCATTCCGTTTCTCAGACAGAAACTGGTCAGACTGGCCTCTTACCGGAGAGAAATACCTTTCTTGGGTGAAGGCTGCCGCTCAGAATGATGAGATCGTGAACCTCTTCATGGACTATGAGACATTCGGTGAGCACCAGAAGGCTGCAAGCGGTATCTTCGACTTCATGAAGTTCCTCCCAGAGGTAGTTCTCAAGGACGGAGAGTTCGAGTTCGTTACTCCTACCCAGGCAGCAAAGAAGCATCGCTCTGTAGGTGAACTCGATGTTCCGGATCCTATTTCATGGGCAGACGAGGAGCGTGACGTGACTGCATGGCTCGGAAATGAACTGCAGAACGACGCATTCAACAAACTCAACGAGCAGGCAGAGAAACTTGCCCTCCTCGACAATGAGGCTCTTTGGTCAGATTTCGGACACCTCCAGGAGAGCGACCACTTCTATTATATGTGTACCAAGTTCTTCTCAGACGGAGCAGTGCATAAATATTTCAACCCGTATGATACTCCATATGAGGCGTTTATCAATTATATGAACGTTTTGAGTGATTTTATTTTGCGCGTTGATGATGCAATTTCCGTTTCAGATGTTAACTTTGCACCCGAAAAACCTAAGGCTGCGGTAAAGAAGGACCCTGCAAAGGCTGCAGCAAAGAAGCCGGCAGCAAAGAAGACCGCTGCCAAGAAGGTGGCAAAGAAATAGCGTAGATCCCACGGAGCATCGTTCCGTCATTTCGACCGGGCGAAGCGAGTGGAGAAATCTATACCGAAACATTTATGTCCCCGGACGGAGCCAGATGGTGGCTCCGGCCGGGGCAAATAAATAATTTGTCTATAGATGAAAACAGAATTTATCAAACCGGATTATCTGTTTGAAGTTAGTTGGGAAGTGTGTAATAAGGTAGGCGGCATCTATACTGTAGTCGCTACCAAGTCCCTTTATCTCAAGAGTGAGTACAACAGGCATCACATAATGGTGGGACCTGATGTGTGGATGGACACCGACAGCAATCCTGATTTCCTTGAGGATCCTGCTCTGTACAGGACCTGGAGACTACAGGCTGCTTCGGAAGGACTGAGGGTCCGTGTAGGAAGGTGGAACGTGCCGGGCAGGCCGACAGCCATCCTCGTGGATTTCAAGCAGTTCCTTACCCGTCAGAATGAGATCCTCACCGAGTTCTGGAAGAAGTTCCAGGTGGATTCTCTGACAGGCAACTGGGACTATCGCGAATCAGCCCTCTTCGGCTATGCTGCCGGAAGGGTCATAGAAAGTTTCTACAGATTCAACCTAGATTCATCAGATAAGGTTGTGGCTCAGTTCCACGAATGGATGACCGGTACAGGACTTCTTTATCTCAAGTCTGTGAATGTGCCGATCGCTACTGTCTTCACTACACATGCAACTGTGATAGGAAGATGCATCGCAGGTAATCACCTGCCTCTTTATGACGGACTTATGGACTACAATGCCGATGAAAAGGCAAGACAGTTCAATGTGGTGGCCCGCCACTCTCTGGAGAAGAAGGCTGCCCAGTACAGCGACATCTTCACTACGGTGAGCGACATAACCGCTCAGGAATGCCGTCAGTTCCTCGGAAGGCCGGTGGATGTAGTTACTCCTAACGGCTTCGAGCCGAGTTTCACTCCTGCTACAGACGAGGCTTATGAGACTCAGCGTGAGGCTGCAAGAGCGCGTCTCGTTGAAGTTGCCTCTGCCATGTGTGGAGAAAATGTGCCGGAAAATGCCGTCCTTGTGGGTATCGGAGGCCGTTATGAATGGAAGAACAAGGGTATCGACGTGTTCATCGACGCCCTTGACAAACTCAACCGTACCGAATACAAGGGAAAGCCTGTACATGCGTTCATCATGATCCCGTCGGGACATAACGGACCGGACAAGCAACTTCTGGCGAAGATGGCAGGCAACGGATCTTCATATGTGACCAGGACATCACATTATCTGATGAATCCTGAGTACGATGCCATCACAGGACGTCTGAATCAGTTGGGACTGAACAACTCCATCGGTGATAAGGTGAAGGTATATTTCGTACCTTCATATCTCAACGGCAACGACGGAGTCTTCAACATGAGTTATTATGAACTCCTGTCAGGTCTTGACCTCACCCTCTTCCCTTCTTATTACGAGCCTTGGGGCTACACCCCTCTGGAGAGTCTTGCGTTCAGGGTTCCTACCCTCACCACCACTCTCGCGGGCTTCGGTCTGTGGGTACGTACATATTATGGAAAGAAGCACCCTGGCATCACCGTGCTTGACCGCAGCGACGCCAACTATTTCGAGGTGGTCGACGGCGTTGCCGAGCGCGTGATGGAAATCGGATCGCTCCGCAAGGACACAAGAAGAAAGTACATGCAGAATGCGAAGGAGGTATCCGAGATCGCACTCTGGGAAAACAATATAGTATATTATAAGGAAGCATACTCAAAAGCATTAGAGAAATTAATAAAGGTCATGGGATCCTTCCCATCGGCCAGGAATGATAAATCTATGGAATACAGAAAATTTGAAGTTAATCAGCCTACATGGAACAGCGTGATCGTTTCACGTCATCTTCCAGAAAGTCTTAAAGACCTTGAAATACTCTCCAAGAACCTTTGGTGGTGCTGGAACGAATCTGCAAAGAACCTCTTTGCATCAGTGGATCCTGAAGCATGGGAAGCATCAGGACAGAACCCTATCGCGATGCTCGACAAGGTGAGCCTCAAGAGATATCAGAAACTCGAGAAGGACGCAAAGTTCCTCGCTGACCTCAAGACAGTGACCGACGAGTTCAACGCATACATGGCTCTCAAGGCAGAGCGTACCACTCCTTCGGTCGCTTACTTCTGCATGGAGTACGGTCTCGATACATCCCTCAAGATATACTCCGGCGGTCTCGGTATCCTTGCCGGTGACTACATCAAGGAGACATCAGACATGAACACCAACCTCGTGGCAGTAGGTCTTCTCTACCGTTTCGGTTACTTCAACCAGAAACTCACCGCGCACGGCGAGCAGGTGGCAGAGGACGTCGCACAGGACTTCATGAAGATTCCTGCATCTCCTGTACGTGACGAGAACGGCAACTGGATGACCATCAGCGTGGCTTTCCCTGGACGTAACCTCAATGCACGTCTCTGGAGAGTGGATGTGGGCCGTACAGAACTCTATCTCCTCGACACAGACATTCCTGAGAACCTTCATGAGGACAGGTCCATCACATACAAC
>JAFURF010000068.1 GCA_017471965.1 Bacteroidales bacterium
CTGAAAGCTGTCCGGTCTTGGTGATGAATGCGAAACCCTTGATGCCGATGATGTCACCTATGTCGAGGAGTTTCTTCCATACGGTATTGTACATTGTCTTGTCTTCTCCGGGACAGATCTCGTCGCGATTGACATAGACCTGGATACGGCCTGTCTCGTCCTGAATCTCGCCGAATGATGCCGCTCCCATGATGCGTCTTGACATGATGCGTCCTGCGATGACTACATCCTGGAAGTTGCCTTTCTCTGCATCGTACTCTGCCTTGATCTGCTCTGCGGATGTGTTGATAGGGAAGAGTGGTGCCGGATAAGGCTCGATTCCGAGTTCTCTGAGCTTAGCGAGCGATTCTCTTCTGAAAAGCTCCTGCTCGTTGAGGTCCATAATGCTCATAGTTATATTCTTTTATTTGTTTGTTTCAGTCTTATGTCGTACGTTTCCGTATCTGTTGATGCATTTGGGTATGTACGACCAACCTACAAAGTTAACATATTTATCTTTACTATCGACGTATGATACCAAAATAATGTTATTGTAGGGCTCTTCCTATCGGAAATCCAAACAAAATACCTATCTTTGTTGGATATGGCAATAGTGAAGAAATGGAAATTACGCGAAGGCTCTGACCGTCAGACGGTGAGACAGCTTGCCTTTGAACTTGGAGTGGATCCCGTACTTGCGGAGCTTCTGGTTCAGAGGGGCGTATGCACTTTCCAGCAGGCAAGGTCATTCTTCAGACCGGATCTTGCAGATCTTCACGACCCTTTCCTCATGACCGATATGGACAAGGCCGTGGAAAGAGTGCATCAGGCAGTCATAAGCGGTGAGAAGATACTTGTCTATGGCGATTATGACGTTGACGGAACTACTGCAGTCTCGCTTGTGTATTCATTTCTTCGCCGTCTCACACGTAATATCGATTTCTATATTCCTGAGCGCTATGACGAAGGTTATGGTGTGTCATACAAAGGAATAGACTGGGCTTCCGAGAATGGTTTCGGACTTATCATCACCCTTGACTGCGGCATCAAGGCCAACGAAAAGGTGGAATATGCACGTGAAAGAGGTATCGAGATGATTATCTGCGACCATCATCTTCCTGAAAATGAACTTCCTAAGGCTGTAGCCGTGCTTGATCCTAAGAGAGAGGACTGCTTCTATCCTTTCGACGACCTCTCGGGATGCGGTGTGGGATTCAAGCTTGTACAGGCTTATTCGCAGAAATATAACATTCCTTTCGAGACCCTGATTCCTCTTCTGGATCTTCTGGTCGTGAGCATTGCTTCAGACCTTGTGTCTGTTACAGATGAAAACAGGATTCTGGCTCATTTCGGTCTCAAGCAGCTCAACAGCCATCCTCGTGAAGGACTTCTCGCCATGATCCAGCTCTCCGGACTTGAACCGAACCATCTCACCATCGATGACATCGTTTTCAAGATCGGTCCGAGAATCAATGCGGCAGGCCGAATGGAGTCTGGAAGAATAGCCGTAGAACTTCTTACCGCCTCGGATGCCGCAACAGCTATCCGCATCGGTTCTGAAATCAATGAGCATAACAACGAAAGAAAGAATATAGACCGCAGGATCACTCAGGAGGCTCTCGATATGGTACGTTCCGGAAACTGCCTCAGCAGCGGCAATGCGACAATAGTTTATAACCCTCAGTGGCACAAGGGAGTCGTAGGAATCGTGGCATCCCGCCTTGTAGAAGCATTCTACAAGCCTACGATCGTTTTCACCCAGTCACAGGGAGGCCTTGTTACCGGCTCGGCGCGAAGCGTTCATGGCTTTGACCTATATGATGCGATAGAGAGTTGTGCAGACCTTCTCGAAAATTTCGGCGGCCATCTTTATGCCGCTGGTCTGACACTTAGGGAAGAGAATCTTCATGCTTTCTGCGAAAGGATAGAAAAGGCTATTTCAGGCCGTATCATTCCGCAGATGCAGGTACCTGTGGTTGATATAGATGCCCGTCTGAACTTCTCGCAGATCACGCCGAAGTTCCTGCGTATCCTAAAGCAGTTCCAGCCTTTCGGTCCGGGCAACAGCGCCCCTGTATTCCTGACTGAAAATGTATATGACAACGGCATGGGCCGCAAGGTGGGCGCAGAAGGCGGTCACCTCAAGCTCGAACTCATTCAGGAGTCACACCCATACCATCACATATCCGCCATAGCCTTCAACATGGCCGATTTCTTCGACCACATCAAGGCCGGTAACCCGATAGACGTCTGCTACTCCATCGTGGAAAACTACTACCGTGGCACCGCCAACACCCAGCTCCGCGTCAAAGATCTCCGCGAACGCGATGAACTGGTGTAGTCTGCTGCATTATTTCCTGCGCAATGGAATCGATTGACCTGCCGTCTGTGTCGATTATGACATGGGCGGTATTTTCGTAGGTTGATGATCGGAGCGCCATGAGTTCTGAGATGCGCTCCCGGAGACTAGTCCCGGAAAGAAGCGGTCGTCTCGAGGCTTCGCTTTCGAGATGGGCCACGAGGGTTTCCAACGATGCCTTAAGATATATGCAAAGAGTATTGCCATGAACCAGCTCCGCACACTCCGGAGTCATCACCGTCCCCCCGCCAAGCGCCAGGATCAGCATTTCCTTACATAGATGTGTTTCATGTGGAGTATGCCTATTGTGTGGAAGAGGCATTTTGCCACCCCCGGCTAGGGGTCGTGAGCGACTGGGCAAATAGTCCAGTGGACTTTTGCAGCGAGCAGCCTGCGGCAGCAGGACCGGCCGGGGCCCACGAAGTGGGAGGGGGCCTCTGGAACACTTAGGCATCGTAACATGAAGCACATCGGATAAAACAGTCTTTTCAATATTCCGGAAAGCCGCCTCCCCGTCAGAAGCAAAAATCTCCGGAATGCTCCGCCCTTCCCGCTCTTCAATCACTGAATCCAGATCCATAAAACGACAGCAGAGCAGCTCCGAGAGTTTCCTCCCGACACTGCTCTTGCCGCATCCCATAAATCCTGTCAGACTTATAATCATTATAGGTATCTTTTACTGGTGCAGGTTGTGTGCCTGTTGGGTGGAAGAGGCATTTTGCCACCCCCGGCTAGGGGGAGGGTCCCACAAAGTGGGAGGGGGCCTCTGGAACCCTCAGGCATACATCATGCTTAGAATAACGTCAGCTGCGTATCCTCGTCAAGCTCGATGTCGATAGGATCCTCCACATCGCTGTTGTCAATCTCTCCGGCCACATTCTCAGCCTCAGATGCAGTCTGCTCGTCCTCGTCTCCCTCCTTGACAAGAGGCTCGATGAACCTCACGGACTTCACATCTAGGGCACTTACCTTCTTTCCCTTCGCCTGAAGACCTTTCTTTGCAATGAACTCCTCGGCGTCAACATTCTCAGGATCGCGGTTCGCGTTCTTTCCTCCGAATGTGATCTCGAACTGAGGATGCCTGTCCTCATTGATCTCCACAAGATATGATCCCTTTGCATCCGAAATGAAGCATACCGGAGTGTTGTCGCTTACATCGAACGAGAACCTCTTCACATAGAACGAAGCCACAGCCTTGTCATAATACAGGACTGTATAGACCTTGTTCACGTCCAGTTTCTCTATCTTCAGAAGATCTCCCTGGTATCTGTTGCTCAAGTCGAATGTAGTGGTATAATATGTGCCGTCCCTGAAGATGGCGAGTATATGGTCTCCGGTATTGAACTGCCCGAGATACAGACCTCTGCTGTCTTCGTTGAGTCTCTGGATGTCCTCGTCGAACCAGATGTCCTTGCCACCGATTGTGGATATGCCCTTGGCCTTCAGGTTTATCTTCTGGATAGGGTTCTTCGACACGAGGTTTCCTCTTGAGGCTCGTCCCTTGATCAGGAGTTGGGAGAAGTCATACTCGTCTATGAGTTTCTTCAGTTTGGCGCGCTGCCTGAAATAGATCTTGACGGTCTCAGCCTCGCCGTTGTGGTTTACTGTGAGCCAGAGAATCTGCGAGCCAGGTGTTCCCTGAGTGATGTCATACTCCTTGTCGCGTGTGACGCTTGTCACAGCAAATCTCTTGGCATAACTTACGGCAGTCTTGCCCTCTCTATAGATCACATTATATATGGTCCTCTGGTCATTCCTGTCAAAAAGACCGACATACATGATGTCCTTTCCGAAGAATGCCTTGTCCGACACCTTTGTAACCACATATTTTCCATCCTTGTGGATGACGATTATCTCGGAAAGGTCCGAACAGTCGCAGATGAATTCGGCATTGTCCTCCTTCTTCAGGGCGATGCCGACGAATCCGTCTTCCTTGTTTGCATAGAGTTTGGCATTGTTGCTTACCACCCTTGTGGTTTCGATGTTCTCGAACTCCACGAGTTCGGTTAGACGAGGATATGCCTTTCCGTATTTCTTCTTGAGGTTCTTGAAATAGTTGATGGTAAAGTCGTTGAGATGGTCCAGATGGTTCTGTACCTCTTCCATTTCGTCTTCGATGCCGCGAAGTTTCTCTTCCACGGCCTTCACATCGAACTTGGATATCTTGCGGACCGGCTTCTCTACGAGTTTGTGTATGTCTTCCATGAGGATAGGTCTCTTGAGAAGGCCCTGATATCTGAGCATCTCGTCGAATACCTCCTGCAACTGGTCTTCCCATGTCCTGGCATCGCCTTCGAGGATCTTGTATACCTTGTTCTCGAAGAAGATCTTCTCAAGTGAATTGTAATGCCAGTCGTTTTCCAGTTCGCTCAGTCTGATGGAGAGTTCCTGACCAAGAAGCGACTTCGTGTGCTCTGTGCTGTATCTGAGCATCTCATTCACGCTCAGCACCTGAGGCTTGTTGTCAAGGATGACGCATGTGTTCGGAGTGATCGATACCTCGCATGCAGTGAAGGCATAGAGTGCATCGATGGTCTTGTCCGGCGACACATCATTCGGAAGGTGGATGATGATGTTCACCTTGTCTGTAGTCAGGTCGTCGATCTTCTTGATCTTGATCTTTCCGCTTTCCTTGGCCTTGAGGATGGTCTCGATCACTACTGGAGTGGTCTTGCTGTATGGTACCTCGGTGATCGCAAGGGTGTTCTTGTCAATCTTCTCGATCTTTGCGCGTATCTTGATCTTTCCTCCTTTGCGCTTGCTGCTGTATTTCGAGCAGTCTGCGGCACCTCCTGTAAGGAAGTCAGGGAAGATCTCGAAATCCTTGCCCTGAAGGATCGCTATCGAGCAGTCGATGAGTTCGTTGAAGTTGTGAGGCAGAATCTTTGACGCGAATCCTGCTCCGATACCTTCGGTACCCTGAGCGAGGAGGATAGGGAACTTCACAGGAAGTTCTATCGGTTCCTGGTTTCGTCCGTCATACGAAGTCATCCAGTTGGTGGTCTTCGGGTTGAATACCACTTCCTTTCCAAACTTGCTCAGACGGGCCTCGATGTAACGGGGTGCCGCATTGGAGTCTCCGGTCAGGATATTACCCCAGTTTCCCTGACAGTCCACGAGATAGTTCCGCTGGCCGAGCCATATGAGGGCTCCGAGTATGGACTGGTCTCCGTGAGGATGGAACTGCATCGCCTGCCCGACGATGTTGGCCACCTTCGTATAACTGCCGTCGTCCATCCTCCACATTGCGTGGAGAACACGTCTCTGTACAGGCTTGAGACCGTCGATCAGGTGAGGGACTGCCCTGTACAATACAGTGTAAGAGGAGTAGTCGATGTACCACTCCCTGAACATTCCCGATAACTTGAATTTCCTGCTTCCTTCTCCAAGTAGACGGTCAAATCTGCCGCTTGGTGCGGCCTCACTCATATCCACTTCCTGATCTTCGCTTTCGTTGATTTCCTCCTCAGGAAGATCGATGTCCTCAAAACTCATGGTCTGTCAGTTGTTATAATGTTGGCGGTCCTGCCGCATCCTAATATTCGTATCCGAACTTTCTAAGTTCCTTCTTGCTTTCCCTCCAGTCAGGGTCTACCTTTACATAAAGACTGAGGAATACCTTCTTCTGGAAGAAGTCTTCCATGTCGATGCGTGCCTGGGTTCCCACCTTCTTCAGGGACTGTCCGCCCTTGCCGATGATGATGCCCTTCTGTGTGTCACGCATTACATATATCACCGCGCTTATGTCGTAGCGTTCTGCACCTTCCTTGAATTCTTCAACCACCACTTCGCAACTGTACGGGATCTCTTCCTTGTAGTTGAGGAAGATCTTCTCTCTAACTATTTCAGATGCGAAGAACCTGAGGTTCTTGTCTGTGAAGACATCCTTGTCGTACCATGCCGGTGCTACTGGAAGATTTGCCACGATCGCGTCGAAGATGTTTTCAAGGTTGAATCTCTCCTGTGCCGATGCGGGAAAGATGATGGCCTTCGGAAGTTGTTCCTTCCACCACTGCATGAGTTCCATCACCTGATCCTGGCTGCTGATATCTATCTTGTTGATTACCAGAACTACAGGGCAGTCTATCTTCTGCAGTTTCGCGATGTATTCTTCATTTTTGTCACCCTTTTCCACTGTGTCGGTCACATACAGGATGATGTCGGCGTCACCGATGGCGGTGTCCACGAAGTTCATCATGCTCTGCTGCAGACGGTAGTTGGGCTTGAGGATGCCGGGAGTGTCGGAATATACGATCTGGTAGTCCTCTCCGTTGACGATTCCCATGATCCTGTGCCGGGTCGTCTGGGCCTTTGCGGTCACAATGGAAAGTTTCTCGCCCACGAGCGCATTCATGAGCGTGGATTTGCCCACATTCGGATTACCGATGATGTTGACAAATCCAGCGCGATGTCTTTTGTTGTTTTCAGTCATATTGATTACAGATATGCACCCATTCTGAGAAGGTTGGTCTCACCCTCTGAAAGGTAGCGCCATTCGCCTCTCTTGATTCCCTTCTTTGTGAGTCCTGCGAAATATACGCGGTCAAGGGCCTTCACCTCGTATCCGAGGGATTCAAAGATCCTTCTCACGATACGGTTCTTTCCTGAATGGATTTCGATGCCGAGTTTGCGGTGGTCATCCTCTTCGATGTACTCGAGTGCGTCAGCAGCAATGGTTCCGTCGGAAAGTTCCACTCCGCTCAGGATCTTCTCGTAGTCCTCCATACGGAGTTTGCTGTCGAGGGATACCTGATAGATCTTCTTCTTGTCATAAGAAGGGTGAGTGAGTTTCTCTGCTATCTCACCGTCGTTGGTGAACATGAGGACACCTGTGGTATTCTTGTCAAGACGGCCTACCGGGAATACTCTGGCAGGGCATCCTTTGAGAAGATCCATCACGGTCTTGTCTGCATGAGGGTCGCTTGCTGTGGTCACGTAGCCCTTAGGCTTGTTCATGATGATGTATACCTTCTCTTCACCCTTCAGGCGCTCGCCGTTGAAGCGGATGTCGTCTGTGTAGATGTTCACCTTGGTGCCGAGTTCGGTGACTACCTCGCCGTTCACTGTCACCACTCCAGCGAGGATGAGGTTGTCAGCCTCTCTTCTTGAGCATACGCCTGAGTTGGCGATGAACTTGTTGAGGCGTACCTCCTCCTTGATAGGAGCCTTTACTGTATCGTTGTCTGAGAAATTGCTGTTGTCGATCTGAGGCCTTCTGCTGATCATCTTGTTGATCCCGCTCTCCTCCTCATTGCGGAAGTAGTTGAGGTCCTTCCTGTTGTAACTCTTCCTTCCTGTGTTCTTGAAACCTGTCGACGGCTTCCTTCCGTAACTTCTTCTCTCGGAATTCTCACCGTATGACCTTCTTTCTCCGCTGAACGGCTTCCTGTCTCCGCCGAATGATCTTCTTTCAGAGTTGTTTCCGTATGTCCTTCTTTCGGACCTTTCTCCATAAGGTCTTCTTTCAGGATTGTCTCCATATGACCTTCTTTCGCTGCTGCCGTACGGCTTCCTTTCAGAGTTTCCTCCGAAACTTCTGCGCTCGCCGCCATGGCTTCCATAGGACCTTCTCTCGGATCTTTCTCCGTAAGGTCTTCTGTCACTGTTTCTTCTCTCACCGTACTCTCTACGGCCTTCTGTTCTGCGGCCATTGCCGCCTCTTCTGTTGTCTTCCATTTTAATTATGCCTTCTCGGCTGATTGATTGTTGATAAATATTTGGCTCACGCCAATCGTTCTGTCCGGCATCGCCGGGTCTATTTCAGATTGAATATGTAAGTTATCGTTCCTTTCTGCATCGCAGGAGCGTCCGCGCTCATGTTGAAGTGTGCTCCCAGCGCTGCCTTACGTGCCGCCTGCCACAGTGTCTTGTCCGAAACCGTCGTTCCCTCAACTCCGGCAACCGCCTTCTGCACATTTCCGTAATTGTCCACCCAGATCTCGACCACGACCTTTCCTGAAGCCTGCACTCCGTATGAAGGTCTCGGCAAGGTGCCGTTGACGCTTCTTCCGGCCAGTTTTGCATTCGGCTCTCCGGATGTCTCTCCGGTGCGTGTGTTGCCTTGTGCATGTCCGGCCTTCAAGGCGTCGCTGACCTCGCGGGCAGTCTGTGCCGCCAGTGTGTCCTTTTGGGTCTTGTTGTCTGCGGAACGGAAAAGCGCCCTTCTGTCAATCTCCTTCTTTGGCTCCGGATCCTTTATGTCCACGTCTCCGAAATCGTCTACCTGCGCTTCAGGAGCCTCGTTGCTTCTGGTTCCTTCGTGCTGTGCCTCGGACTGCTGAACAAGATTGATCGGATTCGTCGGGTCAGGGTTGGTGACCTGAGGTCTTGTGCCGTTCCATATCTGGCGAGGCTTCTCTATCTGCGGCTCGTCAAACTCTATCAATATCTGTTCCTTTTCAGGGGGAGGAGGGTCCAGATATGTGAATCCTGTGGTGAAGCAGCACACGCCTATGGCAATATGCAGACCGACCGTCAAGGCCGCACCGGTCGTCCTTGACAGTTTCTCCTGCCTTTCTCTTTCGCGTATGTACTGCTGTCCTGCCATGTCTGGTTTCCTATTCCGGCGACGTCGCCATTATGACCTTGTAGTGGTTGCGCTTTGCTATGTTCATCACCGCCACGACTTCCTTGATAGGGACGGTCTCGTCCGCATATATCGAGAATGTCGGGTCTTCCTCAGTCTGGAGAAGTTCAATGAGTTCATCCTCGATCAGGTCGAACCTTACGGGAGTCTCGTCTCCGTTGATGTGATAGGAGAATGTGTCGGTATCCTGCCAGTGCTTTATGGACACGCTCACCGTAGCCTTTGCCGACACCTGGCCGGTACTTTTCGGCAGCAGGAGTTTAAGTGCATTCGGGTTGATGAGGGTCGAGGTCACCAGGAAGAAGATGAGAAGGAGGAAGACGATGTCAGTCATCGACGACATCGAGAATCCTGAATCTACCTTTGTTGTCCTTTTGATTGCCATGTCCCTTGATGTTATTTGTTAGCGGGTTCGTGGAGCATGTCGATGAACTCGATGGTGGTGCTCTCCATCTTGAACACGAGGTTCGATATCTGCGAGGTGAGGTAGTTGTAGCCGAAATATGCGATGATACCCACGAAGAGACCGCCTACCGTGGTCACCATTGCCTCATAGATACCTCCTGAGAGAAGGGTGATGTCGATGTTGTTGCCTGCTGTAGACATCCTGAAGAAGGCCTCGATCATACCGGTCACTGTGCCGAGGAATCCGATCATCGGAGCACCTCCTGCGATTGTAGCAAGCATCGGAAGGCCTTTCTCAAGTCTCGCTACCTCCACATTTCCCATGTTCTCCACTGCTGTCTGGATGTCCTGGAGAGGACGTCCTATCCTTTCGATTCCCTTCTCGACGAGTCTTGCGACAGGGGAGTCGTATTTCTGGCAGAGGTCGATCGCTGACTTGATCTTGCCGTCGTGGATGAAGTCATGGATGTCCTTCATGAAGTTCTTGTCGATCTGTCCGGCCTTGTGGATGAGCCACCATTTGTTGCCGAAGATGTAGATTGCCATGACCGAAAGGAGGAGAAGGACAATCATGAGCCATCCTCCGGCCATCGCCATGTCGATAAGGTTCAAGGTTTTTTCCTGTGCTACCGCCGCTTCAGTTGCAGCGAAGGTAGTGTCTACCTGTAAGAGATTGAAAATCATAATTATTGCGTCTTTTTTACATTCATACCGATGCCACTGGGACATAATCGTGCAAAAATACGCAATATTTCGGAATAAATGAAATTTATTTGTACTGCGCTCCGGTGAAGAAAAGGGCCTTTCCCGGCACTGAGGAGCCTGCCTCCGAGCGGTTGCCGTTCTCGATGAGCTGCTTTATCCATGACGGCTCCTTCTTTCCTCTTCCGACCTCTATCAGGGAACCGACTACGGCCCTGACCATGTTCCGGAGGAAACGGTTGGCCTTGATACGGAACACGATGTAGTCGCCTTCCGAATAAGGATACCCTAGCATCTGCGAGTGCTGCGGCTGGTATGTTTCCCATGATGCTTCGGTGACGGTGCAGACGGATGTCGCGTTGTTCCCTCCGACCTTCTCGAAGCAACTGAAGTCATGCTCTCCCAGAAGGTGGGACGCGGCCTCGTTCATTCTCTTGATGTCGAGAGGGTATCTCATTCTATATGAGTATTTTGCGCAGAACGGATCCTTGCAGAAATGTATGAAATACCTGTACTCTCTCGAAGTGGCGTCGAACCTTGCGTGGAAGTCTTCCCCTGTGATGGAAATGTCATGTATTGCTATTTCCTTCGGGGTCATGGCATTTAATTTGTAGCAAAGATGCGCCGCGTCGACGCTGACTTCGTCAGGGATGTCGATATGAGCGATATAGTTGACGGCATTCACTTCGGTGTCGGTACGTCCTGCTCCGGTGACAGGAATGACAGTGCCGAGAAGTGTGGAAAGAGCGTTTTCCAGTTCTCCCTGCACGGTGCGTGCATTGTTCTGTATCTGCCATCCGCAGAAGGCGCCGCCGTCGTATGATAGAGTGATGATATATCGCATATTTCAAAAAATGAGTAACTTTGTAGGTTTTAAAATGCAAAAATATCAAAAATCATATTTATGGAAAGCATAAACATCAAAGAATTGAACGACCGCATCCAGAAGGAGAGTTCGTTTGTGGACATCCTTACGATGGAAATGAACAAGGTCATCGTGGGTCAGAAACAGTTGGTAGAGAATCTTCTGATAGGACTCCTCGCCAACGGGCATATCCTTCTCGAAGGAGTTCCCGGTCTTGCGAAGACTTTGGCTATCAATACTTTGTCTCAGGCTGTAGACTCCAAGTTCAGCCGTATCCAGTTCACACCGGACCTTCTTCCTGCCGATGTCATCGGTACTCTGATCTACTCGCAGAAGAGCGAGCAGTTCCAGATCAAGAAGGGCCCTATCTTCGCCAATTTCGTGCTTGCGGACGAGATCAACCGTTCTCCTGCAAAGGTCCAGTCGGCACTTCTTGAGGCTATGCAGGAGCGTCAGGTAACCATCGGTGATGATACCTTCAGGCTCCCTGAACCGTTCCTTGTGATGGCGACTCAGAATCCTATCGAGCAGGAAGGAACGTATCCGCTTCCTGAAGCCCAACTCGACCGTTTCATGCTCAAGGTTGTGGTCACCTACCCTAAGAAGGAGGAAGAACGCCAGATCATACGCATGAACAACAGCGGTACCTTCCCTAAGGCGTCTCCCGTCCTCAAGCCTGAGGATATCGTGAGGGCTCGTGAGGTTGTGAAGGATGTTTACATGGATGAGAAGATCGAAAGATATATCGTGGATATCGTATACGCGACACGTACTCCTAAGGAGTATGGCCTCGACAGACTTGCCGGAATGATTTCATACGGTGCGTCTCCACGTGCGAGCATCTCTCTTGCTGCTGCAGCAAAGGCATATGCCTTCATCAAGAGAAGAGGTTATGTGATACCTGAGGATGTGCGTGCAGTCTGCTATGAAGTGCTCCGTCATCGTATCGGCCTGACATATGAGGCTGAGGCAGAGAACATGACTACCGATCAGATCATCTCGGAGATCATAAACGCAGTAGATGTTCCATAATGGATGCCATGAGTGCAAATGACCTTTTGAAGAAGGTCAGGAAGATAGAGATCAAGACCCGTGCGCTCTCGCACCAGATCTTTGCGGGCGAATACCATTCGGCCTTCAAGGGACGTGGTATGGCTTTCAGCGAAGTGCGTGAGTATCAGTACGGTGACGATGTGCGTAACATGGATTGGAATGTTACGGCACGTCTGCGTTCCCCGTATGTGAAGGTCTTCGAGGAGGAAAGGGAACTGACGGTGGTGCTTCTTGTGGATGTAAGCCGTTCGAGACTGTTCGGTACAGTGTGTACCAGCAGAAAGGATATGCTTGCCGAAATAGCCGCGGTCCTTTCGTTCTCCGCGATCATAAACAATGACAAGGTCGGAGCCCTCTTCTTCAGCGAGAAGGTCGAGAAGTTCATCCCTCCGAAGAAGGGACGCAGCCATCTTCTGCACATAATCCGTGAGATCATAGAGTTCGAGCCGACAACAGACGGGACCGACATATCGGAGGCGTTGAGATATCTTACGAATGCAATAAAGAAGAAATGTACCGCCTTTCTTCTTTCCGACATGATCGATGTGGACAAGGATGGCAATCCTCGTTATGAGGAGGCGCTCAAGGTTGCGGTGAACAGACATGATCTCTCGGTCATCGAAGTATATGACCCGCGGGAGAGGAGCATTCCGGATCTGGGACTTATAAATATAAAGGACTCGGAGACCGGCAGGACGGCATGGGTCAATACTTCTGACAGGAAGATGAGGCAGGCTTACGAGGAATGGTTCCGCAAGATGGATCAGACTTCAGGCAGGCTCTTTATGAAATATAATGTGGACAAGGTGAGCATAGCACTTGACGAAGACTATGTCAAGGGACTGATGGCCTTGTTCAAAAACCGATAGGATTATATGCGTAATGCATTGACATATTTGATGCTGGTCTTCAGCGTGGTGAGGATGTCGGCCCAGGTGGCCGATACAGTTTCCGTATCTGAACCCGGAACGGATGGTCTGGAGATCCCGAAGGGAAAGGTCGTGCCGATGACGGGAGCCTTTCTGGAGCCTCTTCAGGAAAGGGATTCCGTTCTTATCGCCGACCAGTTGGTGTACGGATTTGAACTGAAGCAGGTGAAGGAAGGCACACAGTTGGCTCTGCCTCAATGGGAGAACGATGAGAGAGGAGGAGTGCAGGTGGTAAGGCCTTGGCAGGTCGATACCGTCAAGGTGTCTAAGGGCCGCAAAGGTGAGCCGACGCTTCTGGACATCCGCGGAGGAATGGTCATAACATCATTCGACGAAGGTGTTTATGACCTGCCTCAGATAATGGTGGGAAGGCTGAATGAGGATGGGGTCCTCGATACTCTTGTATTTGATCCTATGCGCCTGGAAGTCAAGACTATGCCTGTGGATACGGCGACTTTCGTCCCTCATGACATCAAGGCCCAGATCCGTTATCCTCTGACTTTCAAGGAGGTGCTGCCTTATGTGGGAGGCGTCCTGCTTCTGGTTCTGCTGGTCTTCCTCATCATGAGGATGGTCAAGCGTAAGGAGGAAGTTGCATATAAGAAGAAGGACCCTGCACATATCGTGGCCTTGCGCAAACTGGACAGGTATCGTGGCAACAGTCTTTGGGCTCCGGAGAAGCAGAAGCAGTTCTATTCGGGAGTCACTGATGCCCTCAGGGAGTATATTTCCGAAAGATATGGCGTGTCTGCCATGGAAATGACCACAGCGGAGATCTTCCGTGACCTGAAAGGTACCGATATACCGGCAGATCTTCTGAAAGAAATTCATGAGTTGTTTGAAAGGGCGGATTTCGTGAAGTTCGCGAAGTTCGTAGCCTCTGATGAAGACAATGCCGCCACGCTTCCGCTGGCGGTGAGGTTTGTCACCTCTACATATCAGACTGAGATAGAGGCAGAAGAGGCATCTGACAAAGGAGGGAAAGAGTGATGTTTTTTGAATATCCGAAACTTTTATGGCTTCTTGCGGTACCCGCATTGCTCGTACTGCACTACATATATCTGGAACTGTCCCGGAGGCATCCTCATCTGAGGGTGTCCACTGCGGTGCCATGGACGGTGAGGGGCAGATCGTTCATGGGCATCCTTCGTCATGTGCCGTTCCTTCTGAGGACTTTCGCTCTGGTGATGATAGTCATTGCCATTGCCCGTCCGAGGTCATCTCAGGAGATGGAGCGCATCGACACCGAGGGAATCGACATCATTCTGGCGATGGACGTGTCTACATCCATGCTTGCCAGAGACCTTACTCCTGACCGTATCAATGCCTCGAAGGACATCGCCATAGAGTTCATTGCCCAGCGTCCTTCCGACAGGATGGGAATAGTGGTGTTTGCGGGGGAAAGTTTCACCCAGTGTCCTCTGACCACGGACCGCGCAACCCTCATCAATCTCATGAAGGAAGTTCAGACCGATATCATAGAGGACGGTACAGCGATCGGAAACGGACTTGCCACGGCAGTCGCACGTATGAAGGATTCTGACGCGAAGAGCCGTGTGGTGATCCTTCTCACCGACGGTGTCAACAACAGGGGTGAGATATCGCCGCAGATGGCTGCTGAAATCGCCAAGACTTATGGAGTACGCGTATATACCATCGGGGTAGGAAAGGAGGGTACCGCTCCTTATCCTGTGATGACTCCTTGGGGAGTGGAAGTGCAGAATGTGAAGGTGGAGATCGATGAGGCTCTTCTTGCCGAAATCGCCGAGTCTACCGGAGGCCGGTATTTCAGGGCTACGGACAATACGAAACTTGCCGAGATATACAGTGAAATCAACAAGATGGAGAAGGCGAGGACTACAGTCGACAGTTTTCCTGTATATAAGGAACTTTTCGGAAAGTATGCTCTGATGGCATTGCTTGCGCTGTTTTTGGAACTTGTTCTCAACTGGTTTGTAATAAGGAGGTTGCCATGATAAATTTTGCACACGCTCAATATCTTCTTCTGCTGTTCCTCATACCTGTATTCTTCCTGCTTCAGGCTCTGGTGTTGAACATGAGGCGCCGCAGGATCAGGAAGTTCGGTGATGAAGCTCTGGTGACCCGACTCATGCCTTCGTGGTCGAAGAGCAAGGTGTGGCTGCGTCTGTCCTTGTTTTCTGTAGGTTTCTTCTTTTTTGTGATAGGCCTTTCGAGGCCGCAGATAGGTGCGAAACTCAAGGAACACGAGACCAAGGGGGCAGAGATAATGATAGTCCTTGACGTGTCGAACTCGATGCTTGCCGAGGATTATTCTCCAAACAGACTGGAACGCGCCAAACTGGCAATCTCCAGACTTGTAGACAAATTGAGGGATGACCGTATCGGACTGATAGTGTTTGCCGGAAATTCATTCGTCCAACTCCCGATCACTACTGACTATGTGTCTGCCAAGATGTTCCTGAACTCCATTTCCACCGAGTCTGTCCCTGTTCAGGGTACGGCGATAGGTGAAGCCATAAATACGGCAATGAGGAGTTTCAGTGCCCAGAGTGAGAAGAGTCGTGCCATAGTGGTCATCACCGACGGCGAGAACCATGAGGACGACCCTGTGGCTGCGGCAAGACAAGCTGCGGAACTTGGGGCGAGAGTCTTTGCCATCGGTGTCGGTTCGCCTGAGGGGAAGCCTATTCCTATGGACGGTGAACTCCTCAAGGACAAGGACGGTGAGATCGTTGTCACCAGGCTTGACGAGAAGGTGCTTCAGGAAGTGGCACAGGCCGGAAACGGTGTATATGTGCGTGCAGGAAACAGCGAGTTCGGACTCAATCCTATAATAGATGACATAAGGAAGATGGATGATGAGAAATACAGTTCGATCGTGTTCGAGGAGTTTGACGAGCAGTTCATGTATTTCCTTGGCATCGCATTGTTCTTCTTTGTCATGGAGATGCTCATCGGGGACAGGAAGTCCAGAAGGCATTTGTTTGTGAAATGATGATTATGAAAAGGTTATATCTGATAATATTTATGCTGTCGATGGTGGCCTCGGGTGCTTCGGCGCAGGTGGACAGACAGGATGTGAGAAGAGGAAATCGCGATTTCAGGAAGGAGAACTATCGTGAGGCGGAAATCGACTACAGAAAGGCTCTGGTAAAGGATTCCCTGTCTTTGGCGGCCAATTACAATCTTGCCAATGCCTTGTATCGTGAAGGTGATATGGCGAATGCGGCCAAGGCTTTGGAACAGATAAAGGAGGTGGCGCCGTCGTCAGCCTCTGCGTCGGATTATTATTACAATGTCGGAGATGTGGCCATTGCTCAGCAGAACTGGCAGGGTGCTGTGGATGCTTTCCGTCAGTCTCTTATACTGAATCCTGACGACCTGGATGCAAAGGAGAACTACATCTATGCGAAAAAGAAACTGGAGGAGCAGCAGAACCAGGACAACCAGGATCAGGATAACAAGAACGATCAGAACCAGGATGATCAGGATCAGGACCAGAACAACGATCAGAACCAGGATGATCAGAACCAGAACGATCAGAATCAGGACCAGAAGAACGAAAATCAGGATCAGAAGAATCAGCCTCAGCAGGGCCAGGAGCCGAAGATAACTCCGCAGGCAGCACAACAGATGCTTAAGGCCATCCAGGCTAAGGAAAAGGAAACTCAGGATAAAGTGAACAGGCAGAAGGCGGAGGCACTCAAATCAAGACAGAAGGAAAAGAACTGGTAATTGGAGGGAATATATATGAGAAGACTGTTATTGGCATTTGTTTCAGTTGTGATTTCTGTGACAGCATCGGCGCAGACCGGCATAAAGGTCGAGGCTCCGAATGTGGTTGCGGCAGACGAGCAGTTCAATGTTACATTCATAATAGAAGGTGAGGACGCTCCGTCTGATTTCCAGTGGACGCCGGGAAATGACTTTCAGGTTCTATGGGGACCGCAGCAGGGACGCTCCACAAGCCTTCAGATCATCAACGGAAAGAGGACAAAGTCCGTACAGACCACCTATACATATGTACTGAGGCCTGCAGGAACAGGGAAATTTACCTTGGCTTCCGCAACTGCAAAGGTCAAGGGAGACATCATATCATCCTCTCCATATCCGATCCAGGTGGCATCTGCAGGTGCAGCCTCATCTTCTTCAGGATCAGGTTCACAGTCTTCTCAGTCATCCGGTCAGTCTGCGCAAAGACAGCAGACTGTGGGAGTGCAGGACGGGGACATATTCCTGAAGATGGACCTGAGCAGAAGCAAGGTGGTGGTCGGAGAGCCGATCATAGCGACTCTGAAACTCTACCAGAGGGTGAACATCGCTGGTTTTGAGAATGTCAACTTCCCGACGTTCAACGGTTTCTGGAGTCAGGAGATAGAGGCTCCTACCAACATAGAGTTTGTCCGTGAGGTGTATGACGGACAGATATACAATGCTGCTCTGCTGCGTAAGTTCATTCTGATTCCGCAGCAGCAGGGGCAGATAAAGATAGATCCGGCAGAACTTGTCTGCCTTGTCAATATCAGGGTGTCATCAGGCGGAACCAGCATTTTTGACGGTTTCTTCGATGATTACAGGACTGTGCGCAAGAAGGTGTCTACGTCTCCTGTCACTGTAAGTGTCTCGCCGCTTCCTGCAGGTGCGCCTGCTTCGTTTGCAGGTGGAGTGGGTTCGTTTGAGATATCTGCCAGACTGAGCCGTGATACCATAAAGACCCATGAGGCGGCCTCACTGCTTGTGACTGTGACCGGAAAGGGAAATGTCACTCTTCTGGAGGCTCCTGAAGTGTCGTTCCCTCCTGACATGGAAGTTTATGATACGAAGGTGTCGGACAGAGTCGACAAGAACGGTATGGCAGGCAGCAAGTACTACGAATTTCCGTTCATTCCGCGCAGTCATGGTGACTTTGTGATAGATCCGATAGAATATTCGTATTATGATGTCGACAAAGGACGTTATGTCACGCTCCGGACGCCTCCGCTCTCCGTTTATGTCGAGAAATCCGGTGAAACTGAGTCAACGGGTGGAATAGTAGTTTCGGGACCGTCCCAGAAGGATGTGAGAACGCTGGGAAGCGACATCAGGTTCATCAGCACGAAGGCTCCTGACCTTGTGCCCGTAGGACGCTTTTTTGTCGGCTCCCTCTCATTCGTCGTCATGACTCTGCTTCTTTTTGCTCTTGCCGTAATCTGCTGGTCTGTATTCAGAAGGATTGCCTCAAGAAGGGCTGATGTCGTGGGGACCAAGAACAGAAAGGCGACCAAGATGGCTATGAAGAGGCTCCATCTGGCGTCTACCTTCCTCAAGCAGAATCTCCATATGGCTTTCTATGAGGAACTGCATAAGGCATTGTTGGGTTTCATTTCAGACAAACTTAACATGCCGGTGGCAGAACTCTCCCGTGACCGTATCTCTGAAGCCATGAAGGAAAGGAATGTGGAGGATGCTTCGATAGAGAAATTCATCGAGATTCTGGATGCCTGCGAATTCGCAAGATATGCGCCAGATGCCGGTCATGAGGCAATGGAGGCGCAGTATGGAGCCGCTATAGACGTAATATCATCAATTGATTCCAATATGAAAGTCAGGAAGACACCCAATAATGGGACAATGCTGGCGGTGATGCTTTCTGTGCTCCTTCCGTTTGCTGCACAGGCGCAGGACCAGTATGTCGATTCCCTTTGGAATGAGGCGAATGCAGCCTATTCCGAGGGCAGGTGGAGCGATGCCGTTGCCGGATACGTGCAGATATCCGATATGGGTCTGGAGTCGGCCTCCCTTTACTGCAATACAGGTGATGCATACTTCAAGGACGGGAATGTGCCGATGGCCATCTTGTCATATGAAAGGGCTTTGAAACTCGATCCTTCGTATTCGGATGCGCGATATAACCTTGATCTCATGAACTCATTGATACAGGACAGGATCGATCTTGTGCCGGATTTCATTCTTAAGGTCTGGGCTTCCAAAGTCTGCTACATCATGGATTCTGATTCGTGGGCGGTATGCTTTCTGGTGTTCCTTGCGCTTACTCTGGGCCTGGTCCTTCTGTTCCTTCTTGCACCTGGAACTACGGGGCGTCGTACAGGCTTCTTTACCGGAATAGTGACTCTTCTGTTGGCCGTAATGTCGTTGAGTTTCTCCCTGTGGCAGAAGAACGAGTATATGAGTGATGATGATGCCATCGTCATGCGTCCTGTCACATCCGTGAAGAGTTCTCCTTCTTCGGAATCTTCAAAGGACCTCTTTATCCTTCACGAGGGTACCAAGGTCAAGATGATAGATTCCGTCGGATCGTGGTGCAATATCGAACTGGCAGACGGACGTCAGGGATGGATTCCGTCATCGGATATTGAGGTAATATGATTTTTTTACATAAAATATTCTGTTAGTCATCAAGATTTGTTATATTTGTAGGAATTTGTTTCCGAATAACTAAAACTTGAACTGATGACTGACAGGATAAAAGTGGGAATCATAGGATTTGGCCGTATGGGGGAGTTCTATGTCGAGGATATGCTCGGCAGTGGGCGATGGGATATCAAGTATATCTGTGACCGGTCTCCTGTATCTCGCGGACTTGCTGCAGTCGCCTGCCCTTCGGCAGTCATCATTTCCGATGAGGATATAATATTCAATGATCCCGAAATCCAGGTTGTCGGTCTGTTTGCTCTTGCAGATTCAAGGAAATCGCAGATAGACAAGGCTATTGCCTCCGGAAAGCATATCATATCGGAAAAGCCTATAGGACTTACTCCGGAAGACGAGTGGGATTCTGTTTTCCGTGCGGAGGAATCCGGACTTGTCGTGGCCGTCAATCTTTATCTGAGAAACAGTTGGTATGCCCAGGCCGTCAAGTCTTTCATAGAGTCGGGCGAAATCGGTGAACTTGCTATAGTGAGAATCTGCCACATGACTCCGGGACTTGCTCCTGGAGAAGGCCATGAGGCAGAAGGTCCGTCATTCCATGACTGTGGAATGCACTATGTGGATATCGCGAGGTATCTTGCGGGTTCCGAGTACGGTACAATGCATTCCCAGGCGGTAAGGATGTGGGACTATAAGGATCCATGGTGGCTCCAGTGTCATGGAACTTTCGAGAACGGAGTGGTTTATGACATCACCCAAGGTTTCGTGTATGGCCAACTTTCCCTCAATCAGACTCACAACTGCTATTTCGACATCATAGGTACCAAAGGAGTGGTCAGGATGACCCATGACTTCAAGACAGCGAGGGTTGAACTCAGAGGCGTGACCAGGACTGAAGTTCTGGAAGAGAAGTATGGGGGCAAGAACATATACAGGCTCTGCGAGGCGTTTGCAGACAAACTTGCCGGTCTGGAATCCTCCCCCGACAAGGCTCTTCCTACGTTCAGAGATGCGGCCATAGCGTCTGAGTTCGCATGGAAGTGCCTGGAAGACAGCCGCAGGAACGTACTTCCGTCTATTGGTGACGATGCTACTCTTGTCGAGATACGCAAACGCAGAGCGTCGCTTGAGGACGGATACGGTCTCCTTCATAAGAGGCGCACTAAAAAGAAGTAGACGTTTAACTACATATTTAACACTCAAACTGATTATGAAAAAGGAACTTTCAAGACGTTCGTTCCTCAAGGTGGGAACCAGCGCCGCTATGGGTATGGCCGTAGCACCGTCCCTTCTCATGGGAAAATCAAAGAAGAAGGCAGCACCTGCACCTCTTGACCGGAAACTCAAGATTCTTGGAGTCGGTATCGGAGGCCGAGGAGCATCTGTGCTCAGAGGAGTCGAGACAGAGGAGATCATCGGTCTGTGCGATGTTGACTGGAAGTACGCTGCACATATCTTCGAGCGTTATCCGAATGCAAAGAGGTACAACGACTACAGAGTGATGTTCGATGAACTTCTGGACGAGGCTGATGCTGTAATTGTTGCCACTGCCGACCATACTCATGCCGTGATCGCTGCAACCGCTATTGCTGCAGGAAAGCATGTCTATGTGGAGAAACCTCTTACACATACCGTATACGAGTCGCGTCTTCTTACCAAACTCGCAGCAAAGCATAAGGTTGCGACACAGATGGGTAACCAGGGTGCTTCAGGTGAGGGTCTGAGACTTGCCTGCGAATGGCTCTGGAACGGAGAGATCGGAGAGGTGAGAAAGGTGGAGGCCTTCACAGACCGTCCTATCTGGCCTCAGGGTCTCGAGCGTCCTGCTGAAGAGGTTGCGGTTCCGTCTACTCTCAACTGGGAGGCTTTCATCGGACCTGCTCCAATGCGTCCTTACAACCCTATCTATACTCCATGGAATTTCCGCGGCTGGTGGGATTTCGGTACCGGTGCTCTCGGTGACATGGCGTGCCATATCCTCCACTGTGTCCACAAGGGACTGAAACTTACATATCCTACAAAGGTTCAAGGTACTTCAACCCTTCTTCTGAATGAGTCATGTCCTAATGCACAGAAGATAAAGTTCGTATTCCCTGCGCGTGACAACATGCCTAAGGTGGCTATGCCTGAGGTGGAGGTTCACTGGTATGACGGAGGTCTCATGCCTGAAAGACCTGCAGGACTTCCAGCCGGCGTGAATCTCAATATCGACGGAGGTGGAGTGATCTTCTACGGATCAAAGGACACCATGATCGTAGGCTGCTACGGAAACAGGCCTTACCTTGTGTCAGGACGTGTTCCGAACGCTCCTAAGGTGCTCAGGGAAGTTCCTCTCGGCCACATTCAGGACTGGGTACGTGCATGTAAGGAGGATCCTTCAGTACGTGTGCCTTCAGAGTCTGATTTCAGCCAGGCTGGACCTTTCAACGAGATGGTCGTGATGGGAGTCCTTGCAGTACGTCTCCAGAGTCTCAATATGGAACTCGAGTGGGATGGCGAGAACATGGAGTTCACAAACATTCCTGAGGACGCTACCATCCGCACTGTGATCCATGATGGATTCACCATCAAGGACGGTCACCCTACATTCAACAAGACATACACTGAGCCGGTGAACGCCCGCGCATTTGCAAAGGAACTCATCCGCCATACATATCAGAACGGATACTCTCTCCCTGAGATGCCAGAATAATTAATGACAAAAGAAACTTTATAATCATGAAAAAGATCATTTTCGGAGCGGCTGCTCTTATGCTTATGACAGCGTGTGGAAACAATCAGGAGAAACTTGTGATCGGTGACCCTGTTTATGTAGGAGAAACTACTATGGTTGAGGTAAATGAACCTTCAACCCCTAACTGCCCCGCTTATGTGGTGGTGAACAATCCTGAGGTAGACCTTTCTGCCTTCCCTGTTGACAAGGACGGATTCCATGTTCTTTTCAACGGAAACGAGAAGATGCAGGGATGGAGAGGTTACGGTAAGGACCATGTCCCTGCAAGATGGGTAGTTGAGGATGGAGCCATCAAGTTCAACGGTACAGGAATGGGTGAGGGCCAGACCGCAGAAGGTGGTGACCTCATGTTTGCCCATCAGTTCCAGAACTTCATTCTCGAACTCGAGTGGAAGGCTTCAAAGGGAGGAAACTCCGGTATCTTCTACCTTGCAAAGGAAGTTGCTACAAAGAACGAGGACGGCTCGCTCAGATATGAGCCTATCTATATTTCTGCTCCTGAGTATCAGGTGCTTGATAATGCAAATCATCCCGATTCATTCCTTGGAACAGACGGAAACCGCAAGTCTGCTTCCCTCTATGACATGATTCCTGCAAAGCCGCAGAACCAGAATCCTTACGGTGAGTGGAACAAGGCCAGGATCATGGTATACAAGGGTACTGTTGTTCACGGACAGAACGATGCAAACGTAGTCGAGTATCATTTGTGGACTCCACAGTGGACAGACATGCTTCAGGCAAGCAAGTTCAGTGCAGAGGCATGGCCTATCGGATTTGAACTCCTGAACAACTGCGGCGGTGCTGAGCGCAAGGGTTACATCGGTATCCAGGATCATGGCGATGACGTATGGTATCGCAATATCCGCATCAAGGTGATGGAGTAAACTGTCATGAAAAGGATATTTATATTGATGATCGCGGTCTGCGGATTGGTTTCCGCAGGCTGCTGTCAGAATACAGATGATGCTATGAAAAAGGAAAGGGCTGTCCAACTGTATTCGGTACGTGACCTGATCGGTAATGCGGACCTTTATGCGCAGAATCATGTTGAAGTGCTGAAGGCAATTGCTGATATGGGATATACTGCTGTCGAGGCGGCAAGTTATGCTGACGGACTTCTTTATGGAGTGACTCCTGAACAGTTCAAGGCCGATGTCGAGGCTGCAGGAATGAAGGTACTTTCTTCGCATACGTCCAAGGGATTGTCACAGGCCGAACTCGAGTCCGGCGATTTTTCTGAAAGCCTCAAATGGTGGGATCAGGCCATTGCCGCTCACAAGGCTGCAGGAATGAAGTACATAGTATGTCCTTATATGTCTGTTCCAGAAACATTGAAGGACCTCAAGACATATTGCGAGTACTATAATGAGATCGGACGCAGATGCAAGGCTGCGGGCATGTCATTCGGATATCACAATCATTCGCATGAGTTCCAGAAGGTTGAAGATCAGGTCATGATGGAATACATGCTTGAGAATACCGATCCTGAACTCGTGTTCTTCCAGATGGATGTGTATTGGGCTGTATATGGACATGTCAGTCCTGTAGAGTATTTCAACAAATATCCTGGCAGATGCAAGGTCCTCCATATCAAGGACGCAAAGGAAATCGGACAGAGCGGAATGGTCGGCTTCGACGCCATCTTCAATAGCGCAGAGATTGCAGGCGTGAAGGATTTCATCGTAGAGGTGGAAGGCTGCCGTCACGAGCAGGCTCTCCCTGGCCTCAAGGTCAGCGCAGACTACCTCCTCTCCGCCCCTTTCGTAAAGCCGGCGTATAACTAGCAATACTTGTATAAACAATCAGCCCTGCATCACAAAATGCAGGGCTGATTGTTTATATATGCCGTTACTCCCACTCGATGGTTGCCGAAGGCTTAGGAGAGAGGTCGTAGCATACGCGGTTCACATTCGGAACCTCTGCGAGGATGCGGTCAGTGATCTTCATGAGGATCGGCCAGTCGATCTGCTCGATGCTTGCAGTCATCGCATCGATGGTGTTGACTGCGCGGATGATTACAGGCCAGTCGTAAGAACGTGCGTTGTTGCGTACGCCGACAGACTTGAAGTCAGGCACAATGGTGAAGTACTGCCATACCTTCTTGTCCAGACCTGCAATCGCGAACTCTTCACGAAGGATTGCATCAGCCTCGCGGAGAGAGTGGAGACGGTCGCGTGTGATCGCTCCGAGACATCTTACTCCGAGACCAGGTCCCGGGAACGGCTGACGGTATACCATTTCATAAGGGAGGCCGAGTTCAACTCCGCATGCGCGTACCTCATCCTTGAAAAGTTGCTTCAGAGGCTCTACGAGTTCAAACTGGAGGTCTTCAGGGAGACCGCCTACATTGTGGTGCGACTTCACCATCTTGGCTGTCTTTGTACCGCTCTCCACGATGTCAGGATAGATAGTGCCCTGTCCGAGGAAGTCGATGCCGTCAAGTTTGCGTGCCTCTTCTTCGAATACGCGGATAAATTCTCCTCCGATGATCTTTCTCTTTGCTTCAGGGTCTGCTACACCTTCGAGAAGACCGAGGAAACGGTCTGTTGCATCTACATATATGAGATTTGCGCAAAGTTGGTTGCGGAACACTTCCACAACATTCTCAGACTCTCCCTTGCGCATGAGGCCGTGATTTACATGCACACATACGAGGTTGTCTCCGATTGCCTTGAGAAGAAGTGCAGCTACTACAGAACTGTCCACACCTCCGGAAAGTGCGAGGAGGACCTTGCGGTCTCCGACCTGCTTGCGGACAAGTTCCACCTGATCTGCAACGAAGTTCTTCATGTTCCAGTTTGTCTCAGCCTTGCAAGTGTCGACTACGAAATCTTTCAGCGCCTCTTTGATAGCCTCTTCGTCATTCTTGAATTCAGGAAGTTTCACCTCGCAGAGAGCCTTGTCATGGCCGGCGGCGATGACCGGAAAGCCTGCTTCATAGATTTCAGGAAGAACATCGATCGCAACTCCATCGATGACATTGTTTGGTCCTCCGTTAATGACTATACCTTTTACGTTTGGAAGAGCCTTGAGTTCCGACGCTGTGATGTCATGCGGATAGATCTCGCTGTACACGCCCAATGCGCGTATAGCCCTTGCTACCACGGTGTTTTCGTGGCTGCCGAGATCGAGGATTACGATCATGTCTTGTTTCATAATTTGTAAAGTTTAATTGTTTTTCTAACCAAGGCGCAAAAATATAAAAAGATTGGAAAATATTTTATAAAAATATCTAATTTTGCAAATCTTTTTCGACCGGACTTGCCGGCCGTGAGGCAGTATGCCGTCAAATGATTAATTATTAGATTATTATGCAGGATATCAGAAATATCGCGATCATCGCACACGTCGACCACGGAAAGACTACTCTCGTCGACAGGATGATCTATCAGGCGCGACAGCAGCGTGAGCAGGAAAAGTTGGGAGAACTGATCCTCGACAACAACGACCTCGAAAGGGAAAGAGGTATCACCATCCTTGCAAAGAACGTGTCAGTTATATATAAGGGGGTGAAGATCAATGTCATCGACACTCCGGGTCATAGTGACTTTGGTGGAGAGGTCGAGCGTGTGCTCAATATGGCCGACGGAGTCATCCTCCTCGTGGATGCATTCGAGGGCTGCATGCCTCAGACAAGATTCGTCCTTCAGAAGGCTATAGAGATGGGCAAGAAACCGGTTCTGGTCATAAACAAGGTCGACAAGTTGAACTGCCGTCCTGATGAGGTCCAGGAAGAGGTCTTTGACCTTATGTTCTCCCTCGGTGCCACAGAAGACCAACTTGATTTCAGGACTGTATACGGCAGCGCCAAGCAGGGATGGATGTCGTATGACTGGAAAGACCAGACAAACGATATCACTGCACTCCTCGACACCATACTCGAGGTGGTGCCCGCTCCTGAATATATCGAAGGAACCCCTCAGATGCTGATATCTTCTCTGGAATATTCTCCTTATGTAGGCCGTATTGCTGTCGGCCGTGTCACAAGAGGAACCCTTCATGCCGGAATGAATATCACCCTCTGTAAGAGATATGACATACAGCAGAAGCAGAAGATAATGGAACTCATGGTGTTTGACGGACTTGGTAAGGCCAAGACAGATGAGGTACAGTGCGGAGACATATGTGCTGTCGTCGGACTTGACGGTTTTGAAATCGGAGATACCGTAGCGGATTTCGAGAATCCGGAGGCACTTCCACCTATCGAAGTGGATGAACCTACTATGAGCATGCTCTTCTGCATCAACAATTCACCGTTCTTCGGCAGGGAAGGAAAATTCGTGACATCAAGACATCTTAAGGAGCGTCTTGACAAGGAACTGGAAAAGAACCTTGCCCTTCGGGTGAAACCGGGTCCTAATGCGGATTCGTTCATCGTGTACGGTCGTGGAGTCCTTCATCTTTCAGTCCTCATCGAGACCATGCGTCGTGAAGGATTCGAACTTCAGGTAGGACAGCCGAAGGTGCTCGACAAGATGATCGGAGGCCAGCGCTGCGAACCTATCGAGAACCTTACCATCGACCTTCCTGAAGAATTTGTCGGAAGGGCTATAGAAATGGTTACCCGCAGGAAGGGCGCCCTCATCCAGATGGAAGGAAGGGGAGACAGGACCCATCTTGAATTCGACATACCTTCGCGCGGACTCATGGGACTCAGAAGCAACCTCCTTACCGCGACCCAAGGTGAGGCCGTCGTGGCTCACCGCCTCAAGGGATATGAACCGTACAAGGGTGATATAGAGCGTCGTACGAACGGATCTCTCGTGTCTCTCGAGACCGGACTCTCCGTTGCATACTCTATGGACAAACTTCAGGACAGAGGCCGTTTCTTCATTGAACCAGGAGTCGAAGTCTATGAAGGACAGGTCGTCGGAGAACATACCCGTGACAGAGATCTCACCATCAATATCTGCAAGACCAAGAAACTCACGAACATGCGTGCGTCTGGAAGCGACGATAAGGTGATGCTTCCTCCACCGATTGTATTCTCTCTTGAAGAGGCTCTTGAGTACATACAGGAGGATGAACTCGTTGAGGTTACTCCTAAATCCATGAGACTTAGGAAAATAATTCTGAATGAACTTGAGAGGAAGAGAAAAAATTCAGATATAAATTGCTAATGATAAAAGTTTTTGTTACCTTTGCGGGCTCAAATCTATTTATGGGTCGGAATGAGTAACGGATTTATCATACCTTTAAATGGATTGGCGACCGGAAAGACAGAGTATGACTGGAAGGTCGGCAAGGAGTTCTTCGAAAGTTTTGAAAACTCGGAAATGCTTGATGCTGAGTTGGATGCAAGGGTGCAGGTGGAAAAGTCCGGCAGATATGTCGGAGTCGACTGTCATGTGGAAGGAAAGGTTGTAGTAGAGTGCGACAGATGTCTTCAGGACCTGGATATGCCGATAGATGTGGATATAATGCTCAGTGTGAAGTTTGGTGACGAAGATTCGTCGGATGAGCGTCAGGAGGGGGAAAGAGAGGTCGTTTTCGTTCTGGATACGGAGGCGGAACTCGATCTGAGCCAGATAATCTATGATTATGTGTGTCTAGATCTGCCGATGCAGCGCGTCCATGAGGACGGTGAATGTGACCCTGAGGCGATGAAGCATCTTTCCGGAGGTTTCCCTGTCAGGCAGGAAGAGGAAAACAATCCTTTTGCTGCGTTGAAGAACATGTTTTGATTATTAATAATTAAAAAAATATTTAGAAATGGCACATCCAAAACACAAAGTCTCTAAGCAGAGACGTGACAAAAGAAGAACACACGACGTGGCTGTAGTTCCTACGCTCGGTACATGTTCAAACTGTGGTGCTACTATCATGTATCACCGTGTATGCCCAGAGTGCGGCTATTACAGAGGTCGTCAGATCATCGAGAAGAAGGCTGAGTAATCAGTTTCTCGCAATGGCCCTGTAGTTCAACGGATAGAATGGAAGTTTCCTAAACTTTAGATAGCAGTTCGATTCTGCTCGGGGCTACTTTGAAGCCAGGCTGAAAAGCCTGGCTTCTTTGTTTGCATGCATCCTATACGGGTTTATTACCTTTGGTAATAACCAAATAATGATTATCTTTGTATGTTAAACCAAATAAAAAGATAAGAGATGAAAAAGGTAATAGCGACTCCAGATGCACCGAAGGCGGTGGGCCCATATTCACAGGCTATCGAAGTGAATGGTACTCTGTATATTTCAGGTCAGATTCCTGTAAATCCTGCTGACGGAAAGGTTCAGGAAGATATCGTGGCTGCTGCACACCAGTCGCTCAAGAATATCGGAGCGATCCTCAAGGAGGCAGGTATGGATTACAACAATGTTGTGAAGACTACAGTGCTTCTGGCGGATATAGCAGATTTCAAGGCTGTGAATGAGGTGTATGCGGAGTACTTCACCGGTGACAAGCCGGCAAGGGCATGTTATCAGGCTGCTGCTCTTCCGCTTGGTGTAAAGGTGGAGATTGAGGCTATTGCGGTCAGATAATGGATAGAAAGTCACTGATTTTCTGTCTTTCAGTTCTTGCCGTCCTGGTGCTTGGCACCGGGGTGGCAGTTGCTGTATTATATTCGGATTCAGGTCTGGGCGATGACCGTAAGGTTTCTCAGGTTGCAGATCAGGACCGGTATGAACTTCTTCCCGCAGTCCCTTCCGACGCCATTGCCGTAGCATGCTTTTCCAAGGTGGAAAAGGCTCTGCCGGGAATATACGACGGAATGGATCTGCCGTCTTCAGTGATGAAGCGTCGGGGTGTGGTTTCGCTTCATTATTCCGGAGGTCTTGTGCCCCTGTATGTCTTCGAAGTGCAGATGGACGCTGATGCGCTATCTGATGATGCACAGGCTCTTCTTGACAGCCTCAAAGAAAATGGCTTGTATGCTGAGCCGGTTCCGGGCCGCCCGATGGTCGTAGCCTCCGGTTCCGAGACTATACTGAAATCTTCCCTGCGTCATGTCAGCAAGGGGATTTCCGTCATGCATGCTGCAGGCTTTGACAAAGCGTCCGCTTCGGTCTCTGGGGCGGACATCCTGTTCTTTTCCAACTCCCATGCTGGTAATCTGCTGCCTTCGGTGCTGGTGAAGAAGTATGCTTCATATTCGGGTTTCATTTCGAGGATTGCGGACTGGACCGTTCTGGATATGAAGGATGCCAGAAATCATATTTCTCTTTCCGGAACAGCGGTATATGACGAAGATCCGTCAGAGTTCATGTCTGTTCTGGCGTCTTCCGAGCCTGCTGTGTCGTCGGTGTCGTCAGTTCTGCCGTCTTATGCCCGTTTTGTGGTTTCTCTTCCTATGGGGAATGTTGACGGCTATGTTGACGCTTATATGGGCTATCTTGATTCAAGACAGTCACTTCAGAAGACTCTGGCAAACCGTAAGGAAATTGAAAGGAATATCGGTATCGAGCCTGTTGCGCTCATGCATCAGATGGATGTCAGAGAGGTTGCGACTGCGTCTTTTGGCGTAGGCAGCGCAGTGGAAAGGGTGCTTCTGGTCAGGTTGGGAGCAAAGTCTTTCCAACTGCCTTCCGATACCGGCCGGTGGCCATATCCCGGTGCGGTGGCTTCTGTCTTCGGCGGTCACTTCGGCCTGGAAGACGAGTCATGTTTTGTTCTCACCGGAGGATGGGCCGTGGTCGGAAGTCAGGCAGCCATTGCAGAGTATAAGGATGGCAGGGCCCTTGAGTATACCTTGAAGGAGTATATGGCTGATGCCGGTCAGGATGATCTTCTGGCGCGCTCCCGTGCTTCTGCGGTGTCTTATTTCTCTTTTTCAGAGGCAGATGATTCCGTGAAAGATATATTCACGAAGTCTTTCGTCAAGTCTTTTGCCGGGTTATATGAGGATGCCGAGTTCTGTCCTTTGGTGCTGACTGTGTCCCACTCAAAGAAAGGCCTGTCTGTCAATGCAGATCTCTGGAAACTCTCTCTTCAGAAGACGAAGGCTCCGGCTTTCGAACGTGATACTGTCGTGACTGTGCCGTCGGGACCATTCGAGGTGAAGAATTCGGGTACCGGCAAGATGAACAGGTTCTATCAGAACTCCCATCTGTCCCTCTGTCTGAGCGAGGATGGCAAGGACCTCTGGGGCATTCCGTTCAAGAAGCCTATATGCGGAACGGCTCAGAATGTCGACTATTATGCCAACGGAAAACTCCAGATAGCGTTTGGTGCGGGCAGTGAGATATATCTCATAGACAGACTGGGAAGATATGTGTCGGGTTTCCCTGTAAACCTTGGAAAGGAAATCCTCATAGGACCGGATGTCTATGATTTCAATGGAACAAGAAAATACAATATAATGGTCCTCCACAAGGACAATACCGTGGAGATGTACAATCTCAAGGGACAGAAGCCGGCCTCGTGGAAGGGCATCAGGCCTTCAGAGACTGTGAAGGCTCTGCCTGAGCGCATGGTCGTGTCGGGCAGCACGTTCTGGGTGGTAAGGACTTCCATCCAGACTCTGATCTATCCGTTCTACGGCGGTGACCCTCTTACTGCATTCAGTGGCAATGAGATGATCCGTCCGGACAGTGAGGTCAAGCCTTTGGAAGGCGGTGCAGTGGATGTCTTGTGTTATGACGGCAGGCATCGTACCGTGCAGTTGAAATAGATAAATGTACTTTAACTTGGAATATTATGGAATTTACATCAGTAAACAAGGCTTTTGAAGCGGCGTTCAAGAAGAACTGGGACCGTCCTGCGATATCCAACTATCAGGGCGTCACTCTGAAGTTCGGTGATGTGGCCAGGCGTATGGCCAAACTTCAGATAATGTTTGATGAATGCGGTCTTCAGAAAGGGGATAAGGTAGCGATATGCTCGCGTAATCAGGCCAACTGGGCCGTGGCATTCCTCGCTACGATGACATACGGTGCAGTGCCGGTTCCGCTTCTGCATGAGTTCAAGTCAAGCAACATACATCATCTTACAAACCATTCTGAGGCGAAGATCCTCTTTGTGGATGAAGTGATCTGGGAGGGACTCTCGGAGTCTGAGATGCCTGGTCTTCATGCAATCATACAGGTGAACAACTTCAAGATCCTGTATGCCGCCGATGAGAATATCGTGACAGCAAAGGAACACCTCAACGAACTTTTCGGCAGGAAATATCCGGAGGCTTTCGAGGCCAAGGATATCGATTATTATGAGGATTCTGCTGACGAACTTGCGGTAATTAATTATACCTCAGGTACTTCGGGATTCTCTAAAGGTGTGATGATACCATATAGGGCCATCTGGTCCAATATGCAGTTTGCTTCAAAGGTCCTTCCTCAACTGAACCATACTTCGAGAGTTGTGTCGATGCTTCCGTGCGCACATATGTATGGACTTATGTTCGAGGTTCTCTATGAACTTTCTGTAGGATGTCATGTGCATTTCCTGTCAAGGCTCCCGAGCCCTAAGGTCATAATGCAGGCTCTCGCTGAGGTGAAACCGTCAGTGGTCATTGCTGTGCCTCTTGTCATCGAGAAGATATACAAGAGCAAGGTGAAGCCAGTCCTGGAGAAGGAGGGCATAAAGTTCCTCATGAAGGTGCCGGGATTGAACCAGGTGGTACTCAATAAGGTAAGGACCGAACTTGTCAATGCTTTCGGAGGCGAGTTCTATGAAGTGATCATCGGTGGTGCAGCATTCAACAAGGAGGTCGAGGCCTTCTTCAAGAAGATGAACTTCCCGTTCACTGTAGGTTATGGCATGACGGAGTGTGCTCCTATCATCACATATGATGACTGGAAGGAGGAGAAACTCTATTCCTGCGGAAAGGCGGCGCCTAACATGGAAGTCAGAATCGAGTCAAGGGATCCTCAGAACGTGCCTGGCGAAATCCAGGTGAAGGGAGCAAACGTCTTCCTCGGATATTTCAAGAACGAAGAGGCTACGGCAGATGTGTTTACAGAGGACGGATGGTTCCGTACCGGTGACATGGGTGTGATCGATGCGGACGGAAGTCTCTTCATAAAGGGCAGGTCCAAGTGTATGATTCTCGGCCCTTCCGGTCAGAACATTTATCCTGAGGAGGTGGAGACTGTGATCAACAGCCAGCCATATGTCGTTGACTCTCTTGTGGTCGAGGATAACGGAGGACTTACAGCCCTTATTTATCCTGACTTCGCTCAGGGCTCTAAGGACGGAATGAATCAGAAAGAATTCATCAAGTATATGGAAGATACTCTTCCTGAACTGAACAAGGAACTTCCTAACTATGCGAAACTCAAGAAGATAGAAGTGATGTCAGAGGATTTCGAGAGGACTCCTAAGAAGAGCATCAAGAGATATCTTTATCAGAGATAATATGTTTCATTATGGAGAAATTTGACAGCAGTTACATAGAGATGGCAGGAGTCTGGGCGCGTAATTCCTATTGCAAGCGTCGTCAGGTCGGTGCGCTTCTGGTGAAAGACCGGATGATCATATCCGACGGCTATAACGGCACCCCATCCGGATTCGAGAATCAGTGTGAAGATGAAAATGGAGTGACAAAGCCGTATGTACTTCATGCCGAGGCTAATGCAATCACCAAGGTTGCCAAGTCCGGGAACAACAGCAAGGATGCCACCCTCTATGTGACGGCATCTCCATGTATGGAATGTGCCAAACTCATCATCCAGGCTGGAATCAGGAGGGTCGTCTACAGGGATGCCTACCGGCTGACAGACGGAATTGACCTTCTCAAGCGTGCCGGAATAGAAGTCGAACAGGTGGACTAGTCCATCTGTCATCCCAACTGTCGAGGGATCTATACAGATTATGACTATGAAGAAATTTGACAACAATATTCTTGTAGCACTCCTGGGAGTCATCCTGGGAGTGCTTCTTACCTTGGTTGCAGGCAAGGTTCTGCCAGAGAGGAAGTTTGACGGTGACTAAAACCGTTGGAGAAAACTCAACCTGATTCTTCAGGAGGTCGAGAAGAACTATGTGGACACTCTGGATAAGAAGAACATGACTGATGCAGCCGTCGTGGCTGCTCTTGCAGAACTTGACCCGCATTCAGTATATCTTCCACCTGTGGAACTGACTGAGTCTGAGACAGAACTCTCCGGCAACTTCGAAGGTATCGGCATCACTTTCAATGTGCCCAATGATACCGCTATTGTCCTGAACCCGGTGCCTGGCGGTCCTTCCGAGAAGGCCGGTCTGCTTCAGGGAGACAGGATCGTGCGCGTGGATGACAGGGACATAGCGGGTGTGAAGATGCCTCAGGACAGCATGATCCGTCTGATGAAGGGCCCGAAAGGTACAAAGGTGAAGATTACCGTAAGCAGGGACGGCACCCTAATACCTTTTGAAATAACCAGAGACAGGATACCGATGCATTGTGTCGACGCTTCATTCATGATCGACGACACAACCGGCTACATCAAACTCTCGAAGTTCACCCGTACGACATATATCGAGTTCTCGCAGGCCTCTGAAAAACTCCTGTCAGAAGGCATGACCCGCCTCATCTTTGACCTCAGAGATAACACAGGAGGATATTTCGACCAGTCGCTGCTGCTTTCAAACGAGTTCCTGAACAAGGGAGACGGCATAGTCTATATGGAGGGTCTTCACCGTCCTCGTCAGGAATATGATGCTGACGGGCGCGGCTCCCTCAAGGATGTGGAGATATCGGTGCTGATAGATGAAGGAACGGCATCGTCAAGTGAGATATTCTCAGGTGCGATACAGGATAACGACAGGGGAGTGATCGTAGGACGCAGGTCTTTCGGTAAGGGGCTGGTTCAGGAACCTGTCAATTTCACAGACGGATCCGGCATACGCATTACCGTCGCTCGCTTCCATACTCCATCAGGCAGATGTATACAGAAACCGTATGACAAGGACTATGAATACGACATATATGAGCGTTATGCCCATGGTGAGATGACTTCTGCCGACAGCATGAAGATCGACACCACCGCTCTATTCTATACAATGAAGGGACGTCGTGTCTATGGAGGAGGAGGAATCATTCCGGATGTCTTTGTTCCGATCGATACGACGAAGGCTACAAAATTCTTCGTCAACTGCAACAAGAAGGCGACATCTGTAAGATTTGCCCAGACAATGTTTGACAGATATCGCGGTTCGCTCTCAGACATATCTGATTTTGATGAGCTCGACAGATACCTTGACAGCATCGGTCTGGACAGACAGTTCCTTGATTATGCCTCGCGTGTGGACGGTATTGTTCCTGCATCAGGCGAATGGGAGGCCTCCAAGGCATATATGATGCCGCAACTCAAGGCTCTGGTGGGCCGTTTTTCAAGACTTGGTGACGAAGCCTTCTACAGATTCTATCTTCCGATAGATGATACCATCCAGGCTGCACTGAAGCATTCGTCTGTTGTAGAATGAGTCACTGATTATGCTCAGATTAATCATATTGCTATCAACTGCCGTGCTGATGGCCGGGTGTTCGGATGCTGTCAGGCCGGGTCCGGGAGAGTCTTCCTTCTCTTTCAGATCTTGTTTTGCAGACAGGGCGCTTGCTGACAGTATCGGCATGGATTTCAGGAAAGGAGACAAGATCGCTGTCTCCGGTGCTGTAAGTCCGTTTACCGTATCGTCGGTCAGTGACGGTGTTGCAGTCCTTGAAGGATATGCGAAACCCTCTGATGCATATCATGCCGTCTATCCGTATCAGGCCTTCAAGGAATTCAGGGAAAATGAGGAAAGTCATTCACAGGCAGTGATGGAACTGCCTCTTGTGCAGACCGCCCGTCCCGGTACCATACCTGACGGTACAGCGCTTGCTGTAGGGCGCACTGACGCATCCGGTCGTGAGTTCAGACTCAATCCGCTGATGACATATCTCAAATTCACCATTTCTCCTCAGGCAGGGAAGATAAGGACAATATCTGTCATCCATGAAGATGGAAACAGGCTTTCAGGAGAGTTCAGTGTGGATTGTGCATCAGAATATGTCGAGGTCTTTCCTACACCTAATTCTGCGTCAAACGTGGTGCTCAGACCGGAATCTCAATTTTTCGAACCAGGGGAATATTATGTGGCAGCATTCCCCGATGCGTATAACGGACCCTTGACCTTTGCCTTCGAGAATGAGGAGGGGAGGTTTGCAGTGGAGAAGATAACCTTCCGCAATAATCTGTATGATACTCATATAGTAGATGCAGGTACTTTCAGACGCCTTAAATATGAGATGGAGCCTGTTTATCTCTCAGTATATTTTCAGGAGTTTACTTCTGCTGGTGGCACGTTTTCATTAGAATTCATGGGAAACAGAGAGTGTACCGTCACTGTAGGGAAGGGGAAAGAATGGATAGATATAGTCAGGACGAAGGATGTGCATCATAATGTCTGCACATACCATGTGTCTGAGAACGCCTCGGAAACTCGTACGGGTGAAATCATTGTGCAGACCACTGACGGAAGTTGCCGCCTTGTGCATACCATTATGCAAGGTTCCGCTCAGGATGTTTCTGACGACAAGTTGCGGTCTGCGCTCATAGACCTTTATAATGCGACAGACGGCGACAATTGGAAAAACAATGAAAACTGGTGCTCCGACAAGCCTCTGTCAGAGTGGTATGGTGTCAGAATGAATGCATACTATGGAACCAGGTATGATATCTTCCTGAACAACAACAATCTGTCAGGAGTCCTGCCTTCTTCAATGCGGGATCTGAGAGGAGTGTGGACTCTTTCCATGAATGGAAATCATCTTTCAGGAGAGATCCCGTCAGGAATATTTACTGTCATTTATGCAAATTTGCAGGACAATTCCTTTACGTCCCTTGCTGAGCCGGATGATGATGGAGAAAGTATCCTCCAGTATCTGCATCTGTCAGATAATGAAATGTCCGGACCTCTTCCTGAATTTCTGGCAGATCATAGATTCATCTCCCTGGATCTCAGTGAAAATGACTTTACAGGGAGCCTGCCGGCTTCATATACGCGGCTTCTCAACAGACGTTTATCTGATTTACGTCTGGATGGAAACCGTCTCTCCGGAACAATACCAGATGAAATCACTCAGAACCCATATTTCAATGATTTCTGGACAACTGTCCTGAACCAGCGAGGAGAGGGATTCGATATGGACGGATTGGAACTATATGCTCCGGAATTGAATATGTCTCTTTATAGGGGCGAAGTCAGCTCTTTGTACAACACAGGAGATATATTTCGCGCAAATGAGTATACGTTATTATACAGAATGGATTCCGATACCGTACTAGATGTTGTCAAAAGATGGTATGATGCGTATAAGGACAGGGGATTTGAAGTCATTGCATTGTGGACGGGGACTCCACAGGCCTATCCGTCATATGGATATGAATGGCTGCGTATGAACGGTAGTGGGTTCGGATCATATGACATGTGGTATGCACCCACGCCTAGTCTGGGGCTGGTAGACAAGGAGGGACGCATTGTCGTCAATCCATTCGACTGGAGTTCTCGGGAGATAGAGGAACTTCTGGTAGAAAGATGTGGGGAACTTCCAATACCGACAGATGACGGCAAGGTCACAGTACTGCAGTCTGCAAAGGAAGGTAAAGGAATCAATCTGGTCCTACTTGGAGATGCCTACGATAAGCGTGATGTGGATTATGGTATCTATGCAGGTGCGATGAAGCAGGCGATGGAAGCCTTTTTCAGCAAGGAACCGTTCCGCTCTTACAGACACCTTTTCAATGTCTATTGTGTCAATGTCATATCTGATGTGTCCGGATATGGGTCAGAAGTCAGTTCCGCGCTGAAATGCTCATATGGGGCCGGAACTTCAATAAGTGGAGATGACGAATTGTGCATGGCATATGCAGCCAAGGCAGTATCTGAGAATGATCTGGATGAGACCACAGTCATAGTCGTCATGAATTCCGATAAGTTCGGCGGCTCCACCTACATGTATTCTCCTGCCGGTGGTGACCATGGAAGCGGTATGTCGATTTCTTATATACCCAAGGTGAAAGATCATGATGGATTCGAGGGGGTGCTTGTGCATGAGGCGGGAGGACATGGATTCGCAAAACTGGCAGATGAATATTTCAGCACTTCAGGAGACGCCGTTACCGATGACGTAAGACGGCGTGTTCAGGAAAGGGAAGATGCCGGTTGGTACAGGAACTGTGATTTTACCAATGACCCTGAATCTGTCAAATGGGCGCACTTTCTGGAAGACAAGAGGTATTCAAAAGAAAATCTGGGAATATATGAAGGTGCCCTCTCATTCAGTAAGGATGTATATCGCCCTTCATATACCAGCATGATGCGTTCAAATCTTGGCTCATTCAATGCTCCTTCCCGTGAAGCCATATGGTACAGGATGCACAGACTAGCCTATGGTGACACCTGGCAATATGACTTCGAAGACTTCGCAGCATACGATATCAGTACAAATCTGTAGATGACTGCATGACAACCGATATCCCCGTCAGGGAGGAAAGCATTTCCCTATATTTATGCTTTCCTGCTGACGGGGATATCGGTTATCTGACTGATGGTCTACTGTGCAATGAACCGGTAGACTATTTCTCCTGTCTGATTGGCCGGGGCCGTGGATGAGGCACTGAATCTTGAAAGGCGGGCGGCGCGGATGGCGAAACTGCGCAGGCAGTTGTCACCTGATGAAATCTCCTCCATCACCTTGGCGCTCACGACCTGACCTGAATTGTTCACCTTGATGATGACGGTGACATCGCCGGCACCATAGCATCTGTATGCAGGGATAGGGAGGTGGCTGGCCTTTCTTCCGTCCAGTGTGTATGACAGCACAGACGGACCGCTGTATTCCTTCTGATTCTTCTGGTCCGGCTTCTTCTGGTGCTGCATCTCCACTGTCTCTTCACGGGCATCTTCCTCCACTGCGTCCTTATGGCCGTTTTTAAGGTCATTGGCAAGTCTTTCCGCATCTTTGTACAGTTGGTCTGCGTCTGTGCCCCTGTCGTCCTTCAATTGTGCTCTGGAGGCGTCTACTGCAATGTTCCTTATAGGTTCCCCTGAGTTATGTGCAGCCGCTATAAGGTCGTCCAGCCTTTTGCTGATGTCTTCCTTGAAAGCGATTTCCTTCTCTATCCTTTCGATTTCCTCCTGCTTTGAGAAATCCAGAACGAAACTCTCCTCTCTACGTACTGTCGCATCGATCTGATATACCAGCAAGACAATAATCACCGTGAGATGGAATATCACGGTGATATATAGTCCTGCGCGACTTTCTTTATTGAAAGGATTGTTCATTCCTGTTCGTCACTTTCCTACTTCTTGCAGGTGGCGAGTGATTTCTCGATGGTCGCTGAGATCACGTCGATAGCCACCTTGTTGTGTCCTCCCTGCGGGATGATTATGTCAGCGTATCGCTTGCTTGGCTCTATGAACTGCAGGTACATAGGCTTTACTGTATTTGAGTAGCGCTCGATCACCCATTCTACAGTCTTGCCTCTTTCGACAATGTCACGGGCCATCACCCTCATCAGTCGGTCATCATCGTCCGCATCTACGAATATCTTGATATCCATCAGTTTGCGGAGTTCAGGGTCACAGAAGATAAGGATGCCCTCAACAATGATGACGTCTGCAGGTGTCACCCTTACGGTTTCGTTCTTCGAGCGTCCGCATGTGATGTAGGAATATACCGGCTGATCTACAGTCTTTCCTTCTCTGAGTTCCTTCAGTTGTGCTCTCAGAAGATCGAAGTCGATAGAGTCAGGATGGTCGAAGTTGTGTACCCTTTTTTCTGCTTCTGTAAGGTGGCTGAGGTCTTTGTAGTATGAATCCTGTGGGATTACCACTACGTTTTCCTTCAGTTGTTCGGTTATCGCCTTAACGACAGTAGTCTTGCCTGAGCCGGATCCTCCGGCTATTCCTATGATCAGCATATCGGTAGCGGTTTAATATTCTGCATTCTTAGGGGTACGTGGGAACGGAATCACGTCGCGTATATTGCTCATGCCTGTCACGAAGAGAAGCAGACGCTCAAATCCGAGACCGAATCCGCTATGAGGTGCTGAACCGTATCTGCGTGTGTCAAGATACCACTCGAGTCCTTTGCGGCTCATGCCGGTTTCCTCGATGCGGGCCTCGAGTTTCTGAAGTGAGGCCTCTCTTTCCGATCCTCCTATGATCTCTCCGATCTTAGGGAAGAGTACGTCCATTGCACGTACAGTCTTTCCGTCCTCGTTCTGCTTCATGTAGAACGCCTTGATGTCCTTTGGATAGTCAGTGAGGATCACAGGCTTCTTGAAGTGCTGCTCCACGAGATATCTTTCATGCTCGCTCTGAAGGTCTGTTCCCCAACTTACAGGATATTCCCATTCTACTCCTGCAGCCTCAAGTATCTTTATTCCTTCGGTGTATGTGAGACGTACGAATTCTGTGTCGGCAACGCCTTCCAGACGCGCTATGAGTTCGTTGTCGAACCTGTCATTGAGGAACTTGATGTCATCGTAACAGTTGTCAAGGGCATACTTGACGAGATACTTGATGAATTCCTCTGCGAGGTCCATGTTGTCCTTGATATCGTAGAAGGCCATCTCAGGCTCGATCATCCAGAACTCTGCAAGGTGGCGCGGAGTGTTTGAGTTCTCTGCGCGGAATGTCGGTCCGAATGTGTATATCTCGCCAAGGGCCATCGCACCGAGTTCTCCCTCCAACTGACCGCTTACTGTAAGGCTTGTCTCCTTTCCGAAGAAATCCTTTGTATAGTCGATGCCTCCTTTCTTGTTCTTAGGAAGATTGTCCATGTCCAGAGTGGTCACACGGAACATCTGACCCGCTCCTTCGCAGTCTGATGCAGTGATGAGCGGTGTATGCATGTAGACGAATCCCTTGTCATGGAAGAACTGATGAATGGCGAATGCCATCTGGTTTCTGATGCGGTATATTGCGCCGAATGTATTGGTCCTCGGACGAAGATGTGCAACTGTCCTCAGGAACTCGAAAGACGTGTCCTTCTTCTGAAGCGGATAGCGCACCGGATCGCATTCTCCGTATATCTCTATTTCGGTAGCCTGGATCTCAGTTGCCTGACCGCCTCCTACCGATTCCACCAGCATTCCCTTTACTGCGATGCAGGCTCCTGTAGTTACCTTTGCAAGTATTGCCTCGTTGGCTTCAGTCTTGTCAACTACTATCTGTATATTATTGATTGTAGAACCGTCATTAAGGGCGATGAATGCCACATTCTTGTTTCCTCTCTTGGTCCTTACCCATCCTTTGGCAAGCACCTCTTTACCCGGCTCAGATCTGAGCAGGTCCTTCACCTTGGTTCTGATAACTGTTTCCATTTATATCTATAGATTTAACAAACTTTGCAAAGATAATAGAAAAGAGGCTATTCACCTAAGATTTTGCCCTTTATCTCCGTATTGTCAAGCCTTCCGCAGAATTTTTCCGCACCCTTGCCGACAGCATATGTCGGCACAGGCGATCCGGAGTGACCCCATGTGGTCCATCCGATGGAGCATCTTTCGTTAAGCTCCATGTTTTCTGTCTTTGAAAGAGTGTTCTTTCCGCCTTCCGCGTTCCACTGCTCCTCGAATTCAGCCCAGTTCACAGTCGAGCTTCCGCTTCTTGAACCTACCGCCATACCTCCGGTCTCATGGTCGGCAGTAACTACTATAAGCGTCTCTTCCGGATGCTCCTGATAGAACCTGTAAGCCACCTTTACAGCCTCATCGAGGTCGAGGACTTCGTGTACTGTGCTCATGGTCTTGTTGTCATGGGCCGCCCAGTCGATTGCACCGCCCTCGCACATGATGAAGAAAGGCTCCTCGTCTCCGAGGTATCCGAGTGCCAGCTCTACCATCTTTGCGAGAGGAATGTCTTCAGCAACCTTTCCGTCGCTTACATAGTTTGCTGCACTTTCCTTTCTATTGCTCTCCTGGCAGAAGATGATCCTGTCTGTCTGAGGCGCCTCAGCATTGAATTCTTCTACTCCGTAGCATACCTGATAGCCGTTTCTTTCGAGATAGATGTCTATGTCTTCCTCATTACCGTCTTCGCCGTTGAATCCTCCGAATCCTGAACCACCGAAGAACTCGAATCCGGTTGCAGGGATTTCCTGACTGATGCTGTAATATGCGCCTCTTCTCTTGTTGTGTCCGTAGAAAGACGCAGGAGTGGCGTGGTTTACAGTAACTGACGTCATGATTCCGATCTTATATCCATCCTCCTTCAGTTCGTATGCCATGCTTTTATAATGTTCTCCCTCAGGATTCACTCCGATCATTCCGTTGTCGGTCTTGCCGCCGCAGGCGATTGCTGTACCGGCAGCTGCCGAGTCTGTAATGGTGTTGTCTGCAGAGTATGTGGTGCAGAGGCCGAGATATGGAAACTGAGTGAAGCAGAGCTGCTCACCGCCAAGTTTTCCTACCTTGTATGAAAGGTATGATTCAGTAGCGGCAACATGAGAGTTACCCATTCCGTCTCCGATGAATAGAAAGATGTACTTTGCCTTAGTTTCTGTTTTTTCTGTGCTTGCTGTGCATCCGTTCGCACAGAACAACATGGTGATCATGCCGGCTAATGCTGCAATAGTTCTTGTTCTCATGGCGTTTCTTTTATTTATGAATCATACAAAGTTACCTATTTTTATCTTAATTTGTTCTGTACTGTCACAAAAAAAACAGTGCCATATTTAATGACACTGTCTTTTTAGTATGTATGACTAACATTTATTAGTCTTCTGCAGGTTTTCTTGCTGTGTACATGATCTTAAGGGCAGAGCACTTACGTAACTCCTGCTTAACATCTGTAACAATACCCATACGTGTATTTTCGTCAGCCTTGATGGCAACTGTCATGAATGACCTGTCTGCCTCTGAGAGAGCATCACGCTCAGCGGCGATGAAGTCACGGATCTCGTCAACGGTCTTGAAAGAGTCGTTGAGTTGGATACGTGCGTCATTTCCGTATTGAGCCTGAAGTGAACGGATAGGGGCACCGATATTGATGTACGATGTGAGGTCCTTTCTCTCCAGTTTTGCGATTTCTGATGCTTCCGGGAGTCTTACGACAACCTTGCTCTCGGTCTCACGCATTGTTGTTGTCACCATGAAGAAGAACAGCAGCATGAACACGATGTCGGAAAGTGATCCCGATGGTGGGTTTGGCACTGTCCTTTTCTCTTTCTGTTTGAATTTTGACATATCGCTATTCTCCTTTAATTACTTTTTGGAAACATCCTTCGGCTCGGCCTCTGAAATGTTCTGAGGGATGGCTTCTCTTACTATCTTCTGCTCATCCTCGTTGCACTTCGAATACAGTTTTGCGAAGTTCGCCATTGCGAATTCGTCACGGAGTTCGTTCACGGCCTTTACGAGTTCGTTCTGCACTGCAATGTATGCCTGATAACTTGTACCGCGGTCATTCTGAAGTGAGATCACGCCCTTAGAGACCATACATGGACCGAATCCTTCAATGTCCTTCTCTTCCTTTTCAGGGAGATTCGGGTCATTTGCAGGATTTGAAAGGAATTCCTTGATCTTGTCTTTAAGTTGGCTGACATCCATAGGCTCAGTACCAGCAAGCAGTCTGTCGGCAGAGTTGATCTTCACTACGATGATGTTACGACGATTTACCTTCTGGTCCTGTGCCTTCTGATTAGGGTCAGGCATAGGAGGCAGACGGCGCTGCAGACCCTTGTCCTGATCCATTGTGGTTGTCATCAAGAAGAAACAGAGCAGAATGAACGCCATATCCGCCGTTGAACTTGAATTGATTTCTGGTGTTTTCTTTGCCATGGCGTCAATTATTTACGGGTTGCACTGACAATCCAGCCTACTACAAGTGAAACGATTGCAAGTCCGAATGTGAAGTAAGTAAGATTCAGGATTGTATCTGTCAGTTTCAGAGTTCCATCTGACACTGGCTCGCCGAGGTATCCTACGGCTGGAGTTCCTGGTGCAAGTACGTATGCCACACCAACTACTGCAGCGATAGCAACAATTCCTATGAGAAGCCAAAGGAGACTCTTAGGATTGTTCATGCCTCCGATCACAATCACACCGAGAAGTACGGCGAGAACTGCGATTCCTGCAAAGGCATAGGCGCAGTAGAGGATTGTATCAACAGGAGCGTTTCCGTTAGTGTCGAATCCTACGATAAATCCGTAGAGACTCATGGCAACTCCGATGATGAACAATGCTACCAGGACCCATTTGATTATTTTTTCGTATTTCATTGTAGAAAAGTCAATTATTTCTGATACTTAACCAAGATATCCATCAGTGAGATTGAAGCGTCTTCCATCTCGATTGTGAGGGACTCAACCTGTGAAAGGATGTAGTTGAAGAAGATCTGAAGGATAACGGCAACGATCAAACCGCCGACAGTGGTGATCAAAGCGACTTTCATACCACCGGCAACGACTGCTGGAGACATGTCACCTGCAACCATGATGGCGTCGAATGCCTGGATCATACCGATAACTGTTCCCAAGAATCCGAGTGAAGGTGCGATAGCGATGAAGAGAGAGATCCATGAGAGGTTCTGCTCCATCTTGCTTGCCTCTACTCCACCATAAGAAACGACTGATTTCTCTACTTCCTCAAGGCTCTGGCCGTCAGCAAGACGAAGGAATGCCTGAGTGAAGATTGATGCGATAGGACCACGGGTGTTGCGGCATACATCAGTAGCAGCGGCTACGCCACCGTTTGCAAGGGCATCCTCAATCTTAGCAAGAAGTTTCTTGGTGTTGGTCTTAGAGAATCCGAGGTAAAGGATACGATCGATACAGAGAGCGAGACCGAGGATAAGGCAGGCGATAACGAGAGCCATGAAGCCGGCACCACCTTCGATGAACTTGGTCTTGAGAGCCTGGTGCATTGGAACTTCCTCAGGTCCGTCAAGAGTCTCAGCAGCCGGTGCTGCAGCCTCAGTTGCTGTTGGTTCAGCAGCCTGCTCGTCCTGAGCTACTGCGTTCTGTGCAGAAAAGGCCATAACGCCCATTACTGCCAAAAACATGAAAATTTTTTTCATAATTGTTTTTGTGTGTTTGATTAA
>JAFURF010000069.1 GCA_017471965.1 Bacteroidales bacterium
CCCACTGTAACGATCTTCATGTCGCTCTTTGCAGTGTAGAGCACGTTGTGAAGGTTCTTTTCTCCCATCTTGACATTGTGGAGGATACCCCAGATGGCATCACCGTCCTTGCATGCTGTGATTTTCTCGGCAGAGTCCACGTCGTTGAATGATGCATTTGTGAGTGTTGAAGCGGTCACCTGAGCGTTCTTAGGCATGAATGAGTCGTTTGCAGATCCTGTAGGGATGACCTTCATGTCGTCGAGTTCGAGCCAGAGGTCGTACCAGCACCAGCCGCCGAAGAATGCATCGACCTTGATGTCGTCTACGTTCTCGAAAGTATAGGTGTATTCTTCCCAGACATCGTTCTTTTCAGCATTGTTTGTGTTTACGTCATGAGGATCGGCGCCTCTGAAGCCCATATAGGCGTTGAGTCCTTTCCATGCTCCCTGATACCACAATGAAAGAGTGTATGACTTGTTTTTCTTTACACAGATTGACTGTACTGCAACATCTCCCCAGCCGTCAAATCCCACATTGGCATGCAGAGAACGTGAGCCGGTGAGCGGAGTCTCCGCTTCCGAAACATATTCAGGCATGTAGTAAAGTGATTTTGACTTCCAGTTCTCATCTCCGATGAAGTTTTCGAAACCTCCGTCAGTGAGCATGTTGAAACCGTCCGGGTCCACTGCAATCTCAGTTTTTGCAAGGTAGAGTGAACTGATCGAAGTCGGATTCGGATTTTCCTTCAATGAACCGTTTCCGTCACCGTTCTGGTCCTTCTCACATGCTGCAAGCATGGTGAATGCAGCAGCAAGAATAAATAAGTACTTTTTCATAATGTGTTTGTATTAAGGTGTTAATGATTATGTTTCTATAATGGATAACCGTCGTTCTGCTTAAGTTTCGGATTGCTTATCCTTTCTGATTCAGGGATAGGGTAGAGATGTCTGTAAGTCTCGTTTGATGGAGAATGACCCCACCATGATCCCTTGACATATACATCGCCGAACCTGAGCATCTGCTCCCTTCTCATACCTTCACCGCAGAACTCTCTTCCAAGTTCCTGCAGGAACTCTCCGTACTGGACAGGTATGCCGTTCACCTGTTTTACTGCGCTGAGTTGGTCTGCCGTGAGTTCCCTGACCTCTTTCGGAAGTGAAGAATCAAAACTCCTTGAGCGTATCTCGTTCACTATGTCAGCCGCTCCCTGGGCATCGCCGTTTCTCAGGAGGCATTCAGCCTTCATCATCATGGTCTCCGAAAGCCTGTACATCACCCAGTCCTGGTCGGTCTCCCATTTCTGACCGATCTTGATTTCATATTTGCCGTATCTGTATCCCTCGAATTCATCTGCCGCCGTAGGGCTTGAGATGTAGTTCACATGATTGTACGGGATGTTCTTGTTGGAAATCATCAGGAAAATTGGCTCTTTGGTGACATAGTCGACCTGTTGCCCCATCAGATAAGTATCGATGTACCTGCGGTCATTGTATGATATACAGTTATGTGTCACAGGATCCTCTTCTGCGTCGAATGTGTCGGCGACATATGACGGATTCGCTCTCAGACCGTTATAGCCTGCAGATGCCGCATCATATACTCCCTTTCCGTTCCAGTGCATTGTCTTGGCATATATGCAGTGCAGGATAGGATGTCCGTCGGTCGCGGTGGTCTCGTCATACGGGATGGAGAATATCACCTCCGGAGAAGATGTGTTGTCAAGGCTGAATACATGTGAGAATGACTTGTCCAGTTCATATTTCCCGCTGTTTATTATCTCGTTGCAGAGAATAAGGGTCGAGTCACGTTTTGATGCATACTCCGGTCCAAGCCATGATTCGGCATTGAGATATATCTTGGCAAGCATATGCTTGGCCGCCCATCTGTTGAAACGGCTGTATGTCTTCTCTTCTGTGAGTTTGTCCATGTTGCTGCGTATCTCACTGACCACAAAGTCATAGACTTCCTTTCTGGTCCTGGTTTCAGGCAGATAGTTGTCCGGCACTATGAACGAGTTCTCGATAGGTACGTTGCCGAAGAACGAGAGCAGATGGTAGTAATAGTGTGCACGAACTACCTTGATCTCTGCGATGGTGGCCTCGTCAAGTTCCACCCCGGCAGTCTCGAGTTGGTAGAGCACGCGGTTGCAGCAGGATGTTATTCCGTACCAGAGATGGTTCCAAACCTCTTCGAAATGCGGATCGGTAGTGTTCCATTCATGTTTGTTCAGACGCTGCCATATGCCGTTGTCGTTCCATCCTCCGTCGGTATTGATCGGAACGACCCATGCGTCCGTACCAAGTTCATGAAGGTCCCATACGCTCCTGTCTTCGAAGAACCACCTCATCTGACCGTATATCGGCGAGAGCATATAACCGCTGTTCTGGTCGGCATCGGCCATCAACTGCTCCATGGTGATGTTGCTGTATACTCTCGGCTCAAGGTCGGTGCATGAGACGAGAATAGTGAGCAGCGATATCATGTAAATTAATTTCTTCATTTTTGAAACTGATTGAATGTTCTTAGAAAGATATGTTCACACCTACTGTCACTGAACGCAGGGTCGGATACTTGTGATGGTTGTCAAGACCCGGTGTGAGTCCTGTTATGTTCACCGCTTCCGGGTCGATACCGGTGTATTTGGTGAACGTAAGCAGATTCTGACCGGTGACATATATCCTGGCACTCTTCACCACCTTCTGCTTGGATGTGTCGAAGGAGTAACCCAGAGTGATGTTGTCCAGTTTCATGAAGTCACCGTCTTCGACATATCTTGCGAGGTAGGTCGAAGGAGCGAAGTTGTAGTAGTCTCCGATCTTTGTGAATGCACTCTTCGGTACATTGTAACTTGTCAGCCACGCCAGAGTCTCGTACATCATCCTGTACTGGTTGAGTATCTGATACAGGAAGGCTCCTCTGAACGAAAGGGTGAGGTCAAAGCCGAAGAAATCCACTCTCGTGTTGATGGAAGCATACATTTTCGGCATACCGTTTCCTATCACCTTCTTCTGTTCTTCTCCTGCAGCGGAGTTCTCTGCACCCTTGATTCTCCATTGTGTTCCCTGTGCCCTGAGACCCACGTCCTCATAGCCGTAGAAGTTTCCTACCGGCCATCCTTCTTCCAGACGGTGTGAGTAGGTCTGCACATGGTTCATGTTGCCCAGTTTGAGATATTCAAGTTGGTAGAGGTCGTTGGAAAGGGAGATGAGCCTATTCCTGTTGAAGGATACATTTCCTCCGATGCTCCATCTTACGTTCTGTTTCCTGATGATTTCTCCATTGAGTTCCACTTCGACTCCAGCATTCATGATCGATCCGACATTTGCAAGCATCGAATTGGAGATGTTCGGTGGAGTAGGGACGGTATATGTGTAGAGAAGGTCACGGGTGTGACGGTAATATCCGTCCACGGCTCCATGGAGGCGGCCGTCGAGGAACGAGAAGTCGAGTCCCACATTTGCCTCATGCTTTTCCTCCCACTTGAGGTCCGGATTAGGGTTGTTTGAAGGGATTATGCCGTTCACCCATTTGCCGTCCACAAATGACATGTACGAATTGTTGAAATTGTACAGTGAGATATATTGGTAGGCAGAACCAGGTTCTGTTCCTGTGACTCCGTATCCGGCGCGCAGTTTGAGCTCGTCTATCCAGCCGATTCCCTTCATGAAGTCCTCATTGCTGATTCTCCATCCGGCACTTACCGACGGGAACCATCCCCATCTGTTGTTTGCTCCGAACTTGTCGCTGCCTTCCCTTCTGAGACTCGCCATGACAAGATAACGGTTGGCATAGTTGTAATTGACACGACCGAAGAAACCTATCAGTTTCCTTTCCCATTTGTTCGAATTGAGGGTGGAAAGACCTTCCAATGTGGATTCTCCTGAGCCAATGTTCCATACTCCGAAGCCGTCGATAGGGAAGTTGTATGCCTTCATGCTCCAACTCTGGCTTACGAAACGGTTATAACTGTAGCCCAGTGTCGCAGAGATGTTGTGGTCACCGATCATTTTGGAATAATCCGCCTGAACCTCGAGGGTCATGTCGCTGTTGTGTCCGCCGCTGAGTGTGGCAGAGCCGAACTCGCTTCCGTACACAGCTGCATATGTCTTGTGAGAACCGGCCCATTCCTTCTCGTTGAAATAGCCCTGATATATACCTGTGGCACTGATCCTCAGGTCCTTGAGCGGTTCTATCGTCACCTTTCCGCTGGCAGTCAGGGAGTTGTAGTTGTTCACTCCGGTATATTCATTGGCTGCGCAGACAGGGTTCTGTCCGTTTGAAGTCTCGTAATACTTTCCATCTGAGTCATAGACAGGTAGGGTCGGGTTTCTCATCGAGGCCTGGGCATAGAGTTCTCCCGGAACAAATCCGTCCCTGACTATCTTGTCGTTGATGTTGAGGTTGATGCGGAGCCTGTCGTCAAACATCGAGTGGTTGAGCGCAAGTTTGAGCGCAAGAGACCTGTGGAATGATTTCTCATAGATACCCTGCTTGTCAGAGTAGGTGAGGCTTCCGACATAACTTGTATTCTTCTGACCGCCCTTTATGGAAAGATAATGATTGTGAGAGACGGGATTGCGGGTTATTTCGCCCACCCAGTCGGTAGAACCTCCGAAATCGTTCATTCCCTTTCCTGCAAAATCAGGATTTTCCATATATCTGCGGTAATCGGCTGCGCTTAACTGGTC
>JAFURF010000006.1 GCA_017471965.1 Bacteroidales bacterium
GAGGCATAGCGGATTCGACGTCAACGTCCTGAAGATGGAACTGGACGGAAAGAAGATCGATCTCTGCGACGGGATGGAACTCGCTCCCGGACGACATGAAGTCAAGATCATTCTCGACACTTCCCATGACCTGCTCATGTCTCCTTCCCTTTTCAAGGGATGCTCAAAACATGACGACCTCAGCATCAATGACATTCCGGCTGAAAGGTTCATCAATCCGCCAGAAGAAATCAAGAAGGCTATAAAAAGACAGGAAAAAACCAGATTGAATAAAAATAAAGGACTGAAAAGGTAACTCAAAAGTCAGCCAAAATCTTGCAAAAGCATCGATTTTGGCTGACTTTCTCAATTACGCCATCAGAGAATCTGTCCCATGCGATATACCTGCACATCCCAAGGGACAGGCGACTCATCCCATCTGAACCGCTCTTCGACAGACTGACGTGCAGTCCTGAACTCCTGTCTGGAGTCCGGAAGATTCTTCACCATCTCCTGCGCCGCAGCCACATTCCCCAGTTCAGCCATCTGGACCGCCCTCAGATATCTGGCATCATCGGTATCACCACATCTACGGAGATAGATTCCCGCCTCATGAATCCTTCCCATATCCAGCAGCATGGCTGCTGCATTATGATTAGAATGCTCCGACCGAGGCCATGTCTCGGCACACCTTATCAGAACCTCGTTCCACCCGTACGAATACGGTTCGAAGGCCGCCAGCAGCCTGTAGAAGTCCCTTGGCTCAAGAAATCCGGGTTCAGTCCTGTACGCATCAAGTACATCCTTCAGTTCCGGCAGATCAATCACACTGTACCTGATGACACATTCCATCCTCTCCATGTCAGGAAACAGGGTGGAACGCATCCCTTCCCACGCCTCAGGATATTCCTCCTTCAGACGGGATTCCCGCCTGTCCTGCGGCTCCTGGCCGAAGAGGATGCCCCTCAGTTTCTGATCGTCACTCCAGAAGGATCTTCCAAACCATTCCTGCACTCCGGCCCAATCCTCACCAACGGAACCGGTCACGATCTTCCGCTTGCCGAAGACCTTCTGCCGTGTCAGGCATGTAATCACCTCCTTGAGCCTGGCGGAAGCGATCCTGCGGTTCACGCTTTCGGTGCCGGAAAGAGCCGTATAAGACGACATCGTCATCGAGGATACCTTCGTCCTTTCATCAAGGACAATGCGCGAACACGACGCCAGAAAAGCGTCAAATGCGGCAAAGTTCCCGGCATCGTCAAGGTCAAGTTCATAGTCCTCGTCAGATGAATACTTCAGACGAAGAGGAATCACGGCAGTACGCTCCTCGGACTGAAGCCTTGCAGGTTCGACAAGATAGGTATTCAGATCCAGTTCTGGTCTAGGCTTCCTGCTGAAGACGGCCACCTGCCTGCGCTCTCCTCTGTATTCCTTGCCTCCCCGGAACTCGGACAGGCTTACGGTAATGCTGAAATTGTTCATGGAGATGTCATACGGCACCCTTGAACGGATTTCCATCTTCCTGCCCGGCCTGCCCGTCATGGTCGCCATGCCGGACTCGGGACCTGTCTTCATGTCAGGGCTGCACACCGAAAGGGGAGTAAGTGCATATTCCCTGTCTATCCACTTAAGTACAGGCTTTAGAGATACGTACGATCCACGTTCTACGCTGTCATCTATCAGGATGACGGTCATGACTACGTCCACGCTGTCACCTGATACGGAAGCGGAAACCCTGTCGACGTCCCATACCAGCGAAGACTTCACCCTGCTCTGAGCCGATGCCGTCACCAACAGCAACAGCAACAGCACGCTTGCACCGAACCTCTTCATACTGCTATAGGATATAGAACGAACATCCGATACCGAATTCGGGATAGAAGACCCTTTCGAAGACCTTGTGGCCATACAACTGGAATCTCGGCCTGAAGTGCAGGTTCAGGGCTATGTTCGTGTCGGGAAAATACTCCATCTGAATGACCGGGCTGACTCCATATATGAACTTCGCCTTCGGCACTCCTGCGCTTCCCTCCGGAACCACATGCACCCTGGCGCCAAGATCGACCGTACCTCCAAGGAGCAGGTTCAGGGAACGGCTCCGGTTGCCGACAACGCGGAACAGGTATCCTCCGGACGCGAACCAGTCACGGCTGAGGACATCATACGTCGCCTCTTCGGCAGTCTTGGTGGCCGGCACCGTATACGATTCCGAAGGACCGGTAAGAAAAGACACGCCGAAAAGACTGCGGCCATACAGGCCGTACTTGCCCCATGATATCCCTCCGCCATACTGCTTCCATGCGAAAGCATCGACGGATACGACATGCTGACCGGAAATATGCCTCTGGGCATGTGATTCAGATCCGGAAAGACAGAACAGGATCAGGGCAGACATCGCCACAATAAAAACTCTTCTTTTCATATGCCAAATATCATAAATTCATCATGGGACAAAATTAGAACAAATAAACCGCCAAACAAAGAAAAGATATTAAATCACGCCAAAATACAATAAAAAGTTATTAAATTTGCCTAAAATCAGCAAAAAGGTTATTTTTATATGAGACGCATATTTCTAATGACGGCCCTCTTCGTCTACTCTTTTATGGGCCCGTTACTCTCTGCACAGGAACAGGACATTCACCTTATGTTCAAACAGACCGAAATCAAAGGCACCCGCCACGAATTTCTCGCCGAAATGAAATCCAAAGGATTCGTTCCCCTCAATAACGAAAGCGCTGAAATGTCGGGTCAGTTCGCAGGATATGCAGTGGCTGTCACGACCGATGTCACACCCCTGACCGAAACGGTATATCAGGTATGCGCAAGACTGGAACCGAAGTCTTCATGGAAAGAAGCGGAAGATGACTATGCCGTCTTCAAGACGAACCTGACAAGAAAATACGGAGAGCCGGCCATCGCAAAGGAACAGTTCCATTCCCCATACAGAAAAGGAGACGGATACGAACTCAAGGCAGCAGCGAACGGCAAGGTGGAATACATCTCATGCTGGATACTTCCTGCAGGGGAGATCACCATACAGGTCGTCTCAGGCGGAAGGGACTTCCGTCTGCTGATAAGATACGCCGATGCCGCAGGCAGAGAACTTCAGGAAGCGGAAAAGACTGAAATCTTCCTCCGCGACCTTTAAAAAAAAGATGTCATGATCACACTAAGACCATATCAACAGGAGCCTGTAAGAAAGGCTATACAATACTTCGGGAGCGACAGCGCCGAACCGTCACTGATAGTCCTTCCGACAGCCTGGGGCAAGTCCATCCTGACCGCCTTCGTGGCTGCAAGCATCCCGCAGTATGAGAAACTGCTGGTGGTACAGCCCTCCAAGGAACTGCTTGAACAGAACTATGCCAAGTACATGGCGCTCTGCGGTGAGCACGCCACGGCAGGAATCTACTCGGCGTCGTTCCGAAGAAAGGAATTCGAAAGGATCACATACGCCACGATCGGCTCCATCAAGGACATCGGGGCGACATTCCGTGAAATGGGATTCACGAAGATGCTGATCGACGAGGCGCATCTGTATCCCAGAAAAGAGGAGTCCATGCTCGGAAAGTTCCTGAAGGACGCAGGCATAAGCCAGGTGCTCGGAATAACCGCCACCCCTCTCAAACTGGAACAGTTCGGCCAGAAGAACGGCGAAAGATTCGACAAGTGGTCGGAACTGCTGATGCTCACGGCTCCGTCCCCTACGGGAACCTTCTTCAAGAACATCCTCCATGTCGGCCAGATCCAGGAGATGACGTCAATGGGATTCTGGAGCCCCCTTGTATACGAACAGATACCGTTCGACACAAAGATGCTCAGGCTGAACACCAGCGGCAGCGAATACTCGGTCAATTCGATAGAGGAAGCATACAAACTGAACAACGTGCGCGCCAACATCTACGGTGCCCTCGATTACCATCAGAGCAGGCGGCACTGCCTGGTGTTCGTCCCTTCGGTCGACGAAGCGAAGATCCTGGCCGACGGATATCCCGATTCCGCATACATCAGCGGGGACATGAACAAGAAGGACAGGGAAGCCGTGGTCAGCGGCTTCAGGGAAGGAAGGCTCCGTGTGGTCTTCAACGTCGGAGTACTGTCGACAGGATTCGACTATCCTCTGATCGATACGATAATCCTCGCATTCTCCACGTTCTCCGTATCCAAATACTACCAGATCCTCGGCAGGGGAGTAAGGATACATCCTGACAAGAAGGACTGCCTCGTGATAGACATGGGAGCCAACGTGCTGCGCTTTGGCCACGTGGAGGAGATCCGGTTCGAAGACATCGGAAGATGGAGGATGTATGGAAGCGGCAACATGCTGATCACCGGAATCCCCGTGAACTGCATAGGAAGAATCACAAGAGAAGACATAACGAGGATATATTCTTATGCCCCATGGAAGTTCATATGGCAGAGCGGCAAATACAAAGGAAAGGACATCCGTGACACCCCGGTGTCATATCTGACATGGATGCTTACCAACCCTTCCATGAATCTTGCACAGCATGTGTCAGATGCCATCATCAAGACACTCGAGAATCATGTCAGGGATACACGTAACGAGCCCCCTGAAATACTTATGCCGGACGGCAAATATGCAGGAACCATGATCTGCGACGTGCCGAAGAACTATCTTGCCTGGTACTACAACTCGAAGGAATGGAACGAATGCAACGACTCCCTGAAAAGGGGACTTGAACTTGCCTATGGAGGCATTCCACCATACTTCAGTCCGAAGAAACGGGCAAAAGCAGGATAATCTTTTTCTTGATATTCTCAAGCGGTGACGGACAGGCCTTGCTACACACAAACTCCAAACACAATTCTTACCTTATGCGCCTTCGGCGTATCTGCCCGTCTGGCGGGGACTGCGAAAGCGGTTCCCGCTTTTCTTTTGACGTCTGCCTCAGAAGACATATGCAACAAAAATGCCCCCACTGACGCGGGGGCTCAGGCTTCCTCGGTAATCCCGAGACCTACGGCATATAGCCTTATTGTATCAAGATGTATTTGTACCAGCAAAAATAGGTATATTCTACCTCTTTGTCAAGTGAATTTTCAAAAAATACTTTGTTTCTACATCAAGATACAACGCTGCACAAAGTTGGACTGTTAAGACCCCTTGTATATCACTCAAAAAAAATTACATCAAGATACAACAAAAAATCTCAAATCCATATATATTGAATGTTGTATATCACTCTAAAAATACATCAAGATACAACGGCTAGAAGGAAGTCTATAAAGCGACTCCAGTTGTATGTTACTTTAAAATTACACAAGATACAACCAATCCCAGTACTATAGACAAGATAATCTCGTTGTATTTCACTCTAAAATCACATCAAGATAAAACCTTTATGTTCCAAACTATTCTTAACAATGGTTGTATGTCACTCTCAAATTACATCAAGATACAACAATAATGAAATCATATTCAAAATATCGTGGTTCTCTCCCGCCTAAAGGCAGGGAGAGAATCACATACTATTCTTACCTTCAAAATTGCATCAAGGTACAACTATCTAGAGATGACACAGATATCACTAATCACGCTCGATGAATTGAATCCTACCAAGAGGGGAGATTATGAAATCATAACCTTCCACCAAAGCCTTTATCTGCGTGTGCAGCATCTTTAGCAATCCCTTGTAGCATCCGTCATTCTTCCACGCTCCGGAAGCCGTCGTCAACTCAGAAGTGTTCCTTGATTCCGCATGATGTCTAAAGGAGAGTGCACCATAATGATAAACTTTTCCATTGTTTCTGACATCCGACCTTGAAAGGCCGATCACCCTGTAAAGCCTTCCGGACAGTTCCTCGTAAGAACAGTTTCTGACCTCCTCTGGACTGTCCTCATAGAAAAGCACCATGGTCCCCTGCTTCAAGACATACTTCAGAGACATCCCGTCCTTTTCAGGTTCCATCAACATGCGTCTGCCCGATCTGCCGACATAATGCATGGAGGCGTCGAAGTTGGTTATCAGTTCGAACGACCTCTCCTCCTTTCCGTTCTTACCGGCTCCGGAATAGATGGCGACGGCATAGTTGCCGTCATTAACGACATGCACATGCCTCTTATGGCCGGAAACAGAAACATCACGGTGCGGCTTCAGGTCGATTGCAGTACGGATGTCAGTATAAAGCCTCACCTTCCTGATCGGGATCCCCAGTTCCTCATTCATCATTATCCCTTCTGCAACCGCAGCCTTCAGTCCCTTTTCGGCAACAGCCTTCTCCACCTTGCCCCGTACGGCATCGTCGACTATCCTGCCGACCTCCTTCTCATTTATCTTGTCAAGTCCCTTCCTGATGACGTAGTACCGCACTCCGTCCCTCACGATCGAACCGTATAAGGTCTCTTCGTGCAGCCTGCACCTTGCGGTATGGCCCTGCGCATACATCACTTCACCCCTGCTGTTCTTCTGCACTACCCCGCGCTTCCTGACCTTCTTTCTGGAATTCTTGCCGATAAACGACTGAGCACGATAAGGTATGAGCAGGGCCTGCACTTCCGAACGGACATCCGACACGAAGCCCCGCCAAGGCGTCTCGACGAGAGCGTCGGGAGCCTTATGATACTTATGCTCGTCAGTATCTCGGAGGAACCTCGCAAGCAGGTCATAATCCTTCTTACCGACACAGGCCAACGTGATGGCGTTCACCGCATGGCAGGCGTAACTCGATCCCTTCAGTTCACAATATAACTTCTCCACACCCCACATGCTGCGGAACGCGGCAGTAGTCAGGTCCTTCATCGGATAGACCTTCGTGAACAGGGACTTCAGATATTCATATGCAAACCTCCTCACGACAGAGGTGTTCCCTCCTTCCATGCCATACCTGATCCTCGACGGCTCCCTCGTCTCGAAACACCTTATCTTGTTCTCCAGATAGGCCAGCCGCAGTTCCTTCTTCCTTCTCGCCACCATCATCCTGTCCCTGGCCTCCTTCTCCATGTATCCATGGTTCCTGGTCTTCTCGATGTCCCTTCTCAGACGGTCCGCCTCCTCATTCCATCCGAACCCCTTCACCGCGTCCAGGATTGCGGCATGTTCCGGCATCTCCGAAGGCAGTCTCATGTGCTTCCTCTCCCTGTTGTACTTCATGTCACAGAGCACCATGTTCGTCTGCGACTTCTCGCCGCCGCGTGACAGCGGCAGGATATAATCCAGTTCACAGTCAGGATTCATGCCCAGGAAATCGTCAATTTCGATCTGACGCAGTGTATAAGGACACGTATGGTTCTGCTCCTCCCACAGACGGTACTTAAGTATATCATCCTCGGTAGGGACGAATCCGTCTCCCGCATACTTGCGAATCTCCGCTGCGAATCTCCTGTTTTCCTCTTCCCGATTCCTCTGATACTCCGCTATCGCCTTGCGGGAGTTCCGGTCATTCAGTTCCCTGGACAGTTCGATGTTCACCTTCGTGTTCTCATCGATCTTACGTTCTGCAAGCAGTCCGTTCAAGAGCGTCCTGAGCATGAACAGCGTCCTCATTGCCATAGGGTTCTTCAGTCCCGGCACCCTCGGAGAGTCCAACTGCCTCACCCCGGCCTTTCTTCCTGTCGCTGGACGGTAGGCGCTCTCCCTGCCGTCATGCATCCACTCTATCCTGCCGAACCTCACGCCCGGACAGTCCTTCAGGAAGTCCTTCACGGAATTCCTTACGGTCTTCCTGCGGTTGCCGAAGACGTCGTATTCTCCGTCACGCACGATCTTCGACACCTCCTCCTCGACGTAATGCAGATAATCCGTGTCACTCCTGTCCCTCATCAAAGCGCGCAGTCCGGAGAGCATGACTGCCTCGTCATACCGGCAGCCCCTCCTCAGGAACGGCAGCATCTTCCTGATCGTCCTCAGGCTTACAGATCCATATCCGTCCGGCATCTCGATCGAAACGAACCTGGCAGCATCACCGGCATCCAGTCCGAGCCTCTCCCTGGCCCACTGCTCCAGCCTGTCGTCGTCATTGAAATCCGACAGAGCATGCCATACGTCATTGACGATCTCATCCTTCGTCTTGCCGTCTCCGAGCGTGTATGCCCTGCAGAGCGCGTCCTCCCAGTCCTCGCCGAACACCGACATGAGTCCCGCCATAACCTGGCAGGTGCCGAACGTCTGATACATCCTGTAGTTGAAGACATACGGCTTGTCCATGCCGTCGCCTGCGCTGCAGTAGTTGCCCTTGCCCGCAATCTTCTTCGCAATATCCTCAAATTTGAATGACGACTTGCTCTTCCTGTAGAAGAGGACAGCGGCCTTCTGTCTCTCGACTGCATCCAACGGTCTGAAATCTTCGTCGGATGCGGTCTTCACACGTATGTTGTTCAGATCCTGAAGCATCCTGAACTCCTCATATGCCGGGTGCGACTTCTGGCACCGTCTGCGCGAAGGATCCACGCTGCATCTTCCGACCGCCCCCTTCTGCGACTTCGGACTCCTCTTGTGGAAAATGACTTCGTGCAACGCATCCCTGATGTCCGCGTCTACCCGCTGCCTGTCGCAGATGGCGTCAAACTCCTTCTCGTAATGCGCCTCACGCGCCGTGTAGAGCCCGCGCACCTTCCTTCCCTGCCTGTGCATCTTGTAGAGGTATTCCCCGAGATAGGCGCACCCGGCATTCCTCATGTCGGAATCAAGAGCCGCAATGCCCGTAAGGACCGCTCCGTCATCCTTCCCCTTCCCTGACTTCCTGTTGCTCAGAAAGCCTCTGCGCTGCGCCATATGATACATGGCCCTTCCGAACGCATGGCGGTCAGCCTCAATGCCGAAATCCAGCCTCTCCGTCAGGCAGCGGTACCTGTCGTGATAAGGGTTCCTGTCCGCTTCTGCGTCAACCTTCTGCCACTCGAAGAACTCCTGCCTGTAAGGATACACCTTCTTCTCCTTCCACGCCGCAAGTTCGTCGTCGCTCACGTAAGGGCACATGCCGTTCCTTACAAGCACCTTCAGCAGTTCGATCTTGCGGAGCCTCCTCCGGAAGTAGTTCCTGCGCTGCGACCGTGCCAAGGTCCTTGCCTGTGTCATCGGCTCCTCACCGTTCTGAGTGTGCATGACACCATCCTTGAACCTGAACACGCCACTGTCCACCAATGCCGCATCCAGATTCTCATCTCTTGATACAATGGCCCAGCCTATCGCGCTGGTGCCCAGATGAAGCCCTAATGTCTTTGTCTTCATAATCATTTTTTTTGTTAAAGAATATATACTTGTTGCAACAAGATCCATCTTGCCGCCAACATTGTCTCTATTGGCATGTCGCCGCTTTCTGACCGATGCCTGTGGATAAGCCCAGAGCCTTGATGTTCCTTGCTGCGTTCACATCCCTGTCGTGATGTCCGCCGCATTCAGGACATGTCCATTCTCTGTCCTTCAAGGTCAATTCCTTGTTGACATATCCGCAAACGGAACACTTCCTGCTGCTCGGTTCGAACCTGCCGATCATCACCACGTTCTTGCCATGCCATTCCGACTTGTATTTCAACTGTCTGACAAACTCATTCCAGGCGACGGAACTGATCGCCATTGCAAGGCAATGATTCTGCAACATGCCTTCGATGTTCAAGTCCTCAAGACAGACCGTATCATACTTCCGCACAATGTCTGTGGTCAGTTTATGTAAATAATCAACTCGCTTGTCTCTGATCCTTCTATGCAGTTTCGCTATTTTCAGTTTTGCCTTCTCGCGGCGCCTGCTGCCTTTCTGTGTCTTGGCGAAACGCTGCTGCAATACTGCAAGATGGTTTTGTTCCCTTTCAAGGAACTTGGGGTTGTGGTACTTTGTCCCATCAGACAGAATGGCATAATCCTTTATACCCAGATCGATCCCGACAGCCGTCTCCTCACATATCTTGGCTTTCGATACCTGAGGCTTGCTGTCGTCGACTACTATGGTACACCAGTAATCGCCGCACTTGTCTCTTGACACTGTCAAAGTACCTAACTTCACTTCGTTCACATCAAACGTCTGATGTTCGAAGAACTTCACTTTCCCTACACGTGGAACGGATACCCTCCTTTTTTCAAAATCAAAGTGGACCGAACCGATGAATTTCACTGAATCGCGGGAGAATTTCTTCGACTTGAACTTAGGGAAACCTTTCTTCTCCTTAAAGAACCTTTTATAAGCACTGTCAAGGTTTCTCAATGATTGCTGAAGACATACGTTTGCACAGTCCTTCAACCAATCATGTTCGCCGTCCTGCTTCAATAGAGTAAGTTCTTTACATAACTGCAGAAAAGTCACATTCTTCTTGTCCTTCTCCCAACTTTCCTTCTTCCTGTTCAGCCCCCAATTGTATATGAAACGAGCATTACCAAACGCCTGAGACAACATCTTGCGTTGCTTCATCGTAGGATTCAGTTTATATTTATATGCTCGTATCATACAAGGTGTCAGTTGCATTTTTTTAATTTTAAATGGAATTACAACAGAGCCTGTTGCACAATCTGAAAAGCGCTGAGTGTTAGTTACCCATTTTTTAAATGGAATTACAACCTTCTCGTACTAATCAATTGATTTTCCGAGCATTAACCCGCACACCAACGGGTAAAAAATCTTATATTACAGTAAATACATAATCATTTTCTCTTATTTTTTTTGTTGATATTAAGAACCTCCTCCATAGAGATCCCGTCATGTATAAGAAGATCCTCTATCAGATCAACCTGTGTCCCTGATTCTATAAGGCGTCTGTAAGTCTCTATCTTCCTCTGCCTGTCGTCCTCCTCCTTGAGGAAACCCGCCTTCCGGAAACATTCCGTAAGATAGGCTCCCGGATGACTTACTCGTGTACCGTTATTGACCGCCTGTATGGCGAAGTCCATTATCTTCCGCACATCACTCATCGTGCATCCCTCCGCATGCAGCCTCTCCACCATCTCCTCGGAAATCCCGCGGCTTACCAGTTCCTTCTTCATCATGAGAAGTTCAATGTCACTGCTGTAATCCAGAACGTCATTGCAACGCTTCCCCTTCCTAACAGCAAACTTGACATGAGTCACGCGTTTCCCGGTCTTTATCCATTCCGCTCCGACGTTTATCTCCGTGTTCTCGTTGATGTCCGCAACGGCACGAGTGACGAGACGCTTAAAGCCGCCTATACCGTCCGACTTATCCTTTCTCTCGTACTGAAGGATGGTCATCAACTTGTCCACCTCATACACGTATCCCCCCAGCCTCTTCCATCTGGCAAGGGAGAGGTACAGCCTCTTCGAATACTTGCCGTTCAGACGGAAACCGCTGGCCAACTGCAATGAGGTGTACTCGCTCTTCAGGTCGCAGAGTATCGGTATCAGATCCTGATTTATCGTCACTGTCATGAGGCCGTCACGCATCCTGAGGCTGACGAACAGAAAGAACGTGTCCCAGTTGTTCTCGCTCCTGATATCCTCATACGGCCTCTTACCCAGACTCACTATGCTCTCTCTGAAGCGTGTATTGTTTATCTCCCTCCCGCTAACAGCCTCGATGTCCGATACCTTGAACGTGTATTCCAGCCGGTCATTCCTGATGATGGACATCAGAAAGAACAGGATGTCCATCTCTTCCTGAGTGTACTTGAACACCAGGTCAGTGAAATGATTGGCGACACGAATAATCTTATTGCTTGAAGCGTTACCCATAAAAGCAAAAAACTTAAAATGTTTTTGAAACACCGCAAAAAAAGCAAAAAAATTATTGTTTGTCAAGAAAAATGGCAAAAAGGTTATTTTCATATATAAAATCAGTCATGTATGACATCGACGCAAGGATGTCATATATGGGTGACCAAATGTCATTCTTGACCGACCAAATGTCATTTTTGATTCTGTAAGCCGCTAACACCTAAAGAGATATGAAAAGAAATCCGACAAGACCGGCACGGTATTCAAGAAAAATCTCCACAACCGGAATCAGACAGCATCAAAAACACCATAAATGTCATCGTTCGGATGCATGTCATTTATCGCTGACCAAATGTCATTCTTGACCGACTAAAAGTCATTTTTGACCGACTAAAAGTCATTTATCGCTGACCAAAAGTCATTTATAATTTTATAATGCATTGACAATCAATATATTACAAAGGCCCAAATTTATTAAAATATATTAAAAGTTTCTAAAGATGATCAGAGACGCCTCCGCACTTTGCTGTTTCTAGGGGACGCAAGTCCACTGGAAACGGCAATGGGCGGATGGTCATGTCGTCCATGAAATGCGAAGCGTTTCATTTCATCCGGCTGATCATCCGAAAAAAAGGATTCCCGAAAAAAGCGGGAGGGCCATGCCAGCGCAGCGTCGTCGCAGAATACCCGCGCTTAGAATTATTCTAAATTAGATACTTCAAGAAATTCTTAATAAAACAATCCTCCGCCATTGCAAGTTTCGTTCGGCGGAAGCCTCTCTCACCCTACGGGCTACGACTTGCCTTAGGCGGCGGTTGTTTTCTTTCCTTTAACAGATTCGGGAAGATGTTGTCTTCCCTCAAAAAGAAATAATATGTGTTTACATAAATTCAACATGACAAAAGAAGAAATCCAGAACATCCTGGACTTCATAAACGACGACACAGGGGAAACCCCGATGCCGTCGTATGATACAATAGGGAACTTCCAGGCCATATATTTCTCTCTTCAGAGAAAACTGGCCAAAGAATACGAGACCATGAAAAACAGATGCTTCAAGATGGAAAGACGTCTGGAACGCATCGACCGTAACATGGAACTCAAATCGAAAGAGGGTGTCTTCCAGGAAAGCGGCCTGGACAGCCTCGAGGTGGCGGACGTCCTTCTCTACCATCTCCAGCAACTCAAGACCTGGAAGTTCACCAAGGGAAAGTTCATGAGCATACTGTTCCACATGTACGCCTCATGGCTAGGGTCAAAAAAGGAACGCCTGTTCGCGGAACACCCGGTCGCTACCGAATGGGGACCGCAGTTCTGGAGGGTATACAAACGTCTAGACCTGTCGTCACAGGTCCCTTACGACTCGGTCAAGGCACTCCAGGAGAAGCGTGCCGACATAGCCATGTACGTCCGTAATGCGGCAAACAAATACTACGACTGCAGGGAGAAGGAGTTGTCCGACGCCCACCTGAAATGCATGCCGTACAAGAACGCCCTGCCGCATAACAACGGCGGCAAATGGAACAAGGAGATATCGGATTCCGACATCTATCTCTGGATGAACAATCCACAGAAGGCCTGACCGCTCATGAACGGTTCAGAAACAGGCCAAATCCGGGCGAAATCCGGACAGACGACAAATCCATCACAAAAGAATAAAAAACGAAAATATGGTAGTAACAGAAACAAGACTGGAAAACATAGCAAACGGGTATCTTGACCCGTCCCGACTACAGGAGCCCTTCATAATAACAAGGGTTCACGAAAAGATCAAGACCAGAAAGGAAGGCAACTGGGTATATTCCTTCATATGGGGACACAAGTTCGACAGGGAATACTACACGAAGAACGCAATCGACCTCACCCCCCAGACAGCCAAAAAACTGATCGCACTATACAAAATGGAAGTGGCAATAAGCACACCTGACGGCCAGGTGTACGAAATGAAGGGGAACCCGTTCAAGAAACAGTACAGAAACAAGAAACAGATGGCATCATGAGAGAAAGCCTGAAGACACTCGGGATAACCGCACCCGAACTGACTTCGGTCGAAATGCTAAATCCGGAAGGATACATCCCCGGAGATATCGATCCGAAACAGAAGAAGAAGGTCGATGCCCTGAAAAACATCATCAAGATGTATACGGAATCGAAGCCTGAAGGCAAGACAGTCATCAAGAAACCTCAGGACGTCTACGCACTGCTGAAGAACCGCCTCTCCGGACTCAGGCATGAAGAACTCCATGCCGTATTCATGAGAAGGAACAACTCGGTTATCGACACGATGATGATATCCAAGGGAGGCATAGACTCCACGACCATGGACGTCAAGATCATCGCACGCGAGGCCCTGATGCGCCATGCGGTAAGCGTCGCAATAGCGCACAACCACCCTTCGGGTGACGTCAAGCCGTCGGAAGCGGACCTGTTATACACAAAGAAACTGAACAGCGCATTGAAGACGATGGAAATAGGACTCCTTGACCATATCATAATCGCCCAGGGCAGGTACTTTTCCTTCGCACAAGAAAAAACATTCAAATGAAACCAGGAGACCTAATCAGAATCATCCACCTGTCCGGAGAGGACAGCCGCTACGACGGCAGGACGGGCAGGATCACCCACATCGACAGCAAGGGACAACTCCACGGAACGTGGGGAGGCCTTGCAGTAATACCGGAAACAGACAAATTCGAAATAATACAAGAACCATGAGACTTACAGACAGACACATCTCCATCCTGTGCTGCACGCTCGGACGTACCGTCGACGACGTACCGAAGATCCAGGCAGCAATGAACAATGCAAGATACACCGTCCGCCGCACACAGTCGGCCAAAGGAAAGAAGATCACGGCAGAAGAAGCCGCCGAAATGCTTGGGGACGAGGCGTTCCTGTCCGCACTGGCCGGAACCGTATCCGACGGCACAACGGAAGTCAGGACGCCTGACGGCAGGCACATAGTGAAACTCGATCTGTCAGGAACCGGCAAGAAATAGCCGCTGGCACAATATTCATAAGCATTCAAAAAAACGAAGACATGAAAAAGACAGCAACGCTTCTCATGATGATGCTCATCACGGCCTGCACATGGCTTGAGACGGAAACATATTCCGACATCGAGATCACCCCGATACACACCGTCTATCCCGACCTTCCGGGATTCCAGATCCACGTCCCCGCAAATGTACGCTCCCAGAACTTCCTCTTCGAGTGGTACATAGACGGAGAAAAGCATTTCTCGGAATGGGTGTACCTGAAGTCAGGGACGACCAGCCCCGTACAGATACTCGTGGATACGGGATCGTACGACCTCCGCGTCACGCTGAGCGTCTCGGACCAGGGCGAGATCAGGACGGTATGCGACAGGCTGATGAGGCTGATATACTCAAAGACCGTCACCGTGGAGAAATACCCTCACGGGGGAGACGTCACAGCCGACGTCTGACGTATGGGCAACCAACGCAACTGGTCTTCCTTCGAAGACTTCAACGGAGAAGACCAATGTCTCCGTTACAGATATACCCGTGACCAATGGACGGATCAGTTCCTTGACTGGACGGAAGGAGACGGAGACAGGCAGCAGAAAAGAAGATACCTCATGTCTCTTGACGACGGAGACCTCATGGAACTGATCGCCGACACGATGAACATCGACATCCGCGAGACCACATGGCTGGAAGCAGGAGAAAGATGCTTCTGGTCGGAAACCGGAGGGACATACCGCATCAGGGAGATCCGTCTGGACGGAGCACCCCTGCAGAACGATACCTCCATAGTCCTTACGGACTGCTACGGCAATGAAGCCGTTGCGCCGTTCTGTGAATGCTACGGATATGCGGACCGGAAATGCCCGCACTGCGGAAACACGCTGCTTCTCAGCGACACCGCAACGTTCAGGTACGTATGCGAATGCTGCGACACTAACTTTTCATGAAACGAAAGAAATGAGAAAGATACACGCAATCAAGAAATATGACGTCACATACGGTGACACATACAACTACAACCCATGCATCGTCTCGATGCTCCTGAAGGACTGCGAGATGCTGGAATGCATGACCTACGGAGACCCGGACATGGATGATGACGGCCTGTACGAATTCGACAGGGAAGGATTCAAGGAAGCGGTCAACTGGGCCGCGCAGCAGGACGAACAGTATTTCGAGAAGTTCAGGAACTACGTCTTCGGCGGCATGGGCACTGCGAAGTCGCAGGTGCTCTACATCATGAAAGGCCTGCTTTCCGCAGGCAGCGAAGAAGACCCTGTAAGACTGGAGGTGTGGTGATGAAGACGATACTGTTCAGAGGCATCAGTGCCAAGACCGGCAGATGGATCGCCGGCTCGCTCTACAGAGGGCTTACCGAAGACGGAACCAGAGAGTATCATGCAATCATGCCTCCTGTCAAGACCAAGGCCGACGGCTCTCTCGGAAACGAGGAAGTCATATTCGGCCCGCAGGAATTCGTCATTGTGAGATACGACAGCATCGGACAGTACCTCATGGATGACAAGAACGACATGCCTATCTATGAAGGCGACATCGTCCGTCAGGAATATGACGTCAGGACAGAGGACAAGACAGCCTCCGGCTTTCACATCGGAGTCGTAAGGCTCACGGCACAGGGTGCCCAGATATGCTCGCTCGTGCACTACGTCGCTGAGGGCATCCCTGCAGACAGCCAGCCGCACAAAAGCCACAGGCTACAGTTAAGGTCATACAGGGCCGTCGTCATCGGAAACATACACGAACATCCTCACCTCTTAAAAAGACCTCGAAAATGAAGACACTGCTGATCATACTCGCAATCCTGACGGTTCTGACACTTGCATCAGGCCTGCCTAGAAGAAAAGTCAAGTCACCGGCACTGCCGGAGCCTCTTGACGCAGAAACGGCCTCCGGCACGATGGAAGAGATGAACTCCATCATCAAGAACTTCGATATAGTCGACCATACCGTCGTGCAGGATGACATGTGTACCGAACCGCAGCACATCGTCGCATTCCTGGACTTCAGGGAAGTCCGGCAGAACAGACGTAACCTTAACCGGGAAATGGCCTACAAATACGCAGAGGACATCTCCGGCACCTCTGTCACCAAGAGCGCGGTCTGGGCGATCTGCAACAACGGCAGATACTCCTACATCCAGCCGATCATCATGAGCCACGACATGATGATGTCATTAAAGGAAAAATTCATCTACTCAAAACCATAGACATCATGCTAAGACCACCATCAAGACTCAGTTTCGAATACGAAGAAGACTTCGAGGAAGCAATGCTGGCGTATGAAAACGCAATGGACGACTATGAGGAACAATATCTCGAAAAACGTTTCGAAGAAAGATATTCGTGATCCCCTCCCTGCTGAAGCCAGGAAGAATTTCCTCTTACTTTTCATAAAAATAAGATTCTATAAAAACCCCCGCCAAAGCAAGTTTCGCTCCGCTCACCCTACGGGACGACTTGCATGAGGCGAGGGTTTTTCTTTTCCTTCCACCAGAATCGGGAAGACTGTCGCGCTTCCCTCTAAATTTTAAAAATTATGGAAAAATTCGACTTCATACCGGGAAACAACGTCAGGACAGAGCCTGACATGGAAATTGTAACCCTCTTCCTCAAGGCCATAATGAAGAAGGGATACTACTATGACTGCATCAGGATGGATCTGACCGACAGGCTCAGCAAGGACGGCACCTTCATCAGGTGCTCGATATTCAGCAAAGAATACTCCGAAAAAGTCGTGTCCTTCCTCCCGTGTGACATGGAGTACGCCTGGAAAGTTCTCAAGGAAAAGGGCTACCATCTCAGGATAGACCGTAACGGCTCGTGGAGCACCACCTATGCCGTCGACAGACATATGAACAACGCAGGTAACGGCTGCGGATACTATAAATTCTGATCAAAACCATGTATTATAAATTACCAATCAATTACAGTTCAAGGACTCCTCAAGGCAGGAAGACAGAACTCATACACCTGCTCGAAACGCATTCACTCCTTACACGTGAAGAAATCGAAAGAGAATTACACCCTCATGAAAGCGAACTGTCCTTGCAGTCGCCACAGGAGGATGCTGCCATACTGTTTCCAGACCTGACTCTGTATCCTCGTACGCTCTACATGGTAAAGGAGGAGATGGATACGGGCAAAAGCGACAAGACTGTCGATACATTCCTATTCCGAAGATACGATACGGCAAAGGCTTTCTTCGAAAAGGAAAAACTGGAACTCAAGAAACTCATGGACGGCCTCTCTGACGAATGGGAGACCGACGATGACACTGAAACCCATTTCATAGCGCAGGACAACTGCTATGAAAAGTACGGTGAAATAACACTTGGAAAAAAGCAGGTCTATTGATTACCAGTAAACTCAATAATTTACAACATAAAAAAACAATCTTATGGCAAAATATAAAGTCCACTGCTACTATGAGTATGTAGGAGTTGTAGAGGTTGAAGCCGACTCTCCTGAAGAAGCCTTCGAGAAGGGTTTTCCTCAATGTGAGGAAATGAAGACCGAAGAACTCTCATACATGGGTTACACTTCTTCTGAAGTGATAGACGAAAAAGGTGAAATCACACAAATGTAATACGCCATGTTCGAACCATTCACTCCAAGACTCCTGAAGAAAGACCAGAAGGTCTTTGTCTTCAACTACTTCGAAAAGGACCTGCACGGATACGGCAGAGTCCTCAAGACCGTCCGGACCGAATTCGCCGATGACATAGTCCTGGTCGAGGTCAACAACTCGGGAGAAACCGAAGTAACTGCTGACAGGGTCTATCCAATCGCGCGAAACAGAATATGCAAAAAATGTTCATGCGTCGTCCTCAATGGACCGCATGAAGACGCGTTCCAGCAGCCATGGCCGTACTACTGTCCCGACTGTGACGGAGAGATGGCCACACAAGAGACCATGAGGGTCACTCCTGAAGAATTCAAGGAGTGCCTCAAGGACTCTACCGGCAGATTTACAAACCCAATAGAAGACTAAAAGATGAAAAAGAAATTCACTGTTGCCTATTTTGAAAAAATTATCAACGAAATAGTCGTGGAAGCCAATAACGAAGAAGAAGCATATGAAGCCGCAGAAAAGGAATGGTGCGAAAACTTCGACCACTTCAAAGAAACATCAAGAACAGTAGAAAACGTTGAGATCCTATAGGTCATAAATTGCTCCTAACAAAAATAATGAACGAAAGAGAAATCCGGAACCGGATAACAAGGCTCCGATGGGAAGCCGACGCCATGGAGGCACAAATGAAGATCAACAGCCTTGCCAAGATGGGATTCAGAAGTTGGGACGGTGACAGAAGCGATCTCAAGGACGGCGACTTCATCATCAAGGCCGACAACGACTACAAGTTCGGAGTCATCCCGTCAGTACAGATGAAGGACTGGACATGGTACAACATGACCATGTGGATTCACCCGAAAGACCTGAAGCCAGGCGACCTCGAACGAATCAAGGCCAAGATGATATATCCTGACCTGGGATACCTCAAGAAATGGCTCGGAGAGGAATTCGAAGGCGACTGGCGTTATTCGCTGTGACATGTTATCATGACAAATCAATACATTCATAGAAATCATGACAGAAATTGAAATGCTGAACTGGGCAAGAAGTCTCAAGGAAGCCTACAACGAAGCAGAATGCAATGCGGAAGTCGCACAGGTTGCAGATCAGATGGCAGACTTCCTGGACCAATTCATAAAACAAAACCAGTAATGAAAACATACGTGATATTCATCGATACCAAGACAGGTATCTCAGTACACAAGAGTGCATTCACATCAAAGAACGAAGCGCTTGACAAATGCAGGCAAATGGCCGACGAATTCGTAGCCGCTCTCGCCCGACAGCACATCGATGCAGAAGTTTCCGAATACGACAGATTTGTCCGCGTCGCAAGGAACGGAACGACACTCCATACCTACATGGTGGACGAACTGGAACTTAACATTACGGACAATACCCGAGGTCAGGTGGAAGTGTTACCATGGGAAGAGGAGATAGTCTTCTACGCAACAAAAGGACCGAAGGGAAACTACTTCAAGATCCCGAACCCTAAAGGGAATACCGCAATATGCTACATAGATGCGACCGCTTTCAACAATAACAATTACATCTGTTTCACCGAGAAGCAGGACAGTCATGGAGACTTCTTCTTCACCCTGGACATGATACGGAACGCAGTGTCTTCGTTCATTCCCGGCAATAATGTCGGACTGATTCATAAAATGGCGCTTCATGTGCTTGAGAAGGCAGAAGGCGAAAGTGTTCAGAGCATTCTTGAATCTGAGAAGACCGCTCTGGAAGACATGGTTGCGGATGCCTACAGGAACGGAAGCCGGGCTTACCTTCTGCCATACAACAAGGATGATGAACAGCGTCCCGTGACCGTCATGTCATACGACAACTGTGACGAAATCCTCGTCGTAGATGACAAAGGGGTAGACCAGGAGGTGACCCTCAGTGAAGTGTACCGCCGGTCCGACAGGAAATGTCCGAAATGCGGACAGCCTCTCTATCATGAGAAATATGCAAACGAAATGGGATACCCGTACGTATGCTTTGAATGTGACGAGAATTTCTTTGGATTCGAAACAGAATAATCAAAATACCATGCTAAAAATCAGACAGGAATCAAAAACCATCTACATCCCACTGCACGAGATCAAAGAGATCACGATGGAAGAAACAAAGGTGACGATAGTCACATCGCTGCGCACCTATGAGACCGATGACGTCGAGTATGTCACTACCTACATCAAGAACCGTCACCAAAGCATCATGCCGAACGAGATGGAGTACCTCGCCAAGACAGTCAAAGACATATGGGAACTTCTCAGGGCAAGACTCAGATAGCATATTCTCCCGACTTAAGGCAGGAAGAATTCTCGGGCGTATCTCTCAAATTAAAATTCCTTTCCTTTTATGAGAAAACAAACAAGAACCATCGACGGACACGAATACAGGCTGTTTGAAATCGTTGTATTCAAGAACTCAAAAGACGAAAAGACCATTACCGTCGCCGAAGAAGCGCTCAATCAGAAGATTGACGAAATGATTGACAAGGGACGATATGATGAAGTAAGAGACATAGACGATATGTATCATTACTATGTCCCTCAGGAAATCGCTGACGACGAGACGGAATGGGAAATAGTCGACTCTATAGAGTCTATAATGATGGAAGAACTCCAAAACCGATGAACCCATTAGTCAAAGCAATCCCTTTTCCAAGATTCGCATGCTCACCCTTCGGGCAGATGTCTTGGAAAAGGGATTTTTCTTTGACTGGGATACCATCAAACGGCAGCCTGACCGTCTGCCGTCATTCACTTGCAATCAAAAAAAATGAACCTTACAGAAATCCTAAGGGACCTCGGATGTCCCAATGTCAAAAGTAACGGCATCATGCCTGTCAACAAACTCCGCGACAGAGCATGGGTACAGATCCTCCAGGAAAGAGGATATGACCACGGCGAAGCCGTCTACCCTGACGGTACAGTAACGGAATTCTTCCTGACCCTTCCGGACGGCTGTATCGCTTCCGCTCAGAACTTCATGCTTGGAAACGGATTCCATGCCATAGCAGAAGAACTGGCCATCGATGCGGACGCCATCCTCGGGCAGGAACCCTACGGAAAAGTCATAACCTCTGAGGACGATGAAGAATGCGCAGTCATCATCTGGACGGAAGAGGAATTCATTCAAAAAATAAATCAAATCAAAAACAAAATCTTATGAATCTCAAGAAATTCAACATCGTCGACTATCCAAAGTCGACGCCCATCGCAAGGCAGGTGGAGAACGCAATGAACAACTGCCGCCCGGCATCCAGAAATCTGGAGGAACTCAAGGGACTGTTCGGATACGAAGACCGTATGTTCCTTTTCTTTGCGGCATGCATAGGCTACTGGTCCGAGGCAAAGTCCTACGACGAACGCAACAGATGGACCGTTTTGAGTTGTCGTGAAATAATGAAGAAATTCCCTAAGTTCCCGGGTGCCACGACACACATCTGCGAGGAACTGCAGAAGGAGGCTTTCGCCTTCACGATGTTCGGACACCGCTATCTGCAGAACGAACTGTTCAAGGTCATCCTGCTCTACCTGAAGGAATCAGGACATCAGGGAATCCATGTCTGGTATGAGAGTCAGGAATTCGTCTACGACAAGTATGACGAAGGACTGATCCCATATGCGGAATACAAGAAGAAGTACATGCCATGATAGTGGACAGCATGACCCTGACGGAAGTGGCCAAGACCATCCGGCAGGACCTCAGGACACTCAGCGGCAGGATAGAGAACGTCGCAAGGAAATTCCGTTCGGACATCCTGTCGAAAAAGAACAGGATGTATCCCTTCATGAAGTTCTACGACATCAGTTCGGAACAGAAGATCCGCTACTTCGTAGGGATGAAGGCCGAAAAGAGAAGCGACTGGAAGAATCCGTCGATGATGATCTCCGGCACGTACATCCTCAAGGACGGCCAGTACGGATTCCTCATGTGTCCGTCACAGCATTTCCAGGCTACCAGCGAAACACTGCTCATCATGACGCCGCATTTCCTGACACGGTACCGCGAAAGACATCATGACAACGTAGGACTGACCACTGACGAAATGATACGCAGGTTCGTCAGGACCAACCATATGTTCTACATGACGGAACTCGACAAGGATCACAGCCTCGCCATGGAGAAATACACCAAGGACGGCGTGAACCAACTCGCCGTAGTGACTCCGGAAGGATACTGCATAGCGGAAAAGGAGACATACGACTGCATCCGGCTCATGACCTTCCTCAGTCACGAAATGCTTTCAGAAAAACAGAAAACCAGATTCCAGCAGGATAAGGACTACGGCAACAACAGGCTCAAAATCCTTGAACTGGCAGGACTCATAGACAACGAGATAAAATTATGACATTATTCGACAATGAAACAGATCTTCTTGCCCAGGTCGAGGCAGTGGAGATCGACAACACCGAAAGAATCAGCCCTGAAGACAGGGAATACTGCATGCATATACAGAAATGCTGCCATCAGGCTCTTGACCAACTCGAAAGGAACTACAGACGGATGATGGAAGATTCCAAGGAATACATCGAGTCCGAAACCGTCAAGATACAATTCAATGACACATATGGTTACGTATTCAGCGAATGGCAGATCAAGGACCCCGCCACCAAATACAGGCTGAAACATTTTGTCCCATGCATGCAGGAAAAGACAATAAGGAATCTCTTCACTGAAGCATGCCATATGTTCGCCAATGACATCGTGGACTATTTCAACGACAAGTACGGAATCAATGTCAAGCGTACGGACAGATTCAAGACGGTTCAGGACATAACCAAGTTCGACCCTACGTTCAGACCTCAATACGAAGACATTGTAGATGATGTCATCGCCCATCTCGGCGGACGGTCATTCGCACAGACCATGGAAGACGAGATATATGCCAATGCATTGAGGTATTACCACAAGGACGAGATTGAAATCAAGGGAAGCCGCCTGACAGTCGGCTGTTTCGCGGATGCCTGCTTCTATCGTAACGAACTGTCCTATGAGACTCAATCGCAACTGGAAAAATTCATCGACGCCCTGCATTACTATCTCACCGGCCACAGATATCCCGGAGGAATCAACGGATACCTGAACACCAACCGCACTCCCGAGGTCAGCAGGACATACGGCTGCGTCCTTCCGAAAATCGAACACTTCAAATTCTACAAGAACAGAAAGATGGAAGTGAAGTTCAAGTCGGAGTCAGATGCAAAAGGCTTCTATGAAAGAATCAAGCAGAGTCTTAACAAAAATTAAAACCATGAATCAAAGAAGAATCACAACCGTGTATGGTGATATGATCATAGAAAAGGATGTCGCTATATCTGTCGCAGATGATAACTGCTGGTATTCTCTTCCTCATGAAAATATGACCAATGACGAAATAAAGGACTACTTCAGGATACTCTGGGAAGAATTTGAAGAAAACGAATAGAAGAACTCTGACATGTACAGAATAATACCACAGAACATTCCGCAACATAAAAGGGCAGAAATCAATGAGAAGATACTCTTCTCCCTCTCCACTTCCAGACCGCTCCCTCCTGAAACCGTATACAACTGCTATACCGGTGACGGAGGCCTGCATGGCCTGAACAGAAACGACTACCAGTCCTACCATGCTTACGCGGAAGCGAAGAAAGAGATCGAGAACGGCCAGTTCCTTACGCCTCATGCGCTGTGCCGCGACCTGGTCGCCATGCTGGACGTCAAGGCAGACGAGACGGTCATCGAGATGTGCTGCGGTACCGGAAACTTCATCAACTGGCTGCCAAACCAGAACGCCGTAAGAGCGTTCGACGTGGACGCCAAAGCCGTCATCGTCGCAAAATACCTGTATCCTGAAGCGGAAATCACACGAGAGGACCTTGCAATCTTCGAGAGCCGTCAGAGGTACGACATAGCCATCGGAAACCCTCCGTTCAACCTGACGATTGCAGGAGAACTGTCGCAGATGCTCTGGCTGAACAAGTCGGCGCGATGCCTTGCCCCAGGCGGACTGCTCATGGCGATAGTCCCGGCCTCGTTCCTTGCAGATGCCTTTCAGGACAAGACGAGGATAGAGGAGGCAGGAAGACATCTTTCCTTCATCGGGCAGGCTCTCCTTCCTGAAGACGCCTTCGCCGCTTCAGGTGTCGATTCATTCCAGACGAAGGTCATGGTCTTCCACCGGAAGGCCGACTGTCTGGAAACAGGTTCCTACAGTCCTGAAGATGTTATCACCATAGATGTCCTCACTCAGAGGATAAGGGATTACAGGGCACTCAAGACATCCAGACGTCTTGACCTAAGGCGTGAAACCAGAATCATCGACGAAGCGGAGTCGGAAGCGTTCGAATACAGGCTGGCCAAATATATGTATGAACTCAGGACTCATGAGGCCCTTCACAAGCATGTGGACAGCGCCATGGCCCTCGTCGCAAAGTACAGGAACCAGCAACCGCCCGAGAATGCAACGAAAGAACAGTATGAACACTGGGAAAAGACCCGTCTCCGTCCTGCAGGAGTGCTTGCCGTACTCCGAAGATACATAAGGGAACAGAACCGCAAGACACGCAGGGAAGTATCCCTGGTGAAGACAAACTACTCCTTCAAACTGAAGCAATACAGTCCGAGGCTTCTCGACAAGACCGAACAGCGGACCATACCGATAAGGGACCTCGTCATATACAGTTCTTCCGCTCTTCCTGTCTCGCTTGACAAGACCACCGCACCTCCGGATCAATACAGGGCTGCAATGAGAATGATACGGAAGAAGCGAGAAGAATTCAAAAGGATGACAATCCCACTGGAAGAGCACGTCCCTTCACCGGAGCATCTGCAGTACGTCGAGGATGCGACATTCATCAACGCCGAAGGCACCGTATGCCGCTTCACCGAACTCCAGAAGAAAGATCTCGCCGTAATACTGGGCCGTGAACGGTGTCTGCTGAACTGGCAGCAGGGGTCGGGCAAGACCGCCGCCGTGTTCCACAGGGCGAGATACCTCAGTGACAGACATCTTGTGAAGAATACGCTGATAGTCGCTCCGCCAATCGCCGTAAGGATGACATGGGAGCCATTCCTCAGACGTAACGGAATCAGGTCCGTCACCCTCAGGAAACACAGTGACCTTGATTCGGTCGCCGACGGCACATTCATTGTGATTCCGACCACAATGCTCGCCAGATACCGGTATCAGATAAGACGGTTCGTCAAGACGCGCTGCAGAAAACTCTGTCTGGTCTTCGACGAGTCGGACGAACTCACCAACCCTTCATCACAGAGAACACGTCTGGTCCTGTCCCTGTTCCGTCGTCTGCGATACAAGGTGCTGGCAACAGGTACCACCACCAGAAACAACATCGCCGAACTGTACAGCCAGTTGGAACTGCTTTACAACAACTCACCGCTGATGACCTGCTGGTGCTCGAGGCGCTATGAGACGGACAGCGAAGGAGATCTGATAGCCATTCCTAATGAAATGTACAGAACGCCGTTCCCTCCGCGAGGAGGATACCGGCTCTTCAGGTCATGTCACTGTCCTGTCAAGACAACGGTCTTCGGCATAGAGAAGATGAACCAGGATGTCCGGAACGCGGATGCCCTCAGGGAAATCATCGACAGGACTATCATAACAAGGAAGTTCAAAGACTTTGCCGGAGACAGGTATACGGTAAGATGCCATGCCGTCACGCCGTCGGAAGCCGAGGCGAAGGTCTACGACAAGGTGATAAAGGAATTCCACCAGATATGCCATGTCTACTTTCATGACACGGGAAACTCCAGAAAGGAAGCAGGTCTGATGCTTGCACGGCAGATCCGTCTGCTCATCCGTGCCTGCTCCACTCCGAACCTGATGGAAGGATACGCAGGGACGTCGCTCCCGGTCAAGACCGGACGCATCGCGTCGATCATCGCCTCCTGCCAGGGAAAAGTCGCCGTCGGATGCACAAGCCTCGAGGCCGTGCAGATGTACCGGGACTTTCTTGAGAAGGAATTCCCGGCCAGAACGGTACATGTGGTGACAGGCGAAGTGGACTTCAAGAAACGTTCGGAGATCACCGGCAGGTTCAACGCATCCTCGGATGACATCCTGGTATGCACGCAGCAGAGCCTTTCCAGTTCGGTCAACATCCCTGACTGTGACGATGTCATCATAGAATCACTGCAATGGAACATCCCGCGTATGGAACAGTTCTACTTCAGGTTCATAAGGCTGGATTCAAAGAACAGGAAGAACATCCATTTCGTCATATACACGGATTCCATCGAACAGAACCTGATGGCCCTGGTGACAACGAAGGAAAGGCTGAACGACTTCATCAGGACAGGCAGCGTCAAATCCGAGGAAGACATCAATGACGAATTCGGAATAGACGAAGACATGCTCCGCTCGTTCCTAGGAAAGGAGACGGATGAGAAAGGACGCGTGAGCCTGACCTGGGGGCATCAGAAGGTTTCATGAACAAAACTGTCAGAAATGAATTACAAAGAACTCATCAACAAATGGGGCGACTGCCCCGACAGGCAAAAGATGACTGCCCGACAGGAACGTGAATATGTCGACGACTGGTACCAAACAGGTACCAGCCTGCCGACAAAACCATATTCGCCTCTCTCTTCAGAGGACAAGGACTATGAAGGACAGGAATTCGAAGTGGTCGGCATACTGACCGAAGAGGAAGCAGACCTGGAATGTCTTCCGATATGGAAGATACGAATGAAGGATGAACGCATACTCGAAGCGGTCTGTGACGAAATATTCCAATTTGACTGAAGCAAACAACATCATGGAAAATCTGATCAATGTAGACCTGTCACAAATCGACGGGACATATGTCATCACCAACCCGACACTCCGAAACATGCATGCGGAAGCGGATGCGGTGCAGACATTCCTTGAGAGGGAAGTGGACATCAACGACATCGCCATGCTCCCGTACCGCCTGAACCAGATGGACGCATACCTGCACAGGCTGTCCGACATGCAGTCAAGGGCGAAAGCCATGAAGGAATACGCCAAGATGACATACATGGCGCAGAACGAAAAGGCACTGTCAAAGATGACCGCGACCAATTCCAACCGCATCATCAGTGCGGCCCTCTATGAATTCACCGTCACTGCAGACAGGATGGATGCACTCTACACGTCCCTCACTCACGCCTGCAGGAACATAAGCATCCAACTCAGTTGGATCAAGAAGACAATGGAACTGGGCGGTTGAAGGCGACTAATAATTGATTTAGTCGCCTTCTCATTCTTTTCAAGAAAGTTATTCCGCAACATTTCTCAAATCAAAATCATATATGTAAAGCACTCCCTGTGCAACGCAAGTCTCGCGCTTCGCGCTCACCCTTCGGGCCTGAAAGGACTTGCTGATGCACAGGGAGTGTTTTTTTGTGTCCAACAAATTCGGGAAGTTCATCACTTCCCTTACAAAGAAACAAAACAAAAAAATAACGACTAAGCGTGAAAAACCCGGCACGCTATATAAATAAACGAACCGGGCATGTCTAACTTTCTGAAAGGAGGCAAAATATGCGATTCAAAGTAATTTTGCGTTTCAGATGGTTCAAAGTCGTTATTTCGAACTACTGAAACCAGGGGCGTTACAGCGCCCCGCTCCTTTTCACTGCAAATATAGATAAAAATGAAATATATACAATTCAAATCAAGAACTTTCTATCAGGGCTTCATCTCTCCGGAACCTGAAGTCATCTTCGTCTTCGGAAGTAATCCAGAAGGACGTCACGGAGCCGGCGCGGCCAAGATAGCAAGACTCCAGTTCGGAGCGGTCTACGGAAACGGTGAAGGACTTCAAGGAAGGGCTTATGCACTTCCAACAAAAGACCTAAGGGTCAAAGCCAACAACGGATACAGAAGTATTTCTCCTGAACGGATAATGCAGTCCATCCGGAAACTGTATGCGGTGGCAAGACAGAATCCGGAATTGAAATTCTGCATCGCGTACACAAACACCGAATCCAGGTCCTTGAATGGATATACAGGCTACGAGATGGCCGGAATGTTCGCCAAGGCGGAGGATTCAATCCCAGAGAACATAATCTTCAGTGAAAACTGGAAAAACCTATTCTGATATGAAACAAGAAGCAATCAACAGAATGAATACTCTCGGACTGTCCCCGACAATCATAGAGGTGTTTCAGAAACATGGAACTGTCGTAGGATCTTCAGATGTGCTTACATACGTCAGGACCGCCGGTTCCCAGAATGAAATGATCGAAAAGGCCCTTGAAGAACTCAGAAGCATCGATCCCAATGCCGTAGCATACCATGTGGTGATAGGAGAAATTCCTAATGTCCCGGAGAGATACATGGTGTGCAACGTCCTGTTCGTCTCAAGCCACAGGGAAGACTGGCCCTACGAAAGACCGACAGAACTGAGAAAAGGGACATTCTCCGTACAGTGTCTTGCATACAACTGCACTGTCCCTGAATTCACCGACATAGGAATATGTCAGTTCACTTCAAACAACATCGGACTCAAAAGAATCAGATAGCCATGACTGCAGAGAGACTCATAGAAATAAACAAGGACCGATATCTCCTTGTTCATAAATTAAACGAAGAGGACTACGGCAAGATACAGAATGTCATGGACCTCCTGTCCTTCCATCACTGCCTGAGCGACAAGCCGAAAGTTGGAGACCTCGTGGAAGGAGCATACTATGACGGAGCATGCCCATACCATTCAGGCAGAATCGAAAAGATAGAAGGTGACGAAGTCGTCATCTGCTGTAAACCTTTTATCCCGTTCGTATCCTTTCACGAAGGAAAGATACATCTCTCGATGAGCGGTGGTCCGTTCATCACACAGAAGATATCGGAACTGGTTCCCGTCAGAGACGACAAGGCACAGTACAAGTTCTGGGGACATGTCGGAGCATGTGCCAACGGAGCGATTGCGGTAGAGACACAGGTCAAGAGATGGAAGGTACCTTACGAAAAGATACCCTCATCCTACGTCTCGGAAGTAGATGAAGTAAGTCTTGAACGTAATCCCATACACAACTCGAAGGTCATCCTTCATATTGATCATATGTTTTTCTTTGCGAGATACAGAAGCATGAAGCAATTACAGGATCTTGCCGACCTCATGGGATTCACCTTCACTCTTGACGAGGAATCATCACGTCCGGGATTCAGAATGTACAACATGTCCCATCAAATCGTCACAGGACGCCTATTCTGGAATACGGACGTCCTTCCGAAAGAAGCAAAACCGTTCATGGGCTTTTCAAACGGAAACTTGTGTACCTGCTATTTCGTCAGGGATGACGATAACAAGGAAATCGTCATCTACGAACCGAATCCTAATTCAAAACAAGTATATGATGCAATGGATATCCATTCGCAGATTAACTATGTAAGTGAACACGGCAAAGCCGGCCCTAAATTCTCTTGACACAAATGTACTTTCAAATCACCTACTGCATGCGGAACGAAGATACAAGAATCTTCTCCCACCTGCCCGTCACCCATATGGTGACAACAGACCGTAAGGAAGCCGAAAAGTGGTTCGATGCCGCCGTGAAGAAAGCGCAGAGAAGCCACTTCAACAAACTCATCTCGGTAGAAGACAAGAAGCCCAACTGCATGTGCAGCCTCAAGGAGGCCCAGTTCGAATGCGGCGAACCAGGCTATGTCAAGGGAAGATTCCTGATCAATCTTACCTGCTACTCTCACAATCCCATGTCAGACAACTAAAAAATGAATATGAACAGAATCAAAAGAAGCATCCAACTTTCCAGCATGCTGAGAAAGTTGAGAGAAGACATGGCCGCAGAACTTGCGGCCACTTCACACCGCCCTCAAGGGTGGCTGCCAAGAACAGTGTTCGTCGAGGAAGATGAATATGAAGCCGGTTTCGTGCCTTACAGGGTGCAGGAAATCCATGAGGACCGCACATTCACAGGAACTCATCTCCTGACGGGCAAGAAAGTGAAGATGCCTCTCACCGAAATAAACATCGACTGGCTGAACCTCCTCATCGACATCTACGCCTGCGAATGCAAGGAACAGAACCTTGAGGAAGAAGAAGTCCGCCGTTGCGACCATTGCGGAAAACCGATGAAGGAAGGCTACTACCTCGGTGGTGAATACGCATGCAGCGACGAATGCTGTCTGGCACTGTACAACGGTGACGAGGCACAGATGAAGGAAGACCTGAGCCATGCCGACGAAGATGACGGCGAATGCTATTACACAGACTGGGAATCATATATCACTGACTGACCATGAAAATAATAAGAAAACACTATGGAACGATAGAACTGGGCTCCAGCATAGTGCTGTCAGATCCATGCTACGAACCAGATACCTGGTGTTCGGCAACACTGCACATCATGCGTCCGGGCATCTACGACTGCTACGCCGACTTCTGCGACCAGTCTGAATGGGGCCTAAGAGTCGCAAGACTTGTAATAGTCCCTGCAGAAACAAACGAGACCCTTGACTACAGACATGAAATCCAGGCCTGCCTCTGTGTCGATGCGGGTGTATTCGGAGTCTATGACCGTACCTACTTCCATAGGAAGAAAAGTGAAAATGCCGAAGCCTGGTACGACACGAATGTCCTCTCCTGGAGCATGAAGGAAGAGGCGTTCATCTGCGAGGACGGCAAGGGCTTCATCACCACCTCCGGATTCGGTGACGGTGTATATGAGGCGTTCTGCTCCCATGACGAGTCAGGACGGATCAATGCCATCAGTGTCGTGTTCATCCAGCCTGAAGAAGACGACAAGGAAGGCTTCGAGGTCATCAATATGGTCGACAATGAAACCGACCTATCCTGCATCAAGGAAATACTCAAGAACTCCTGAAAAGGATTCTTGATACATAAAAATTAATAATTAACTTTGTATAAAACAGTTTCATCATGAAAGAACTCGTTGAAAAGATCAAGACAAACTTCGAGGCCTTCGCTCAGAATGCGGACGCCCAGGTTGAAAAACAGAACAAGGCTGCCGGCACACGTGCCCGCAAGGCAGCCCTCGAACTCATGAAGGACCTGAAGGAATTCAGGAAACAGTCGGTTGACGCTTCCAAGTAAGGCCCTTATCCTTTACTGACACTCCCGCCTTAAGACGGGAGTGTCTTGTTTCATACTATCAAACTATCATCTCCAAAACAAATCATGTCACACAATAATATAGGTTCTGATTACATTCAATATGCAAAAGACATAGCAAAAGCAGAAAAAGAACTTATGATTGTACCTAGAATCAGAATCAACCTATGCTATAGGAATAATGACAAACTTGAAATACTATATACATATGACATAAAAAGAAAAGACAGGGAACGTTGGGCATGGGTCATAAACTGGAGACGTGCAAAACTGATATGCGAAAACCCACGCCGACACATAATTACAACAGAAAGTCATTATGATAAAAACAGCGGATTAGACTACGGCTTTAATTCCTGCCTATATCGTCTGATCAGCCTAAAAGGACAGATTGCTAAACAGGAAAAGAATATTCAGGAATATATAAAAGCAAATGCAGATAATATGTTCTTTGACGAAAAGAATGATCCAAAACTATTAAAAATTCAAGCAAAACTAGAACAAAAGAAAGCGAATGTTTCTATTGCTGAAAACATCTTAAAAGAAAAAGTCATAGAATATCAAAAACAAAAAAATCAATAAATCCTATGCAACACCAAGACATCAACAGGATAGAAATCTGCGGAAAGGTCGGCACAGTCCGCCTAAACGAAGTGCAAGGCCTCAAGGTCGCCAACTTCTCCGTCGCTACTGAATGCGTGTTCGTCAAGAACGACGGCTTCATAGTATCCGAAACCACCTGGCATAACGTCACATCATGGCAGAAGGAAGACGGCCCTTCTCTTGATGACCTCCAGAAAGGATGCAGAGTCCACCTTACAGGAAGACTCAGAACGCAAAGGTATACCGCCGCAGATGGTACCGAGAGAAATTACAATGAAATAATCACTGATAATCTGAAGATTGTCAAAGAATAATTATTTCCGCATACCAGATGGAAAATTACTCCCCAAAAATATAAGCAGGAGCGGCAAGCCGTTCCTGCTTTTTTTTGAACATGTCACTCATCCCACATTATGGAACAAGGCATCATGCATCTCCCTTTTTTTACTGGTCAAGTAAAAAAAGAGGATCCAAGATGCGCCGGCAACTCCGTTGCAGTCGCGCTACGCGCCTTTGGTACGTCATACGCACACAATGAAGCATCCCTCCGCTTCGTTCCATTTACAAAAATTCTATATACTCAAAAAACATTGATTCAAAAAATCCTTCCGCCATTGCAAGTTTCGTTCGGCAGACGCCTCTCTCACCCTTCGGGCCATGACTTGCCTTAGGCGCGAAGGATTTTTCTTTGACCCGTATAACCGGGAAGTAACCTTCCCTATCTTTCATTCATAAAAATTAAAAAAATGAACACAACAACACGCACGTCCGCTTCCACATCGACAAAGAAGCAACCGATGGACGTATACAAGGAGGTGACGAAAAGAATCGTCATGCGTCTTGCAGAAGGCGATATCCCATGGAGAAAGCCATGGAATGCTCCATACAAAGAGGATGTCATAAACTATAAGAGCCGTAAACCATATAACGGCATCAATAGGTTCATCCTCATGCAGCCGGGAGAATACATGACCTTCAACCAATGCCGTGAAGCGGGAGGACACGTACTCAAAGGGGCAAAGGGACACCTGATAGTAAAGTACGGATTCTTCGTACCGAAGGAAAACAAGGCCAAGGCGGAACAACTCAAGAGCGAAGGAAAGGACATCTCCCATCTTGAAGTCCCTTACCTGAAGCATGACTGGGTATATCATATATCCCAGACAGAAGGCGTTAAGACGCTGTGTGAGAAGACCGACACTAAGCCGGCCCAGAATCCCGTCGATTACGCGGAATTCATCATAGAGAACACCTGCAGGGAAAAAGGACTGATCCTCAATGTGTCCGGAGTGGACTGCTGCGGATACGACAATGCAAACCGCACGATCACCGTTCCGAACAAGGACCAGTTCCGTACAGAAGAGGAATTTTACAATGCCGTCTTCGTCCAGATCGTCAGCGCCACGGTTGACGACGCTTCGCAGAAGTCCCGCAGCAAGGCGGACGAGATAAAGGAAGCCCTTGTCATCGAGATCGGAGCCTCGATGCTGCTTAACGCAGTAGGGCTTGAAAGAACAGAAGCCTCGGAGAATACACAGGCAAAGTGTCAGGAATGGATAGCCCAGATGAACAGGGACGTCCGGCTCGTCATCAGCGCTTCGTCCCAGGCTGAGAAGATCGCCAGGGAAATCGTCTCTCCTCTTTTCGGAGAATCAGAGTAAATATTGCTCTGAAAATAAAAAACATTATCTTTGAAAAAATATTAAAAAGGCCTGTTTTTACAATGAATGGTTATTAAAACAGCCTAAAAATCATAAAAAGGTTATTATGCAACTCAGTCCGCGCCTGATAGAAATACTGGACCGTCTCAATCCTCCTCAGAAGGAGGCCGTGATGAACATAAACGGTCCCGAACTGGTCATCGCCGGTGCCGGATCAGGCAAGACCAGCGTGCTCACCGCCAGAATCGCACTCCTGATGGAACTGGGAGTTCCACCGGAAAGGATACTGGCCCTGACCTTCACCAAGAAGGCCGCTGAAGAGATGAAGTCCAGGATCGTCGACATGGAAGGTGATTCGGCAAAAAGACTCAGGATGGGTACGTTCCATTCCGTCTTCATCACGTTCCTACGTCCCTATGCACATTACCTGGGTTTCAGAAGCAGTTTCACAATATTAGACGAAGATGATTCCCTGTCGTGTCTGAAACGCTGCATCAAGGCCGTCGTCTTCGCCGACAAGCCGGAAGACGACAAGATGACCGAGGAACAGGCCAAATACTACAAGGCCCTCGAAAAGAAATACGATGCCAGAAGTATCCGCAACATCATATCTTCGGCCAAGAACCACCTCGTCACCGCCGACATGTACGCTCAGGACATGAACCGCAGACAAAGGGACATGGCATGCGGACGTCCGCTCGTATACAGGATATTTCTGGAATATAGGAACGCCTGCTTCAGAAGCCAGACGATGGACTTCGACGACATCCTGCTGCACACGGACATCCTCATGGCCATGAACCCTTCGGTCAGTTACGAGATTGCGTCGATGTTCGACTACATCCTTGTCGACGAGTATCAGGATACAAATACAGCACAGTACTCAATCCTCTCGCGTCTGACAGTCAACAACAAGAACATCTGCGTCGTAGGAGACGACTCACAGTCCATATATGCCTTCAGAGGTGCCGTGATAGAGAACATTTTCCGCTTCAAGGACGAGTACAAAGGGGCTAAGGTCATCCGTCTGGAACAGAACTACAGGTCGACTCAGAACATCGTGAATGCCGCCAACCGTCTGATAGCCTTCAACGAGAACAGGATACCGAAGACATGCTTCAGCAGTGCTGAACGCGGATCCGCAATAAAGGTGAACGCGTGCCGTAACGAGAAGCACGAGGCCGACTTCATATCGACCGTCATCCTGAACAAGATGAAGTACGAGAAAATGGACTACAAGGACTTCGCTATCCTGTACAGGACGAACTCGCAGTCGCGAGCCCTTGAAGACAGCCTGATCCGCAAGAGGATTCCGTACGTCATCTATTCCGGAGTCTCGTTCTTCGAGAGGATGGAAGTGAAAGACCTTCTAGCCTACTTCCGCCTTTCAGTGAACCCTGACGATGACGAATCATTTATCAGAGTCATAAACAAGCCTGTTCGAGGAATCGGTGCTGCTGCAGTAAAGAAGATCGCAGAACTGGCAACATGGCAGAATGTATCCATGTGGAAGGCAATCAACATGCCTGAGATATATTCAGCAGGTCTGTCAAAAAAAGCATATTTAGGACTGGAGGAATTCAAGCGCCTAATAGCCGAATTCAACGATCTCGCCCTGAACGAAACCGCATACAAGACCGCATATGCCATATCATCGGCTGTAGACTTCTACAACGAATACAAGAACAGCGCTTCAGACGAGTCAAAGCAGAGAGCGGAAAACATCCGTGAACTTGTGGACTCCGTCAAAGCCTACGAGGAGGACATAAACGGCCAGAACAAGGATATGGACGAACGCTTCCAGGCCAGCAGCACGATGGAAGGATATCTCCAGAACGTGATGCTCCTGAGCAATGCCGACACAGACAGCGATGACTCCAACAAGGTCTCCCTGATGACCGTACACTGCTCGAAGGGTCTGGAATTCGGCTGCGTATTCATTGCCGGAATGGAACAGGGACTGTTCCCGATCGAGATAGACGGTGACATGAAAGAGGAAGAAGAAGAACGACGACTGTTCTATGTCGCCGTGACCAGAGCCAAGAAGCATCTCTTCATCACCAGCGCCGATGAAAGACTCCGCTTCGGCAAGAGGACGCAGAGCAAGCCTTCCGCCTTCATCAACGAACTCATCGAACCTCCAAAAGAATAGACCACCATGCCAAAAAGACGATACAAAGCCTATAAGATCAAGGTTGTCCTCACAAAGACAATGTGGGTATACGAGGACGAATTTGAAAAAGAATGCCGCGAGGATGGAATCCCGCAGGAATTCAACGTAACGGCGGCAACAAATTACGTAAAGGGCGCTCTGATAGAAGAGATAGGCGACAGACCATGGAAAGGGTCGTCAACCGTTCTTGACGCAATCACTTACACACTAAAAAACGAAAAAGATGCCTAAAGTCGGAACAATCAAGATTTCTGCCAAGGACATTGACAGGAACTACATATCGGTAAATGTTGATGTGAATGTATCCAAGGCAGGGATATTCACAGCCAAGATTTCCAAAGATGAAGCGGAGAAACTGAGAAAATATCTCCCGGACATGCCTTCGGAGTCAGCCCTGTCCGGCTTTGCCGCGGACAGATACGACGACCTTGAAAGGAAACTCAGGAAATTCCTGGAGGATACCGTGTCATGTGAACTGACTGAAGAAAAGGAGGTAATAAGATATGCCATCAAGACCGCATGCAGTTACTGTGAAGGAGACAAGGACGACAACTACGAGGTGTATCCAAACGGCAACTGGCTTCCCGACCACCTCAGGAAAAACTGGGACAAGGACAACAGATGGCGCAACGGTACCCATCACCTTTCGGATATCTATCCGGAGCCGTTCTCGGTCCAGGTCTACTGTCAGGTCTTCAAGAAGAAGACATACACCTACAGAAACGGAAAGGAAACAATCCTATATGAACTCTGTTCTTGCTTCGACAGGGATCTTGACAAGGGATACGTATCATGGCTCAAGTGCCTCAATAAGATGGGACACGAACAGTACGAGAAAATCAAGGAAGTCGACGCAACCGAAGAAAACGCCTACCTGTTCGTGCAACTTGTAAAGTTCATCTGCAAAGCCAACAGGATGATAGGCCAGTTGAACGACCCTGAACTGCTTCTGCAGTTCGTCAGCCAGAACATCAACGACAATGCCTTGGAATTCAAACTATGAGTAAACCTAAAGGACATGGAATCGTCGAGATAATCGACGAAAAATCAAATGAAAAAGGATTCTTCTGTATAAAACTCGTCCAATTCATTAATCAAGAAACAGAACCTGGAACAAAAGAATATGCAACACTCTGGGCACAACGATTTGACGAGGCAAAGACAGGACGGTGTAAGTACAAGAATCGTTGCCCTATATACAAAAAAACTATAGAGAAATCTAAACAATAAAAACGATGGACTTTCTTAAATGCCTGTATAAGGACTGCCCGCATCTGTACAGACGAAAAATCAAGAGGAATGTCGATTACATGTGCTGTGCACGAAAAGGACGCAAGACGTCAAGATACGACCTGGGATCAGGACGCCTTATCAATATACTCAGGCTCAGGCAATGTCCTCTCGAAGAAAAACAAAGAGACTATGGCAAAGATGATATGTAGAGAATGCTCACTGCGCGGCTGCATGATGGCACCTGACATGGTAAGGCGAAGCACCTGCAGGGTAACCGGCAAGTTCCTTTTCCAGATGACGAAGGAAGAATGCCCGGGCAGGAAACCGTTCTCGAAACGATCGAGACAAAGAAGAAACAGAAGGCTGCGCAAGGCCGCAAACAATGAATAGATATGAAACCAGAAAAAAAGACAAAAAGAATTGACATCAGAGTAAAGGTGACCTATGAAGCATGCATGGAATGCAACGTCAGTACCGATATTGCAGAAGCACTTGAGCATGTTCAGGATAACTTCCCTTGTGAAATCACTACGTACAACACCTGTAATGATGACAAGGCGGCAAAGGCATTGGAATGGATAGCAGACAATATCAAAGAAAAAGACTCCTGCGATTGGGAAGCAGAAATCGAAGATCTTTCGATAATGGAAACAAGTACGCCATCTGAATAATAAAAACAAGTTATAAGATAAAGATTTTAATGGATAACATCAGATTACTATATGTAGACCTCTTCTGCGGTGCAGGCGGAACCAGCACCGGCGTCGAGATGGCCTCGCTGAACAACTCCAAGTGTGCGAAGGTGATAGCCTGCGTCAATCACGACAAGAATGCAATCGCCTCCCATCTGGCAAACCATCCGGATGCGCTGCATTTCACGGAAGACATCCGGACGCTGGACCTTACAGGCCTTGCCGCACATGTAAGGAAGCAAAGAAAAATGCATCCTGACGCCAAGGTCGTCCTCTGGGCCTCACTGGAATGCACCAACTTCTCCAAGGCAAAGGGAGGCCTGCCGCGTGACGCGGACAGCAGGACCCTCGCCGAACATCTTTTCCGATACATAGACGAACTGAAACCTGAATACATCCAGATCGAGAATGTCGAAGAATTCATGAGTTGGGGAGACCTGGACGAAAACGGAAAGCCGGTCAGCAAGGATGCGGGGCGGCTCTACATGCTCTGGGTGAACAAGGTCTGCAGAAGGGGCTATTCCTTTGACTACAGGATACTCAATGCCGCCAACTATGGAGCCTATACCTCAAGGAAGCGTTTCTTCGGCATCTTCGCACAGAAAGGCCTTCCGGTAGCATTCCCTGAAGCGACTCATGAAAAGACTCCCAAAGACGGCATCTTCGGCACCCTCGAACCATGGAAAGCCGTCAAGGACGTGCTGGACCTCGAGAAAGAAGGCAAGTCCATCTTCGACAGAAAGAAACCTCTGGTAGACGCCACGCTCAAGAGAATATACGCCGGACTTGTCAAGTTCGTGGCTGGAGGAAAGGATGCATTCCTTATGAAGTGGAATTCTATGAAAAGAAATGGAATTTACCACGCACCGAGCATAGACGAGCCATGTCCTGTAGTGACGACACAGAACAGGCTTGGAGTGGCAAAAGCAATGTTTCTGTCTAAACAGTTCTCCGGAGATCCGGCAGGAAAGAACATCTCTCTTGAAGGCCCTGCAGGAGCCATAACCTGCAGAGACCATCATGCGCTGATCATGACCTACTACAGTAACGGAGGGTGTCAGGATATCATGCGTCCTGCACCGACGCTTACGACAAAGGACAAACTTGCGTTCGTCGACATGCAGTACGGACACGGAACTCCGGCGTCAATCGATGTGCCGTGCATGACGATCACACAGAATCCTAAACAGAAGATCATACAGTGTCACCAGCCAAAGGTTCCGGAAAGAAGATTCCTCATGAACCCGCAGTTCGGATGTGAAGGCGCCTCAATAAACAAGCCATGCTTCACCCTCATCGCCAAGATGGACAAGAAGCCGCCTTATCTGATAGACACGGCGTCGTCCGGAACACTTCCTTCCTTCATCCGGACCGACGGTGACAGGATGATATATGAAATCTATCCTGAAGACAGCGAGACAATCGTAAAGATAAAGGAATTCATGGCCATGTACGGCATCGTCGACATCACGATGAGGATGCTTGACGAAACGGAACTGAAGATGATCATGGGATTCCCGAGGGACTACATCCTTGTCGGAACACAGGCCGAAAGAAAGAAATACATCGGCAATGCCGTAGTCACCATCATTCCGAAAGTATGGGCCGAAACACTGGCACAGAAACTTATGAGTGCCTGATACGTTCGCCATCAAAATAAGAAAACCTTACACTATAAACACAAAATTATGATATACAGGATAAGGACAAACAGCGGAGTAAAACATTTCGCCGTAAACGACGGAAAAGTCCTTTCCAACGATCTTCGTGAACCGGAGAAGTGGGTCAAGGAGATGGGCGGACTCGACATCGTACTGGCAAAATCAGAACCGACGGAATTCGCATCCCTGAAGGAAGCAGGGGAGAGCCGCCGCAAGGAACTGAAACAATAATACAGACTGCAACAGGATGCGGCAGCGAAGAAGAACAAGGAAAAGGAACTGGCCTACAGAAAACTCATCGGAGAAAACAGAACGATACAGTTGACTCCTGAAAACATCCGAATCGTTCTCGCATACCTGAACACCGTCAACTGGGGAACATGGGACCTTCCGAAGACCGACCGTCCGGCAACATTCCAACAATATGTCTACGACGGTCACATCGTGACGACACTGTCTCTTGAAACCCCTGTAGAATACAGGGGCATGTCTGTAATGCACTTCAAGCATGGGACATGTCCAAGAGGCCATCTGACAAAATACACTTCAATCTGACATCTGCAAGACATGACAACCAGAACCAAAGAATTCTCAGGAAAGGCAATCTACCGCCCGAAGGGTAAGGCGGGAGAATATGCAAGATGGGCTGCGAACCTTTATGTAGGATGCTCCAACGGCTGTACCTACTGCTACTGCAAGAAGGGGATCCTGGAACATGCAATGGGAGGAGACAGACCGGAACTCAAGAAGTGCTTCAAGGACGAGCATCATGCCATCTGGACCTTCAGATATGAACTAATAAAGAACAGGTCGGATATAATTCGTGACGGAGGCATCTTCCTGTCATTCACAACCGACCCGTGCCTGCTTTCCACATGGAATGTCCACTACGACTGCGTACTGTTCGCCCTGGCTGCAGGAGTACCGGTAACCATCCTGACCAAATGTGTCGGATGGCTTAATGAACCGTACACCGCTGCCTTATGGAACTGCAAGGAATTCCGCGAAAGACTCTGCGTAGGATTCACACTCACAGGAATGGACGAGATGGAACCAAATGCTGCGTCCAATGACGAAAGGATAGAGGCGATGCAGATACTGAGCGACAAAGGCATCCGGACATTCGCATCCATAGAGCCGGTCATTGATATCCAGAAAAGCCTGGAGATGATCATACGCACAAAAGAAATCTGCGACATGTACAAGATCGGCCTTCTGACCGGCGGCCAGAGAAATTACAGTCAGAATGATGTCCGCGACTTCATATTAGACGTACTTTACATGTCTACATGGCCGATTCCTGTACGTAAGGTCTACCTCAAGAACAGCGTGCTGGATGCGGCAAGACTGACACGAGAGGAACTATACGAGCAAGCAGAAACGTACGGAACCGCAGATGCACTTGCAGACTCCGATTACGATATATTCAAAACGATGACTCATGAACAACACTGACCTTTACCCGCAGGAAGCGGCCTGTAACTTTGATCTGAAAATCATCGAAGCCGACATGATGATGAGGCGTTATTGTCATCTGTCAGGTGACATATCGTTCTTTCTCGACGAATGTCCCGGATGCGAATGCACCATGCCTTTCGAATTCGATGACGGAGTCTGCATGAAATGCGGGTGTGATGCCACTGCGGGCATCGTGTATGACATGAATGAAGAGGAATTCGATACACTTGTTAGAAACAATACTTACAGAATCAGCATCCCCTTCCTTCAGAGACGGCCTTTCGAGACCCTGCCTGACCTTATCAGGAGGCAGGCTGAATTCCGCCTAAAAGAAGCAACAAAACTAATAAAAACAAAAAATGAAACAGTACAGACACATCAAAAGATGTAATCCAATCGATGCAAGATACATCGACAATGACGAGACAGCAAGAAAAGTTGCTGCTAAAATCGTTTTCCATATCTCTCCAAAATACCAATCTTACGATGATTTTGAAGTAAAAAACAAATACGAGATAGATTTTATTGCCTTGGCAATACTAATGTTCAAAAAAATAGGAAACACCAAATACTGCACGATTCCGCATCTCAGGGAATTCTTCAAGCAGAACCCTGATGAGGTTCTTGAAGTCCTGCATAAGAACACAACAGGAGAAAATAACTTCCTACAGAGACTTCAAATTGAAAATGAGACAGTTAAAAAGTATCTGTGCGAATTTATCGAAAGTATAGGAATATTGCTGACCAGAAGAATCTCAATAGTCAATGACTGGATGCTCACAGGTGACGACTTTGACAAGGCAGAAATACCCTATTATCCACCGACAGGATCTACCAGCGAAAGAATCATCGAAGACCTGTACTCCGACAGGGAGTACTCACCGTTCATCATGCTTGACGACATCTCACAGATGCATCTCAAAACTGGTCAGAATATCATTGAAAAAGTATGCACTCTGAACATCCAGTGGGACGTACAGGAACTTCTCGGGAAAAAAGTCGAACGTACATCCGACTTGGACAAGATGTTCCCCAAAACAAGAAGCACCCTGGTCGGCATCGTCGGAGCCGATTCCCGTCAAAAACCCGAATTCGAAACCAAGTATTGGGAAGAACTCAAGCACAAGGCCACAATAGAATTCACTGCCGCCCTGATTACCACGAACGGAATCAAGAACGGCGACCTGGAATGATTCCGCGAATGTATTACCAACGCAGGAGGAATCGCACATGCCATGATAGAAAAGATGAAAGAAGAATCAAATTGAATCCACCATACATCATGAACCGCCTCATAAGACACTCTCAATAAAACAAAGCCCTGCAAAGGCAAGTTTCGCTCCGCTCACCCTGCGGGAGGACTTGCCCAAGCAGGGCTTTTGTTTTTATTTCTCCCACAAAATCGGGAAGACTACCGTACTTCCCTCTAACTTTTAAAAATATGAAAAAAGGGTATACATACGAATATGAAAGGCCGATGATAACTGCTGATATGGTTGTATTTAGATTATCAAAAACAATCGCAGAAATTCTCCTCATCAAAAGGAAGAATGAACCGTTCAAAGGTTCATGGGCCCTTCCTGGCGGATACATGGACATGGGGGAAACAACAGAATCATGTGCTGTCAGAGAACTCGAGGAAGAGACCAGTATCAACAAGACCATGATCTCAAAACCCCTATTCTGCGGATACCTTGACCAGCCGGAAAGAGACCCGCGAGGAAGAACCGTGTCGTTTGTCTTCACGGCACATACCTGGGATGATATACAGGCAAAGGCATCTGACGACGCTGCCGAAATAATGTGGTTCCCAACAGACGCGCTGCCGCAACTTGCTTTCGACCACGAGAAAGCCATAAAAATGGCAAAAGAACATACGGAATTCATCTTTAAATGATAAAAAATGTTTATACACCTCTTCACAAAAAACGATTTTGACGCAAGAAAAAATCGAAAACTCAAGACAAAGAAGAAAATTGCAGGAGACTATCTATATGTCGCTTGTAAACTTACAGCCTGGTTCAGATACAAGAGATATGTAATCAGACTCAACTTTGCTTACTATCTGTTAGGTCTAAACAATGGAGAATACTCCCTAGAAACTAATTTTTCAAAACTATTCGACGGAAAGATATTCAAGGACATATCGACACTCGACATCCTTGCAGACCAAATTATCAGAAAATACGGCGAAGGCTTCGACTTCGGCGCAGAACTGATAAGAATTCAAGAAAAATATAAAAACAAGGAAGAAATTCTGGAATACGGAATGAGAATGAATATTCCATTCGAGCAATTAAAGAAAACGGATGAGAAAGAAATCTATCAAGCACTATATGGAAAATAAAGAAATGAGAAAATTCAACTTCAAGAGCCAGAACAGAACAAACGAAGAACAATCCCAAAGGCTGCTCGCTCTCGGCCTTAAAAAAGAAACTGCGGATTTTGTAGCAGTCTACAGCCTGACTCCTACAGATGTTTATTCATGGTCATTCCATCGTCTTGCGGAACTGCTCCCTGAAGAAGATCGCGGAACGGTCGTACAGAATATTCTTGAAGAATATCCTTTCGAAAAGCATTATGACGAAATCATAAATGCCATAGAGTATTACATCAGAGAATGCATGATAGATCAAAATTTTCTGAATCTTCCGGAACCGGAAACAGACAACATTCCCAAATGCAAGGCATGTGGTGGAAAACTTTCACTTGTATCAAGAACCTTCAATTTCAATCCGGATCCGGAGCCGTTTGAATCCGGACGAGAAGAAGATATCGAACTGAAATACTACACGGCAGAACTTACCGCAATGGTTTGTGTCAACTGCGGCAAAATGACTGAAATAAACCATGAAAAATAACATAGAGGAAAAAATAAAAGAACTCTCAAGAAAACATGACTTGAGATACGAAAAAAAAGAAGAAAGACACGTCTTCTCCATCAATTTCCTTCCGAACGGCGACTTGATGTGGCATGAAGCAAAACTCATTGTCTGGTACAAGGAAACGCCTGAAGGAAAATACAACTGGTGGAAGGACAATACCTTCGACGACAAACATCAGATATCAGGTCCAGGATACCCAGCATATACTCTCTGTCCGCAGACACCTATAGATTCTGAAAGAATCCTAAACATGATTGATAAGAACCTTGCAACACTCGAAGAATATAGACGCTATGCAAAAAAATGGTACTAATATGAAAAACAATATTGACATCCTTAGATGCAACCCGATCCAAAAGGATAAGCCGTCATTGGAATATGCCGTAGAAATTGCAGAAAGAATAATGAAAACATTAATATACGATGGTCCAAGAGATGGGACTCAGGAATTCCAACTGGCATACATGGCCGGTTGCCTGCAATTTCTTGAGCAATACAATCAAGGGAAATTCTTTTCCATTCCGCATCTGATAAGACTGTTGAACCACAACTGGAAAGAAGTCATAGCGGTTAGCAAGACATATAATTGTCCTGCAATGCCATACGTTGCAATCGAATACAATGGCGAATACTGTGTAAATCTGGCAATAGCAGTCCTAATAACCAATATGATAAAATATTTCGGAGCATACGAATACTGGCTGTTATCCGGAGACGACACGAAGTTTCCTAAAATCTTCGGGAAATCATGTCCAAAAATCCCAAAGCCAAGTCCATGGGTAAAAATACCGATACTTGAACTGATCAAGAACATCTATCGGTTCCGAAAAATAAAGTTTCGCGAAATCAAACTAAGAAGAGACCTGACAACAATTGAAAGCAAGAAACTAGTAGAAAATTTTCAAAAGATAGACGCCGACATTTCAGAAATCTTCAAACAGAAAGACCATGAGCAGATCACGACATCAGAGACATAGCACAGGCGACCTGATGGACTATTCGCAAACCTACTACAAACTTACAGAAAAAGGGCTGCCATGCCCTTTCCATCTCAAGTTCAAGTGGCGACACCGAAAGTTACGCCCCTACGGATTGAAACCCTTTACCGGATACGGAGGAGAAACATACTCGAGAAAATTCAGGATGGAATATCTGGAACCGGTAATCGACAAAAGTTCAGAAAGACGCCGAATAAAAATGAAACTCAAAAAATTCCAACATGAAGAATAAACTGACATTCTACCTGATCACTCTTGTGATATACCTTGCATGGATGGCCGGTATTATCATCGCTCAGCAAAAAGGATTGCAAGAGATGATGCTCACCATCCTTTTCCTGGTAATCTATCTGCATATCGGAATAAATGTATTCGACAGACTTCATTTCAGATATTACGAAGGCCTACACAAGGACTCGGTCTCAGATTCCTGGTTCAACATACTGATGTGCTGGCTCGCTTGGCCAGCGGCCATCATCAACTTCATAATGTACAAAAAGAAAAAAGACAAATAGCCATGCCGACAACAAAGGAAAGCATCAGAAAGAAGGTCATCGAAATGCTTGATGACAACAGAAAGACCATGGAGAAGAAACTGGATGCGCTTCTCGAAAGCGGTCACATAGACTTCGAAAACACTGAAGATAACTACCGCCTTCCGAAAATGATCGTCTGCGCCCTCGCAAGGGAAACAGAATACCAGTTCACCCCTCCGGGAAAGACAAGAGCCGATGACAGAGCCATCGACATGCTGCACATAAGAATGAACATCCCTCAGTTCTGAAACTTTGAAACGTAGCACAAATGCTTCAGGAGAAATACACTGACACGATATCCGATACCGAAATAGGAGTACGTATGAACGGAGCGGATCATGAAAAGGTCCGCGAGTGCTGGGTGACATCCCTGCCGTATGACATGAACGGAAAAGACCTTAAGGCAATCTGCAAGAGATACTGTGCTTCAAGGAAGATGAAGTTCATCTCAGGAAGGATGTCACAGCCTTACGAGATGCATGGCTGGCAGCACAGTCCCATGTATGTCTTCAAGGCCGAATGCACAAAGAAGACAAGTCGACTGATATATGAATTCGGTAACTGAACAATATATGAACAAAACCAAAACAGAACAGTTCCTTTTCAGAGGAAAAGAATTTGAAACGGGCGCCTGGATATATGGAAGCCTGTTCGACCACAAGGGGCATTACCCTGAAATCATATCCATGTATCTCGACAAGGACGGCAAGGTCGCATACAGGCGGACATGCGTTCAGCCGGAAACTGTAAGCATCTGGACAGGACTTACCGACTGCAAAGGCGTAAAGGTCTTTTCCGGAGATATCCTGACGGTCAGGATATGTCGATACAGGAACCCTGACGGCGAAGAGGGATGGGAAACCGAATACGAAACCAAGGTCGGCGACCTGTCATCAGCCTTCACCGTCAGTCTTCCCGAAGACTGCGGCTATGAATTCGACGCCACATCCGTAGTCTGGCTGGAAGAACATGCCTATGCCGAATTCGAGATAGAAGTCACGGGCAACATATACGACAACCCCGAAATGAAAGACTGATGACCAGAAAGGAATACATCGCAGCCCTCAAGAACCTCAGGGCGGAAGAAAAAAGACTCAAACAGGAATACATCCGTACGAATGCCCCGTTCCCGCCAGGAACAAAGGTCAAGATCATCCGACCTTCATATGTGAACAAGCAGACAGGGGAGCACATTCCCGAAAGACATATAACGGCATACGTCAAGGACTATACCGTCGACTTCCTTACACATAAGATTACCCCGAATCTTCTGCAAGAATACAACGGACGTCCAAGCGGATTCAAGGAAAGGACATACACATACAACAAAATCGTGATCTATGAATAATCTCAAAAAGCATTTCCAGTAAAACAAAGCCCTGCAAAGGCAAGTTTCGCTCCGCTCACCCTGCGGGAGGACTTGCCCAAGCAGGGCTTTTGTTTTTACCTCTCACTCAGAATCGGGAAGACTTCCGTACTTCCCTCTAACTTTTAAAAATATGAAAAATAAGATTTTATATCATAGAACAAAATGGGATAACGCCCAACAGATTCTTTCAGAAGGCTTTCGAGTTAAAACAGAAGGCCACAGAATAGAATCTGGAGCAGGGGTTTATTGTGTGACCTCATTAGAGGATGCCAATAGGCCATATAATAAGAAACACTATGGCAACACTATTATTGCCATAGAGGTTTCAAATGACCTGCTTTGGGAATATGGCTCCAAAGTAGAGTTTATGAACCGTTCCAAAAAAGGAGATAAACATGGAAACCGAATTTATCCGTCCGTAACAACGGGAACGGTAGCGGTTCTCTATAACATAGAGGCCATACTCTCAATCAAGATTTCTCGAGATAATGGGAAAACTTGGTTATAGGACGCTATTCCTTTGACTTCAGGGTAGAAGTCCCAGTAAAATCTTAAACATTCTAACAAGCAAAAATATGAAAAATATAAACCCAACCACCCGCGCGGCTCTGAAGATTCTCGACGCTGCAATAGAGATGATGAAAGAAGCATCATCACCTCAGGACACAAAAGTCCTCGAAATCCTCCGCAATGCAAAGACCAATGCGGAAACTGTCTGCAGAGAAAATATTCCTACCAAACGTGCACAAGAAAAGATCTACACCGACGGGGCATGTTCGGGAAACCCTGGCCCGGGTGGATGGGGTCTTGTCCGTATCATGAACGGTAACGAAGACGATATCCAGAAACAAAGTTCAGGATACCGTCTTACAACAAACAACAGAATGGAGGTCATGGCTGCCATCGACGCAGTTAACCTGTACCGTTCACAACCTACGGACATAGAAATAATCAGTGACTCGAAATACGTCACTGACGCCATCAACAAGGGATGGCTTACATCATGGAACGCCAAAGGCTTTGCCAAGACAGCCAACCCTGACCTATGGGAAAAACTGACGGAAGCCATAAGCAAGGCAAAAATGAGCGGCCATACAGTAAAATTCACCTGGATAAAGGGTCATGCAGGCAATCAATACAACGAGATGGCCGACAGCCTTGCAGTAAAGGCCTCCATGGACACAGAAAACCAACTAATAGATAAGATATACGAAGTTCAAGAATCATATCGATGAGACACAGATATATAACCAATGGAACAGCCCAAGGTTCCAAACAGATAAACTGTTACCGACTAATATCCAAAAACAAGTATTCAAATAGTTTCATCCGTGTCAACATACCGGATGACCTTGTCCTGAATACGTGTAAAGGAGACGGTTATAATACCACAGAAGATACAAGAACTCTTGAAGAACTTGGATATGACTGTTTCATCCTCGTAAACGGAAAATGGCGAAAAGCGAATTTCCTCAAAAAACATCAGCCACATGAATGGTACAGAGTACTTGAGAAGTATGGCCTTCGCAGCACTCTTAATGGGTACCTTTCTAAAGAAAGATACCAAACCTACGACTGGTCAGAAAAACAGGCACCGTTACCATCATTCTCAAAGGACCTCATCGGTCCTGAACTGGTCATCATCTCAGGAAAAATACAGAATGTCTAAAACATACTTATGGAAACAATAAAAGAAATCGACAGACTCACCACCATCCTCACCAACGAACTCAGGGCAGTCTGTTACAAGGGACCTTCAGGTATCCGCTGGCACGACATCGGTCTGAAGGATAAGTTCAAGACAGCAATGAATTATGTCCTGATGCACTATACGAATGTAGAACTTCGTGAAGTGTCCTCAATGCTCAGTTCCCATGGCACGTCCGGTAATGTCGCCAATACTAACGAGAACTGGGCGATCAAGGCGACAATACGCGACAAGGAATGCATGTTCAAAGGGAACTGGAGTCAACTCGGCGGAGCCAGCGTGACCATTAACGAAACACAGTTCCTGTCGTACAAAGACAACTACGGCATCCAGCAACTTGTTGTCTATGCTGAAGGATTGACAGAATTAAACATATTGTTAAATGAAACCAAATGAAACAGTCATCTATGCATTCCCGATAGACATGCATAGAAACATCAGCGACAATGAACTTGTCGCCGCTTATGAAAACAACGTAACAGTCGGCGGTCTTCCCATCCTCAGGATGACTCCGGAGGAATTTGCGGAGAAGATCAATGACGATATGTTCAACGACCAGGAGTACTATGTCAGAGCCATAACTGCTCCAGAAGAGCCGTTCTGCATGCAGGAAAACCGTCTCAGGCAAGACATAATCTCAGAGATAATCAGGACACTGAAGAAAGAGAACATGGAATCCATGACCTTCAGCAGGAATTCGGAAGACTTCACGGAAATAGTCTGGTTCGACAGGCATGACTTCGCGAACAATTCAAGGATTGACCGGATAAAGATATGCGGAACGGAACTGGAGATCGTCACGGATGAAGGCGTCAGCCTCTTTACACACAACGACTACGGTGCCTACAACATCAGTACCCTGAACGGCATCCTTGACAATGTCGTCTCCGTTATAAAAGACCATTTCACGGCGAAGGCTATATCGGCTGTAGGCGCCTTCCTTCACGAAAGGGGAGTCAAAACGGTCCACTTCGAAAAAGGCAGTTACGATCTTGACACCTCCATGCCGCACCTCTTCATTGAAGGGGAGCGCCAGAAACTGAAATGGATCCGCATAGACAAGGAAGGTGCGGTCATAGAGGTCGGAACAGAAACAGCCGACCATCAGTTCGACATCCGCGAAGAAAAAGATGCCTCACTTGCCTTCGTCGAAAATTCGCTCCGTGAAATGGGACTGGAAGATGTCCTTGAAGAGGCTTACAGCATCGTCCAGGACCATAAGGACGAACCGTTTGACTATTTTCTACAAAAACAAATAAAATAAAAGCATCATGTACTGGACACTTGAAATGGCAAGCCATCTGGACGACGCTCCGTGGCCTGCGACCAAACAGGAACTGATCGACTATGCAAAGCGCACATGCGCTCCGATGTCGGTAGTCGAGAACCTTGAAGAAATCGAAGATGATGAAGAGGTCTTCGAATGTATGGAAGACATATGGCCGGACTATCCAACGGCAGACGACTTCATGTGGAACGAAGAAGAATACTAGGATATGGCACAGAAGAAATACATGGTGCATGTCGAAGATGACCACATCTGCACCCAATTTGAAATCAAGGCGTCATCTGCCGCTGAAGCCAGACTGAAGGCCAGAGAAAAATTCATCCTTGCATTCTACAACATCAGAAAGGTGAAGGCAACAGTCACAAATACAGAAAACTGTTAATCACATGTTCAACTACATCAGAAAACTCTTCAGAAGAAGGATGCTGAAAAAGATCATCAAGAATGACTTCCTTCCTTTTCTGAGATAACATCTACAATCATGCATAACAATCCAACCAAGGCAGTCGCCAGTTTCTTCTTCTACATGTGGAACGGCTGGTGCGAAGATGAGTGCAGAACGATATTCGGAAACATGCACGAGCATTTCTGGTCAAAATGGACATCCCTTGCACGCAAGGACATCCGAGGAGCCGTAGAGAGATTCTACGCGGAACTGTCCGACAACAACAGGGAGAAACTCATCAGCAGGGCCACGACCCTGTATGACGGAAACGCAAAAAGAGAAATTCCGGAATCCACTCGTACTGAAAAGACAACAGAACTCAAGGACGACATCGCCCCATACTGGAGCGAGCAGCATAATGGTGTAGTCATCCCTTTGCTGAACAAGGTTCTTGACGCGAAGAATCTTTCAAAAAAACCTCAGAACTGGTTGAAAAACAAGGAACTGGCAGAGCAGGCCGGCAAAGAATGGATGACAAGAGAAGACTTTCATATCCTTTACTGGCAAAGAAACGAAATAAATGCAATCCTTGCCGAACACGAAGGAGACCTTCTCGAAGGTTGGTTTGCTTCTTCATCGGAGTGTAGTAACTACCACCATTGGATCGTCGATTTCGGCTCCGGCAATTGTTATAGCACGGGCAAGGGATACTCAGACGTGGCGCGTGGCCTGGTGGTATTATAATTACTCATTTCCGGCAGTGGCTTTTGTCCGCTGCCTCAATACATCTGAACCATGATAAAGATTGACAGAAACACTCTCATAAAACGGATACAGCCTCTCCTGAGAGTCGCGACAATAAAAGGGCTGCCCGTCTATGAATGCGTCCTGATGGAGGCAAGAAAATACGAAGATACCATCAGGCTGTCCTGCACCAACGGTGACATAGCAGTCACCTGTACTATGTCTCTGCCTGAAAAGTCACCGGAACACTTCCTCACCTGCGTCCCTGCACGGCTGCTGGCAGACATGTTCAAGCAACTGCCGGAAGGCGAAGTGACGCTCGAACACACGGAGCAGGGACTGGCCGTAATCTGGAATGCAGGCCGGTCGAGCCTGTATACGGTGGACTGGCTTGACTTCCCTTCATCACAGAAGATAGAAGAGAAGACGAAAGGAACCCTACGGAACGAAACGCTTTCAGGGGCCTTAAAGAGCGTCATAGGATCGACGGCAGACGACAGTTACGGCAGACCGGCACTATCCTCCATCAACTTCGACTGTCTCGGAGGAATCCTGAACATAGTGGCCTCGGACTCGCACCAACTGATGTGCGTGACCATGAATGCGGAAGTCCCTGACGGTTCGTTCCTGCTGCCGGAGGCTGCCGCACAAGTGCTGAAAGGCATTCTGGCAGAAAGCCAGGAAGAAACAACCGAACTGTCCTGCGATGACGTTCACGTGCTGTTCAGGTCAGGAGAATACTCAATGACCTCGAACCTCGTGAATGCAAAGTTCCCGAAATACAGGGGAATAATCCCGACTACTCCGGAAGGCATCCTGACGATAGACAAGGCGCTTCTGACTGGAACAATAAAGCGGTCCCTTGTGTTTGCCAACAAGGAGCACAGCAACATCATAATGACCTTCTCGGAAGGGAAGGTGACATTCGAGGCGAAAGACCTCATGTACGGGATGCAGTGTACCGATGTCATCGGCTGCGATTATTCCGGTCCGAAAATCTCGGTGAACATCAAGGGGCATACGTTGTTGGGCATCATCGCCAGCATGCAGGGTGAAAGAGTGGAACTGGGAGTCACCGAAGGTATAAATCCTCTACGAATCAGACCGGCAGAACAGGAGTCCGAAAACGAATCACAGGTCGCTGTCCTGATGCCACTGATAATTAAAAAATGAAGCAGACATGAAGAAAATCATACTTCCATCGCAAAAGGTAGGAATCACCGAAGCCGGTGATCCCGTCTTCAACCTCGATATCTTCGACAACCTGTACAGGGCGAACATCATAATCACAAAGAACCTCACTGACTCCATGATCGAGAGGCTTGTCAAGAACAGCAGGTCGGTCATCCTTCACATGACCTGCACCGGCCATGGAGGCACGATGCTCGAACCGAATGTCCCCGCTCCGGAGGTCACAAGGATGCAGATGCAGAAACTGCTTGACGCAGGCTTCCCAGCCTCTCATGTGGTGCTTAGGATAGACCCAATCCTTCCGACAGTCTCAGGAAGAAAGACGGCATACTATGTCGCAGCCCTGTTCGCAGGACTCGGAATCACCCGTCTCAGGTACTCCATCCTCGACATGTATCCTCACGTGAAGGCCAGATTGTCAAAACAGGACATGCCTGTCCCTTATACCACCTTCCATGCCTCCTACGCGGCAAGAAAGGCGACATGGGAAGGCATTGCGGCGGTGGGAGCGCGCTACGGCTACACGGTGGAAGCCTGCGGCGAGCCCGACCTCCCTCCGACTCCGTGCCTCTCGCAGAAGGACATAGACATCCTCGGACTTCGGGACAAGATATTCCTGGAATCGTCAGCCGGGCAGAGGAAGACCTGCGGGTGTCCCGCAAACAAATCCGAACTGATAAGGAAAGGAAGGCCACACCGCTGCGAACACAAATGCGTCTACTGCTTCTGGAAAGACAAGGAAGAGACGGAAGCGGCTCCAAGCAACGGGATGTAAGAAAATCTCACACCTCAGACATACGTGCTCCGCAACTGAAGAATAGGCTTTCTCCCAAGAATCACCGGCCACAGTCACTTCCTTCCGAGCCGCCCGTCTCCATGCCCGCCTGCGACCTCCGTCGTCCGGAACCTGCGATGCCCTCGCGCTGTCTGTCCGTCACTACGGCGGAAGATACGGGTGCCACGGGGAACAGCCGTCGTCCTGCCGACATGCCGTCAAAGGCGAACGATAAAGTCAGAGAGCATATCTGCCCATAGAGGAGGAAGACACGCTCCATCCGTCATGACCATGCATCCGCAGACGCCCCGGATGACGTGTAGATTCCTGTGAACATCCGGGGTCACTTCCATTTCACCGTGCTAAAGTAGTTCATGTCCGCTGCCCTGACAAGGATCATTCGCTGACGCTCTGCCGAAGCCGCCATGAAACAATGCTGAAGCCCTCCGGGTGCCTTTTTCATCCTCGCACGCTGCGGTAAAAAGACACATTCTTTCACTGCGGTCCTTGTCATGGCGCAGCCATTTCTCTGTCCTGCACTCAGAAATTTAAGTTTAACCCCTAAAATATTCACACAATGAAATCTACAAACAACATCATCCTCTCAGGTCGTCTCACAGCAGACGCACAGCCAATGGCAAACGAATCAGGAGTAAGATTCTCCATCGCTCACAACATGGGCAAGGACAAGCCGGCCCTCTTCGTAGAATTCACCTACTTCGCCAAGAACGGCAAGTTCACCAACAAGATCGACACCGACCTCCTCAAGAAGGGCACACCTGTACTTGTACACGCCTTCATGAGACCGGACAACTACACTAATGCCGAGGGCAAGACCATCAGCAAGGTCCAGTACATCGTGAAGAAGGTCGAGGCCATCACGGCAGAAGAGGCCGAGCAGGCTGACGAGCAGGCAGAGTAAGTCCTGTCTCCCACGATATCAGGGAGGAGAAATCCTCCCTTTCTTCATGAACGCACAGTAAACTACAATATGAAAGAAATCAAGATAAGAACAGGAATATCCGCCACTGACGCTCTACAGACGCTCGACGACGACTGCTACAAAGCGGCGGCAGAAATGATGAAGGACTGCGGAATCGATACAATAGAGATCACAAACGAAAACCCTCTTTCCGTCTTCGTCTTCATCAATGACGAGAAACGGCTCGCTGCTAAGATTGCAGTAGACAAAATCATTCTTTCTGAAGATGGAGTCAAACTTTTCTGTGAAAGGGACGCTGACAATGACATACCGATACAAAGGTCAATGTGCATGCCCGGGACTGGCGTGCCAGTGTTGCAGACAGTCAAAAGATTCATCTATGCGCCTATCATAAAGTTACTTCAGACGGACATCGACAGTCTCAATATAATGAACAGGACAAAGACTGCTCTGAAGAACGCCGGGATAGACACGATGGCAGACCTCGCCATGTGTTCCTGGCGAATGATGAAAAGGATGCCGGGCATCAGTATGAAGACTGCCAACAGTCTAGGCAAGATGCTCCGCAGTCATGGACTGGACTTCATGACAGACCTTTCAGAATATGGCTTCCGACCTAAGGATATCGCCTATCACAGGTACATGACGTCCGACCTGTCAGACTAGACATTCCGGCATTTTTGCGAGAAAAAGAATAAAAAAACAAATCAGTCCGGCATCAGCACATGTTTTTAATGTATATTTCATAGTTTTGGTTCTGGTTGATGCCGATGCCGGACTGATTCTATTCCAAAACTCGCAATAATATCCTCTAACTAAACTCAGCCCCTTTCCAAGATTCGTTGCCCTCACCCTACGGGCCTTGACGGTCTTGGAAAGGGGCTTTAAGTTTAGTTTGTTATCTGGAAACGGCAGACTGATGAGGTCTGCCTAACAAGAAAAGATTATGAAAAATGAAAACAACCTGACCGGCAGGGAAGAGGCTGCCGTAAGAAGACATTACGGAGACTCACTCCTTCTGGTCGAATCATGGAACGAGACTGACGAAGTCACAGGAGAAAGATGCAGATGTCTAGGCATCCTGTTCTCGAACGAAAAGAAGACCGACAAATACGCTTTACCCAAGCCGTACATCACGCATACTCAGAAATACGCACAAATCGGTGAGCAGTCCGAATTTCGGTCCACCGATGCGAACGGAGACATGGTGTGCCGTGAACTCATCACCGGCTCGGTGGGGCAACTACTTCCCGACCATATGAAGGAAATCCTTCAGGAATTTTCTCCGAAACCAGAAATCATCATATTAACGCAAAGAATATGCTGTCAATAGTATCATATCCCGACCGCGGGGAATACGGAAAGAACTCCTATCGCGGCAACTGCTCAGGCAGACTCATCGAGGACATCATCGAACAATACAGGCTGAAAGGCCTTTCCGACTTCATGGTGGGCTCAGGCACAACAGAAGACGTAGTGAAGAAACTCGGTCTCAGAGGCACCTTCGCTGACCTAAACAGAGGATACGACATGCTAAACATGGACGTACCCGAAAGAGCGGAGAACATCTTCTGGCATCCTCCGTATCACGATATGATAGTGTACAGCGGAGAACAGTACTCCGACAAGGCCGTCATCGACAGATACGGATTCGACCCGAAGGCCGTAGATCTCTCCAGGTGCGCGAACTGGGATGAGTTCGTCGCAAAGATGAACCACTGCATGATGAAGCAGTTCTCCGCACTCGAGAAGGGAGGCCGCATGTTCACCCTCGTCGGGGACATGAAACGAAAAGGCGTCCTGTACTCGATGCTGTGCGACATCATCAAGCCAGGCACACTGGAACAGATCATCATCAAGACGCAGCACAACTGCGTGTCCGACAGGAAGACCTACTCGAACAGAAACTTCGTGCCTATTGTCCACGAATATCTCCTCGTGACCAAGAAGGACGACGCCCTCATCATCCCCGTCAGCGTCAGCATCAGGCAGAAGGCGGACATCAGGAACCTCCAGTCTCCTTCGTGGAGAGATACGCTCATCGCGGTACTCAAGGAAAACGGAGAGATGTCCCTGGCCGAACTCTATGATGCAATAAAGGACTCCCGCAAAGCGTCCGTCAACCCTAACTGGCAGGCAAAGATCCGTCAGACCGTGCAGGACGGAAGATACTTCAAAAGAACATCAAGAGGAGTATATCAAACGGCATCATGATTCTTTTGTAAAATCAAAAATAATATATAGATTTGCAACATCTAATAAAGGAAAGCCGAAAAGGCGATTGTATAGAATAAGTCAAGGTATTCAGATCCCTACTGAATACCTTTTCTTTTTTAAAAGCACCCGAAAAAAATAAACCGAGGGACGTACGCTAACAAGAGTCACAGTTTGTTTTACATCTATACAATCAAGGCTTTATTGCCAGAATTCCTTTATTATGAAAACAAAACTGTCACTCAAGGTGAGGCTTCGAGTCGAAGTTGATACTATGAACAAAGCCGAATCAAAGATACGAAAGTGTCTTATAGTCGGCAAGGTTGTGAAAGTTCTGTTTCGTTTGGCAGAAACAATAGGGAGACTCTGCCACGTCATAGGACTTAACCGTTAACGGTTGTCTGCTTCCTCCCTCGGTATCCATGCAGAGATGGTGCTTTGGCATCGTCTCTGCTTTTTCATTTATCATCGTCATGAAAAACCAATATAGTAACGGTAAGACAGAAACAAAAGCCCTGATATATCATAACGTCAGCGTCCACCACGTGAAAGTCATCGCAGAACTCAATCCTGGAACGGGAATCCATATCAGCGGGCTTCAGGAACAGCAGGCCAAGGAACTGATTCTGAAAGTATGTGCTGCACTTCAGTCCATCGGCAGCGACATGCCACGCAGAAAGGTGACGGTCACGATTGGCGGAGCCTGGACAGACGGGATGGACTCAGACCAACTCGTCCTGCCCGTTGCCATCGCAATATACGCCCGTCACAAGGAAGTGATGCTGGACCATGATGCATACTTTCTTACAGGTGACCTCACTCTGAACGGCTCGCTGAAAGTAGTGCCTCATTCGACGGAACTGACAGACATGGCCCAAAGGTACACCAAAAAGATATTCCTTCCGAAACAGCAGTATCTTCAGCATCTTTCAAGACATCAGGCCAACGCAATCCCGGTAGACGGCCTCAAGGATATAATCGATTACATGGACAAGTTCTGATTCCTCAAAAAGCAATCCTTCAAAAAACAATCTCCTGCCAAAGCAAGTTTCGCACATTTGACGCTGTGCTCACCCTACTGGCTACGACTTGCACAAGGCAGGGGATTGTTTTATTTCTCGGTCAAACACCGACCCCAATGGCCGGTTCTCATAACAAATAATAAAAAAATATATGAGCAACACTGATTATTTCATGGGACTTGAGGATACTCAAGACCATGAGTTTGACTGGGAAAAAGATTCAATGTACGATAATTACGGACTAGAATAAATGAAAAAACTCATCGACATCATCCTGAGGCTCGGAGAGTCTGCAGGACCACAGCAGAAGACGACGCTCAACCTCCCGACAGACGAGGTCATGTCAAGAATCTTCAACACGCCTTTCCAGGCGGAAGACTCCATTTCGGTCGAGACAGACGGATATACGATCGCAGTCAACCTCATCGGCAACGGCTTCTCGATGCAGGAAGACCTGGACGCCGGAATCGCGGCATCACTCGCCAGACAATTATCAGTAAATTAACACTAACATCTAAAGACAATACATCATGAAGACATTCAAAACAATAATTTTCATCCTATCGGTGATTCTGTATATCATATCCTTCAGAACCCTCAAGACCAGAATACTGAGACAGAGGGACGCCCAGATCATCAAGGAACGCTGGGAAGGGAAGCGTCAAAAGGAAATCCAGAAACTTCTGGATGCAGAGCATGCAAGAGGCTACGGCAAGATGGTCGTAGACGGAAGAATGAAGGAATACGAACCGTATACTTCCATGTCAATAAGAAAGTGATGCCATGGACAAGATAAGGAAGTTCGTATCCTGGGATGTTCAACCGCTTGATAATCTCAGGGAATGTACCGTATACAAGGTGTACGAAAAAGTCGCAAAGGGCGAGAAACTCACCCGTGACGAAAAGAACTACATCACCTCAAAGGTAAACACAAATTGCCACTTCCGAGACGGCATCGCGCTCCTTGGGTGGCGTTTCCCGTTCTCCAAGGTGCTGCATACGTTCATCGTAAAGCAATACGGGACATGGCAGGAATACCAGGCCGTGGACAAGACCTCGTTAAGAGCGCATATCTACGGCAGAATAGAAAAGATAGTAAAACTGAGTTAAAATGCAACACCTCAAAACCAAGGCAAAATCCGTCGCCTCCCTCCTTCATCTGAGGGAAATCACCGACGCCGTCCTGAACGAGAACAGCACTCTGGACAGCATACTCGCTGAAAAGGGCAACTTCGTCAGGAAGGGCGAGCACTGGGTGATGCGCAGCCACAACAACAAGGCCGACGTCCTGATATGGGTCAACAAGGACAACCTCTGCATCAAGGGAACGGTGATTCCCAATCTGGAAGACGACCTTCCATCAAGCGAAGACCTCCGCAGCCTGTCGTTAAAGGCCAAAAGCATAGCCGCAGAGATCGAAGACCTTGCAAGATACGCATCCTCCGAACTGGGCCTGCTCGACAAAGCCACAGACCTGATGAAGGAGTTCTCGAAGATCATGGATGCCGCAGCAAGGCAAAGCAGGGTGTTCTCCTGCAGAGGAGTGACTCTGACCAGGAAGGAACTGAATGACGAACTGGATCTTTCCCGCATCACTGACGATGACCTGCAGCGGACCGCTGAAGAGGTCTTCAGAAGACTTACGGAAGACTACGGGTACTCCCCGGACGAGGTAAGGGAGTACGGAAGACATGAATATACAAGTACCGACGAGGCGCTCACGACACTTGCCGAGACCCTAATAAGGGATATCCTCGTGACAGACCACGGAGCGTCGTACAAGAAAACGGGAGACGCCCAGACCGACACGTGGTACCTGTATGACGACCAGGCCCTCGACAAGCGGTGGGAGTACCTTGTGGTATGCACCCAGAAGGAAGGCGAATGTCTCCGGGACCTCTGCCGGGGACGCTTCAACGGCTGCATCCTCTGCCCGGGAAGGTTCGTCCATGACCCCGCAGAAACCTGGCAGGACCCGTATGCGGCGATGCCGATGATATCCTTCAATGAATTCATAAAGAAACAGCCATGGCAAGAAAGGTAACTGGCAGAATCCATTATCCGAAGACCTACGAAGAATGCTTTGAAGTCATCTATGGAAAAGTGTCGCCCTATTCACGGATTGTAGCAGTCAGGAACGACGGCTTCAAAGGAGAACTTATGACGGATCTTCAAAGGCTGCTGTTCTGCAGGGCTGCCTACTGGAAGATCGCAGGAAAGCAGATGGGTCTGGACGGACCTTGGGAACCGGACTGGACCGATCTGAATCAAGACAAGTTCGTGCTGGTCTTCGAGGGGAACTCCCCAATAAAATACAGATATACAATCCAGCATAAGATTCTTGCCTTCCCTACACAAGAGATGCTGGATGCATTCTGCACCTGGTTCGCCGACCTGATAGAGTCGTGCAAGGAATGCCTGTGATGGCAAAGATTTGCACAAAAAGGAAACAAATACAAAATTCAAGGCGGTCTGCACTACTCGTGCAGGCCGCTTTCTTTATGTCCCTAAAAAACAAACGCTTCCTAACATATTCCGCCGTGCGGGCAAGATTCGCCTCACATCCGTTCGCTCACCCTGCGGGCCTTGACGGTCTTGCACGCTTACCGGAATATGTGTCAGTGCATGCAGAATCAGACAGCCATCGCCTGTCTGATTCTCTCTTATAAAAACCTTTAAAAAAACATTATAATGAAGTACTTTTTCTTCCAGACCTCCGAGCAACTCAGAGGAGGCGACATGAAGCCGACGCTCAGAGCCCTTGCCGGCCAGACATTCGAAGACGGCACAGCAGTAGATGTCAGCCTGAACGTCCAGGCCCCTAAGACGCAAGGCGAATCCATCAACGGAAACAGGATGGACTATCCTCTAGGAACGTTCTTCTGTTCAATGAACCTCCGTAAGGTTAAGACGTCTAACGGAGTGGAATACTACTCAGTCTATGATGAAAAGGGAACCAAGGATCCGGACTTCCACCCCGTAAGTTCAGATCCGAACTTCCAGTATGCCGCTCCTGAACACAGAAGCGACCATATGAACGCCGCATTCGCTCTCTTCGAGGCAGGCATAGACCCGACACCTGAAGAAAAGCCCAAGCCTTCGGCAAAGACAAAGAAGGCTTCCGCTCCTGTCAGGCTGTCACCGGCAGACAAGAACGGCATGGCACGAGAAGAGGACCCGAACTGGGAGGAGAAATACCAGGGGCAACTCGAGGACGAACTGACGCTCTTCGGCAACTGGATAAGGAAGATATTCGCAGAAAAGAAGGTGAACCTTCCTAACAGGATCGTCATGGGTGCCGTCCAGGGGACGTTCGACGCCCTTCACAGGATGGGCGAGACGCTGGACACCATGATGTCCAGGGAAAGGTTCGAGACTTTCCTCAAGAGCGAGAGGCTCACATACGATGACTTCGCAGCCCTTGTCGGAACCGGTCCGCACAAGAAATACCTTGCATGGATGTATGATGAACATCAGCAGAAGAAGGTCTGCACTGCAGTGGAAAGGAATCCCGACAAGAAGAACGAACTTCTTGACGCATCGATGACCCTCTGCCAGAGCCACAACATCATATCCGGCGGGATGTCGGCATCAGACGGGAAGGACACTCTTTCCAACCTGAAGGCAGCCATGAAGGCCGGCTGGACGCTTGACCAGATGCTAGACCCGGAAACGATGAAAATGGGCGACTCATATCCTGAGTACGTCAAGAAACTCGCGGACGGCACAATCCCTCTGCCTGAAGAGGCTGTCGATCCGGGAGCATCCTTCATCGATACGCTCATGGCGGACAAGAAAAACTCAAGACCGAAGGACAAGGATGGATTCCACGTAGAGGAAAACACATGGAAGATCCTCCTACGTAACCTCAAGAGGGGAGTGTCCACCATGCTCATCGGCCCTTCCGGCTGCGGAAAGACCGAAGTCATCCTCGAACTGTGCAAGAAGACCGGAACGCCATGGACGATAGTCCAGATGGGAACGATCACCGACCCGACGGAACAACTGGTAGGCCAGCAGCGCCTCAGGGTCAATGACCAGGGACACGACGAGATCTACTTCGACTGGTCGGAATTCGCTCTCGCCATCCAGAGACCGGGAGTCATCATCCTGGACGAGATAAACCGAATCCCAAAGAACGGAGAAAACATGCTCTTCAGTTGTCTGGACGGCACACGCGAACTGTCCGCCTTCGGAGCCGGCAGCGACCAGAACAGGACCATCAAGGTGCATCCGGAATGCGTGTTCTTCGCTACGGCAAACATCGGCAGCATCTTCACCGCCACCAAGCAGATCGACGCTGCCATGATGAACAGGTTCTTCGCCGTAGAGGTCGGCTACATGCCGATGGCGGTAGAGAGCAAGATGCTCGTGTACAGGACGAAGATCGAGGAGGAAGATGCAAAGAACATCTCGTTCGTGGCGACACAGATCAGGGACATGTACCGCAAGGATTCCATCGACAACGTCATCTCCACACGAGAGACGCTCCGCTGCGCCTCGCTTGTCAAGGACGGCTTCCCTTGCCTTGAGGCAATGGAGATGTGCTTCCTTCCTGTCTTCGAGGACGGAGACGGCGAATCCGACAGGGCTAAAGTCAAGAAAGTCATAATGCAAAGATTTAATACACATGCATAAACAAAAACCGACCGCCGGCCAGATCGAACTGCTCATGTCCGACTGGCTGGCCAACCTGCGCGAACAAGGGTCCTTCGTCCATAAAAACGACAAGGGCGCCATAAGGCGCAAAAAGACCGACAACTACTCAGACTACTTCACCAAAGGAATGAGTCTGACATCCATGCTTGACGTCCTCAGGAACGCACGTGAGATAGCACAGGGTACCGTAGACTCCATGACCTCGGTTCCCGTACGTGTCGTACTAGGCGGTGACGGATCGGCGACGGACGGCAAGACCATAGTCATCGCTACAGACTACTTCGACAGAGAAGACCTGTCGATAGGTGACAAAATAGATATACTCACGGGATACTCCGTCCATGAGGCAGCGCACATCAACCTTACCGACATGGAAAGCACTCCGGAGTTCATCGGATCTTTCCCTCCGGCAGAAAGGGAGACGGCGATGGCCGTACTGAACATCCTCGAGGACGAAAGGATAGAATACCTTACGGGAGAGGAACGCCCCGGACTGATGGACTTCGTCGCAACCGTCAAGGACTTCCTCTGGCGCAGATACGAACAGGCCGGGTCCGTAAACGAGAAGGTGACCGAACCCCTGCCACGCTTCATCAATACTCTCCTTTCGGCGGTAAGGTTCCCTTCAATGCTCACAGAAGAGATGGTGACCGAGAACTTCCAGGAACTCATGGCAATCAGAAAAGTACTGATGCCGTATCCTCTCAGTGTCGAAGGAGTCAGGATTGCCACAAAAAAGATCATGGAAATCATGAAGGACATGGTCCGCAAAGACCTGGAGGAAAAGCAACAGCAGCAGAACAGCCAGTCACAGGACGGACAGCAAGGTCAGCCAGGCCAGGGCCAGGGCTCGCCGAACGGAAGTCCACAGAAAAAGCCTACCGCAAAAGAAGTCAACGAGGCTATGAAAAGCGCCCTGTCCTCGAAGCAGATGCAGGAGACACTCAAGGCCGTAAATGCCGCTGCGCCCGAACAGGCCCAGGGAACAAAAGACAAGGCCGAATGCCTGAGGACGAACAACGACGGCGACAAGAAATACGTCGACGGTGATGCGGAAAAGATAACCGCAACCGGAGCCGGGACAGGAAGCATATCCTACATGATAAGGCCCAAAGGGAACCAGACGAAGTACTCGAGGTCCTATGCCAGAATCAAATCCCATGTCGCCGCCATACGAAAGGCACTCATCTGCCATTCGCAGACAAGGGAATATGAACTAAGAGGCGAAAGGAACGGACGTCTGGACACCAACAAACTGACCTCGCTCCGTCAGGGAAACCGCAACATATTCACCCGCCAGGGAGAAGTCACCTGCGAAAAGGCCAGCATATGCATCCTCATAGACGAATCCGGTTCCATGAGGGGATCAAGGATCGAAGCGGCACGAGAGACGGCTATCCTGATCCGCGAAGCCGTGAAGACCATCGAGAGCCTCGACCTCTTCATCTACGGATTCGGAGGAAACGAGATGCACCTGTATCAGGAAGGCCGAAAGGCGGACCGCTATGCCCTGGGCTCCCTCGTCGCCGACGGCGGCACCCCTACCGGGGAGGCGATGCAGATTGCATACCGCAAGATGGCGCGCCATTCATACCCGGCGTCGCTGATGCTGGTCATCACTGACGGTGATCCAGACCGTAACAGCGCGGTCATTGAAGCGGACGCCATGCTGAGGAAGAAAGGCGTCATCCCGGTGGGCATCGGAATAGCAGGATGCAGGGCCGTCACAAGAATCTTCAAGGAGAACGTCGTGATAGACGACCTCTCGCAACTGGCTCCGCAACTTGGAAAAATCACCAAGAAACGCCTGACAAAGATGATGGAACGACATGACAGTCTGGCCTGAAAAGACCGGACTGTAAAAATAACCGAATTGTCAAAAACGCAATAAAAAATAATATTTATTGCAAAAACACGGCAATTCAACAACATTTCATATCTTTGTCGAAAACAGAAGGAGTCATGAAAGTAATAAAGAGAAACAATTCCCAGGTCGAATTCGACATCACCAAGATCCATGACGCAGTGAACGCGGCATTCCTTGACACGACTGGAGCACCTGCACCGCAGAGCCTCCTGATGTTCATTACCGAGACATTCTCCGAAATGGAAGAAAACAGGGTGATCCACATAGAGCAAATCCAGAACACGATTGAGATGATCCTCATGGACAGAGGCTATCATGACGTGGCCAAGGACTACATCCTCTACAGGGAAGAACATAAGGACAACAGGCTCATCCGCGAAAGGATCGAATACATGGACGGCTACGGACGTGACGGAGTCAATGCCGCCACCGCCTCGGAGACAGACGCGAACGCGAATGTCACGACCAAGAACGTGGCCAACCTTAACGGCGAGGTCTACAAGTCGTTCAACCGCAAGGTGCAGCGCTACAGGATGCGGAAGAAACTTGGAGTGATGTTCCCCGAATGTGAACGCCAGTATGAGGAGGATCTTGAACGTCACATCATCTACACTCATGACGAGAGTTCGACTCCAGTCGTCGAGAACTACTGCGAAGCCGTGACCATGTATCCGTTGAGCCAGTACGGCACGTCAACGCTGGACGGAACACAGACCAAGGCTCCGAAGGACATGAGCAATTTCTCAAGACAGTTCGCGGACATGGTCTTCCTTCTGGCCGCACAGTGCAAGGGAGCGGTTGCAACGAGCGAGTTCTTTAACTTCTTCGACCACTACTGCGCAAAGGAATACGGTCCCGACTATCACAGGCGTACCGACGAACAGGCTTCAATCTATCCGAAGAAGACCATCGGCCAGACCATTGACCAGTACTTCGAGCATATCATCTACTCAATCAACCAGCCCGCAGGAAACAGGAGTTTCCAGGCGCCGTTCACCAACTTCAGTTACTACGACAGCAACTACTGGCATGCGCTCTTCGACGAATTCCGTTTCCCTGACGGTTCAAGACCCGAATGGGAGAGGGTGGACTTCCTCCAGAGACGCTTCATGAAATGGCTCAACAACGAGAGGACCAAGACGCTCCTCACATTCCCTGTCGAGACAATGGCACTGCTCTCCGACGGAAAGGACATCATCGACAAGGAATACAAGGAGTTCACCGCAGAGATGTATGCCGAAGGACACTCGTTCTTCACCTACATCAGCGACAATCCGAACGCGCTTGCTTCATGCTGCAGACTCAGGAACGAGATGACCGACAACATCTTCTCCTTCACGAACGGCCTTACGGGCGTTCAGACCGGCTCGGCCAATGTCATAACGCTGAACATGAACCGAATCACGCAGGACTGGACGCGATCCATGAACCTCGACAGGGAAGACATGATACGCAACTTCTCCTACTTCGAGGACAGTTTCGTGACATATCTCGAAGCCATTCTCGAAAGGGTATACAAGTACCACAAAGCCTACAAGACACTCCTGTACGAAGTGGAGAAGCAGGGCCTCATGACTGCCTCGAACGCCGGATACATCTCAATGAGCAGGCTGTACAGCACCATCGGAATCAACGGAATCAACGAAGCCGCGGAATTCCTCGGAATGAAGTGCTCCTACAACGATGACTACAAACATTTCTGCCGCCTTGTCACCGGTACCATCAGCAGGATGAACAAGGAGAACTCCAAGGACAAGAGGTTCCTGTTCAACCAGGAGTTCGTGCCTGCGGAAGGCCTGTCGTCAAAAAACTACAGATGGGACAAGGCAGACGGATACTGGGTGCCTGAAGACAGGGTTCTCTACAACTCATATTTCTACCTTGCCGATGACAAGGACATATCCATCCTCGACAAGTTCCGGCTGCACGGACGTGAGTTCACCGAACTGCTCGACGGAGGCGTGGGCCTGCACTGCAACCTAGAAGACCACCTGTCCAAGAACCAGTGCCTGAAACTCATCGACTTCGCCATCGCAAACGGCACGAGTTACTTCACGTTCAACATCCCGAACAGCGAATGCACGAACCCGTCCTGCCACCATATCGTAAAGAAACCGCTCGAGACATGTCCCGAATGCGGTGCAAGAATGAGACAGTGGACCAGAATCATCGGATATCTAAGACCGGTGGAGTGCTTCGACAGATTCAGGTATCAAGAAGCGCAAAGAAGACATTACTCAAAACCGAAGATAGAATAAAATATGACATCCTATCCCACCCTTGATATAATCAAACTTGCAATCGGCATCATTCTGTTCACAGGAACAATCATATTCCTGATCCGGATCATAAAGGAATACCGCTGCTTCATGGCTGATGCGAAGGAACTGGCCCATACAAGAACCAACGGCCAGAAATGGCTTGATGACGCCCGGTCAAGATTTTCCCTCATAGTGACGATTATGGCAATAGTCCTGCTGTTCGCATTTACTCTAGGAACACTGGCGATCCTCAGAATCGGATCGGAAACCTTCTTCGCAGACATCTATACGCCGACACTATACTACACCTTCGCCATAATAAACTCCATATCGGTAATAGGCGAAGCGATAGTAATATCCATAATAATCTACAAACGCAACAAATTCAAATAAAAAAACAAACCAATATGATATATTACATGATCATAGCCCTGGCATTTCTCTATTTTATAGGCCTCATCATCCTAAAAAAAAGAGCCTCATGGTATTATCAAAGAGAAATCAAAAATGCCGAAAAAAAACACAGACATCATCTTCAGGAAATAAAGACAGAATACAAACTTGTCGATGCATTCTTCATCATCGACATGGTCTTCGCTGTGACGCTGGCACTCTTTTATGCCATGGAAACTAATATGGCGACAGGTGCCATTTATCCGAAAGAAATGACTGTACTATATTATATCATGGGAACAGTCAACGCAATAGCGTTACTGTCCTTATTCATACTGGTCTTTACAATTGTCTGCAAGCATAAAAGACTTGAGTTCTGATCACAATGAACTAAAATAACCATGCTTAAATATATAGAAACAAAAGTCGTCCTGGAGGAAGTCCCTGACGAAATCACCCTCGCAATCAACATAAGCGGATGCCCCAACAGATGTCCGGGCTGTCATTCGCCTCATCTCTGGGAAGACTCGGGAACCGCACTCACGGAAGACAACCTCATGAACCTCATCAGCAAGAATCCTGGAATAACATGTGTCTGTCTGCTCGGAGGAGACGCGGATCCGGAGTACACAGCAGCACTCTTCAAATCCGTGAAAAAGAATACAGACCTGAAGACATGCTGGTACTCAGGAAGGGACATGGACTACGGATATGAAGGGCTGAAATACCTCGACTTCATCAAGACCGGCCCATACATCAAGGAAAAAGGCCCGCTGACCTCGCCTGTCACAAACCAGAGATTCCATTCTGTCTGCTATGACAGTACTGAAGACACAATAAGTCTCAAAGATATAACCTTTAAATTTCAAAGAACATGAAAACACTCTTACCAATAATTTCACTTTCCTTTCTTGCAATATGCTGCTGCCCTGACACACTGGATTGTGACTGCACTGATTACCCGGAAAGGAATACCCCCCCAAGAAATTTCAGACACGCTGAAACAGGATGTCTACTATGTAAGATACATATGTGACAAATGCGCCCCACTTGGAACCGTAGAATTCAGAAGGGAAGACAACATGATCTTTCATACAGAAATTTACAACAATCATCCGTTTGAAAGAATCGTGGGTCCGGTATCAAAAGGATTTGAAGCGTATCTGTATGTAGAGAATATCAACAAGACAACAGATGGTCCCATCAGAATAGAAGTGATGCATAATGACTCTCCATTCGTCGTCAAGAAAGAACTAATCAATCAACTTATAACCTACACAATAAAATGAAAACGTTAACAACAATAATCACGGCAATAATCATGGCCTGTATCACCACGTCAATGGCACAGACACCACGAGAACTGATCAATCAAAGAATAGACAGCCTTTCCACAGGAGGACTAAACAGACAGCATCAGCAATATCTGCATTCCACCCAATCCGACCTTACTTCAATCCTCAAAAAGATAGACGACATCATTCAAAAAGGTGAAAGCCTCTCCAAGTTATCGGACACCAGAGACAGCAGAAAGGCAAAATCCGTCAAAATGCAGAAACAAAGTCTGTACGAAGATCTGAAGTCGTGCAGGAACCTCTATGAGATTACAAGAATGCTCATAGAAGTCAAAATAACAGAGCCAAATTTCACTGATGATGACAAAGCCAGATTCATGACCTTATTCAAAAATATAGAAGACAAAATGACGGACTGTGAAAAAATCCTCACAGTCTGACAATACAGACAGAAAAGGGCGGTATTCCTTACGGAGTGCCGCCCTTTTCTGTTGACCCCGGACTCAGTCCTTCCTTTCCATCATCTTGCGCAACTCGGATACCTTCTTCTGCTTATCAGCAAGGTTGTTCCTGAGCAATCCCACAATGTAATCCGATATGCTCATTCCGGACATGATCGAGACAATGCGCAGCGTAGATTCCAATTCCTTCGGAAGATCCAACGTCACATAGACTCTTGATATCCCATCATCGAGTTCCCTTTTGTTCTTTCTAGCCATTATCATCCCTCCTTTCAAATTCTTTCAGCAAGTCAGACGCTAGAACCTTATCTATCTCGTTCTTCAGATATGCCTTTATCGAATCATTGATAAGGGAACTTACTGTCTGCCCATAAAGTCCTGCTATCACCCTTATCGCGATTCTGATATCCTCTGTGGTCATAAAGGCAATAAGAGTACTCCTGTAATCTGCATCACTGCCGCCTTCCGGAACTACATTCTTCTTCTTTCCGCTCCCAGGCTTTCTGCCGGGACCTCTCCCTTTCTTACGGGACCTCTTTCCGACTTCCTGGTTCTCGTCATCTGAAATCTTCTTCTTCAAGTCCTTCAGATAGGAACCGAAATCACCGACATCTTTGAACTTGAATTCTTCGAGGTTTATGTCGTCCAGATCGTTGCTTCTGTCATCCCTTTCCAGGATGTCCATCTCTTCATTTTCCATGCTTCATATTTTTTGCAAAATTAAATAACAAATTGCATAAATACAAATGACCGTCCTTTTCAATTCACACGTATTCATCATTAGGTACACACGGTACGTACCGAACGTACCGTACCAAACCTTTAAACTTTAAATCCTTAAAACTTTATAGGTTTAAAAGTTTATAAGTCTATAACATTTAATGTTTTAAAGATTCAAAGATTATATGTTTAAAAGATTCAGACTTTGAATCATCGAAAACAAATATCCAGGCCTGTTTTTAAATTCAAAAGAATGGCAAAATAACCAAATGTTGTAAAATAATAACAAATCGTTGCAATTCACAAAAATTAATTCATACCTTTGTAAACGATTAAAGTGGCTAAAAACGGCTCATTTTAACTACGGCAAGATGTGTAAAAGTTATACCACCTTTCAGGAGTTATACCATTTTACCCGCTCCGCAAAAATCACGGAAACTACGTTTCATGTTTTTGCTCCGCTCATCTTGCTTTTTCCATGGTGAAAAGTGCAGATGCACATTTCCCATTGGAAAAAGAAACATCACCCCTCCGAAGTCAGGGGTGATGAGTTCCGAAACTCCGCAGTCGTTTCGTCCTGGCAGGGGCCTGATAAAAAAAGAATTGTTATGAAAAACAATGACAAAAAACATTTCAAAAAACTATATGACAGCAAGAAGAAACTCATCGGGATATCCATGAATCCCCGCGAGAAATCTCTTCTGGATGCCATGATGCAGAAGGATGACTGGGAGAATGTCGGAGGATTCATCAAGTACAAACTCTTCGGCTTTGACTACAAGAAGAAATACAAGAAGGCTATAGAGGAGGCTGATGAAGTCCTTCTGCAGAAAATCCTGATCAACCTCATGTCAGACATGAACGATCAGATCGATTACATCAATGCAAGGTTCACCAAGGAACTTGAGGATCTGAAGAGAACGACAAAGATGATAGATGCCAAGGCCATTTCGAAATGGGTGTCCCTGCTAAAACATTGGAACGAAAGCATCGAGAACAAGACCGACCTTCTATTCAACGACTGTCAACTCCTGCTGAAGAGGATGGACATAGTAGTCGAAAGGAAACAGCAGGATTACCTGCGCAGCCTTCCTGACTCCGTTCTTGAAGAATACGGAAGAAACTGGGACGACACGACTTCTCCGGAAGTTCTGGAACACGTAAGAAGAATGCACGAAAAATACGACAACAAATAACGTATGGAGATCATAACATTATCAGGCAGGCTCTACGGCGACTGTGAGCAGAAAACCGACAAAAACGGAAACAGATACATCCGTTTCAAGGTGTCATGCACAGGCCGGGACTACAGCGGAAACATCAAGTACACCATGTACCGCTGCTTCTGTTATGACACATCGTACAGCATCCTCAAGAACGGAGACCTTGTGTTCCTGTCAGGAGACCTGAACACCAGCATAAGGACTGACGACACAGGCAAATCCTGGATCAACTGTGACGTTTACGTAAAGAACATAACCAAAGGGAACTAATTGCATCATGAATACAAGGATAATCTTCGAATACTATGGAATAGCATGCGCAGTACTGCTTCCTGTCTGCCTCATGCTCGTAATCGTCTTCGCACGCAAAGGCGGTCTGATCGAAAAGGTCAACGGATGGCTGGATGCAATGATGCCAGCAAAGAAGACTGCATCAGAAACTGACAAGAAAAAACCAGAAGAGAAGAAGGAATCGGACTGGGACAGAAACAGCAAGGTCATGACCTGCATGAGGCTCAAGGCCGGAGAAACATACCAGTGCATACTCAGTGATACAGAAAAGAACGAAGTCGGAAGCCAAAGGGAATGGTCGGTATCCGATGCGTTTGTCGGACAGATCAACGACGACACGGCAGTGTTCAAGGCACTCAAGGCCGGAAAGACCTATGTCGAATGCGGCGAAGTCAGGATATATTACATCGAGGTTACTCCGAAAGACGGCAAGTGGTTCGCCAGGCAGGAATATGAAGCCTACATCCAGTCTTCCGCTTCAGATCAGATAAAGAAGATGTATCCGCCCAAGAAGATCCAGACATCAGCGGACAACCAAATCATAAAAGTCAATGATATCTTACAAAACGCGTCAGTAACGTTCGGTCTTGACAAAAAAGGCACATGTCAAAACGTGCTGTTCACGCTCCCTAACAATGAACAGAACCTTACGGCTATAAAGAACGGCATGTCCGACAGAATGGAACAGATAGAGATCAAGAATCTCGACATGATGCTATGGATCCTCAAGCAAGGCAGAAAAAAAGAGGAAACCGTCAGTTCGGCAGCCTTTGTCATTCTCAAAAAGAAAACCATCCTGTTCGGTTTCGGAAGAAACTGGCGTCAGGACGGAACAATAGAGGAATTTCTGGCAAATCCGAACATGTTCATCCGCACATTCTCTACAATGCTGGATGATGAAGATATACCTACAATCATGGCAATCGTGGATGAATCCCCAGGAAAAGAGTCTGCAAAGCAGAAGACAGAACCGGAGAAACCGGTCGAAAAACCTGAGGACAAGAACGGACCGGAAGACGTAAAAAAAGATGAATCTTCATCTGCTCCCGACAAAGAAGAAGACGAACCCTGGGACGTCAATATAGATGATGAATTCATAGACAAAGCCTTCGAATTGGAAGAACAGGAACTGGAAATATACGAATAAAACACAACTATCATGAACAAGATCCTATTCATCGACATCCTCACGACGGGACTGAATCCGCAGAAATGCGGCATCTATGCCATAGGAGGAATCCTGTGTGAAGACACGCAGTCCGTTATCAGGGAAACAAAGAGATTCGAATTCAGGCTCCGCCCGTCCGACGGTGCCAGGATCATTGACAACTCTCTGTGGCTCGGAGGAATCACAAGAAGCCATCTGCTCTACTACCAGCGGGAAGACGAAGTGCTGAAGGCATTCGTAGATATCATGTCCGAAGCCGTGAACATTTCCGACCCTGAGGACAAGATCTTCATCTGCGGATTCAACTGCACGACTCTGGACATGCCGTTCCTCAAGGAATGGTATGAAAGAAACGGAAACAAGAGGTTCCGTGACTGTTTCCACATGCAGACGATTGACCTGATGAGCATCGCCACATATGCCCTGATGTCCGAAAGACATACCATGAGGGAATTCAATCTGTCCACAGTCTCCAGGAAACTGGGAATCGTGGCAAAGACAAGCGAGCACTATGCCTGCATGGACAACGTCGAGACATGCATACAGATATACCGTAAACTCAAGGAGCGACTTGGCAGGGGAGAATGGGGGGAACATCTTGTCTGTGATGAATCAGTAACCAACTTCAATCAAAAGGCATGATCATCAAGATACAGCCGCCATCGGACATGGTGGACGCTACCGTAATGTACAATGAAACGAAGGCCAACGGCCCGGAAGGCGTAAGGGCAGATGACCAGAACGTCTTCAGGGAAGAGGACGGACATGTAGTAGCGACCAGAAACGTGCCGGATGACAGCACACTTGAGGATGAGTTCGAACGGCTGCGCATCCTGAACGCAAAAAAGGCACGTGGAAGGAACCTTGAAAAGGCTGCCTTCCATATGTCCGTCAATCCCGGAGTCAACGACGCCCCGCTGTCAGAAAGAGAAATGGCCGCATTCATCGACGAACTGATGCAAGGCATGGGATACGGAAGCAACCCGTACAGGATATACAAGCATACAGACATTGAACGGACACATTATCATGTCGTCACCTGCCGCATCGGTCAGGACGGGAAGAAGATAAACGACTCCTTCGAAAACAGACGGATAAACAGGCTGGCCGAAAAATTCGCCAAGAAATACGGCTACACCGTAGGACTGGATGAAGAACCGCTCGAAGAAGACCTCGAAGAGGTAAATGATGCCGATACAACAGAAGATGTGTCCCATCAGAAAGAAAGACAAGAAAAAACAGAACAGGCTGAAAAGACCGGGCAGACTCAGGATAGTGACGATGCCCCAAAGAAGAAACAGTTCGTACCTCCGTTCAACAAGGAATCCGACGAACCGATAACCGAACAGTTCCGGAAGATTCATGAAGAGGCCATGAAATGGAACTTCACAACTCCGGAACAATACAAGGCCCTTCTTAAATGGAGGTTCAATGTGGAAGCGGACGAATTCGAAGACGGAATCAACTTCATAGGACTTGACAGAAACGGCAAGGAAGCGACCAGTCCCGTATCTGAAAAAGACCTGGGCATCGATGCGGCGGAAGACATCATCCGCAAATGCACTACCACAGACATGAAGAAACGCCGCAGACAGCGAGAGAGGTTAGAGGGATATGCCCTTGAAGCGATAAAGGGCAGCATGTCACTCAAGGAGTTCAGAAAGAAAATGAACGATAAGGGAATATATGTCGTAATCTCCTATACAGAAAACGGAAAGCCATTCGGTCTGACATGGCTGGACAGAGCGACGAAGTGTGCATTCAAAGGCAGTGAAACGTCGTGTGACCTCAGATGGCTCATAGAGGGTGCCGAAAAGAACGGGTGGATCCTGGAAAGAATTCACAGGTTCGACAGGACATCCGACATAAAGTCAAGATACAAATCAAGATACCGCGTCGGCAGCGAAATAAAGAGACGCATCCAGCAGAAGAAGGACGAAGCCCTTGCAAAACAGATGATGAGAGACCAGGATGAAAGATCGAACACCCGGGCTGTCAACACCTCCGAACTCAATGATGATCCAAACAACATCAAAATATAGCAGAAGACATGGCAAGAGACACACAGAAGACAGAATCACTATCGTGGGCGCTGATTGCGTTCTCGCTGGTGCTTACGTTCCTGTACGGATACTGGCTCACCGCACCTGTCCTTGCGTCACACGGAATCCGATTCGGATTCCTGGAACAGATCATGCTGCTATATAAGGACTACTTCTCACACCCATGGAAAATCAAAGGACTCGCATTCATGCTCCTTGTCTGTTCGGCCATGTTCCGTTCAGGAAAGAAGACCACCACGACGGTAGGGAAAATCGTCCTTTGGTGCATCGCAGGAACAGTGATCTTCTTCATCAAGGTCGAAGATCCTCTCATACACGTGATAACCATGCTTGTCGGACTGTTCCTGAGCAACTACGGCTATTCTCTGCTTGTACGTAACATATGGGAAGAAGCAGAACCCGATGACGATGAGGGCTTCGAGCAGACGCAGCGTCTGATAATGACAAAGGACTCGATCAACATACCATATGTCTTCATCTATAAGAATAAACAGTACAAAGGCTGGATAAACTGCATCAATCCGTACAGGGCTTCAATGGTCCTCGGTTCCCCTGGATCCGGCAAGTCGTTTGCCTTCTACAATGCGTTCATAGAACAGACACTCAGGAAGGGATTCACGATGTTCCTCTATGACTACAAGTTCCCAGACCTGACAGAAAGAGTCATCACGGAAGTCGCATATCAGATGCAGTACGAAGGTCTCTGGAAAGACATGAAGATAAAGCCGCATCTGTATATCATCAACTTCGACGACCCGATAAAATCCAACAGATGCAACCCAATACATCACTCGTACATCACCGACCCTGCGGATACGTCGGAAATCGCAGACCTGGTGTTCAAGAACATCAACAAAGGTTCCGACGGCAAAGGATTCAACTTCTTCGATGAATCTGCAAAAGTATATCTTGATGCACTGGTCTGGTTCCTTGCCAATTACGATCCGGACGCACTGTATGATGATGACGGAAACGTGATCGGCTCATCGACCGACTATAAGAGAAAAGGATGCTACTGCACGTTCCCTCATGTCATCGAACTGATGGCATATAACTATCAGAAATGCTTCCAGATCCTGCAGTTCACCAAGGGTCTCGAAGCAAAGATATCACCGTTCGCCAGCGCACTGAAAGACGGAGCAATGGAACAGTTGCAGGGACAGATCGCCTCCGCGCAGATTCCGATGGGAAAATTCGTGTCACCGGCACTGTACTGGGTAATGACAGGAGACGACTTCACTCTTGACATAAACAATCCCGAAGACCCTAAGATCGTATGCATGGGTAACAACCCGGACAGACAGACGATCTATGGAACGACCCTCGCACTGTACACGTCAAGGATGTTCAAACTCATCAACCATAAAAAGAAACTCAAGAGTGTGGTACTCCTTGACGAGTTGCCTACGGTCTTCATCAAAGGCCTCGACAACCTCATCGCCACAGCCCGTTCCAACAAGGTCGCCATCGTCCTCGGTGCGCAGGACAAGAGCCAGTTGAAGAGGGACTACGGAGACAAGGAGGCGGAAGTCATCATGTCCACTGTCGGAAACGTCTTCTCGGGCTCTGTTGAAGGAACCACTGCAGAAAGCATATCAAAGTCTTTCGGAAAGGAATTCAGAATGAGGGTCTCACAGTCATTGGGAGATGACTCGGACTCCCGTTCGATCAGTTATCAACTCGAGGACATCCTGCCTGCGAGCAAGATCATGGACATGAGCCAGGGTACCTTCTGCGGATGGGTAAAAGATAACTTCTCAGACAAGATCAAGAGAAAGAAATTCCACGGCGAGGTAACAGTAGACATAAAGAGGAACGAAAGACTGGACCAGAACCAGCAAGGCGTGCCGGTAATCACCAAGATCTTCGGAGACACAATGCCGGCACTGCAAGACGCGGACAGGGAGAGGCTTAAGAAAATCTGGCCGAAACTGGCAGACAACGAAAAGGCCCTCCATGCGAAATACATCGACGAACTCGTACAGGTGGAAGTCCTGAAGAACTTCAAGAAGATAAAGGACGACATCAGGTTCATAGTCGAGAAGGAATACGAACGCACGAAGCCGCTGGCGGAAAAGAACAAACAGGAAATGCAGAACGAAGATGACGAATAAAACCATGGAACAGACACTTTACATACCGGTCAGCAACGAAATCGCTTCTGCGATCATACGTCTTGCCGATGACCCCAAGGCAGGAGACAACCATCCTGCAGCATATCTCCGTTCTTTGATTGCCCGGGAAGAAGGCTCTTATATGTTCAGATGCAGCATTAAGAAAATAGAAGAAGCCATCAGATGTCTTCTTTCCGTAATGGTATCAGTGAACCAGGTGCTGGACTTCATGGAAATGCAGGAGGAGGCATTATTAAGATATGAAAAGGAAATACAGGGATTCCTTTCCGTATTTCATCCACAATCAAATAAAAAACTGAACTGACATGTCATTCAAACTGATAATAGCGGAAAAACCGTCAGTAGCGGGTTCCATAGCAAAAATCGTCGGAGCGACCACGCCTCACAGGGATGGTCCATGCGGATACCTCGAAGGCAGAGGTTTCAAGGTCACATGGGCGTTCGGCCATCTGGTCGGACTTCAGACACCGTCACAGATGGGCCTAGGCAGAGATGCTCTGCCGGTCTTTCCACAGAAATGGACCACCAAGATACTCGGCAAGAAGGACAAGTCCGGCAAGGAACAGCCTGACCCGATGGTCGCCAAACAGATGAAGACCATCGAACAACTCTTCTCCAGTGCGGACGAAATCATTGTGGCGACGGATGCCGGTCGAGAAGGGGAACTCATATTCAGGTACATCTATGAACACCTGGGATGCACTACGCCTTTCAGAAGACTATGGATATCATCACTGACTGACGAAGCCATCAGGAAAGGCATGGACAATCTCAAGAACGGACATGAATACGACAGCCTCTCCGACGCTGCACATGCCAGAAGCCAGGCCGACTGGCTGGTCGGATTCAATGCGTCGATGGCGCTCTCGGCGTTCTCCGGATTCAAAGGCATAGTGTCGCTGGGAAGAGTACAGACACCGACTCTGGGCATGATCTGCCAGCGATATGAAGACAACAAGTCCTTTGTCCCTGTCCCTTACTGGATCCTGAACGTAAAGACTGCAAGGGATAATATCCAGTTTGAAGTGGCGTCTGAACGGAAATATGAAAGCGAGACATTCGCTGATGACGACCTGAGAAGAACGAAGCAGGCATGCCAACTTAAGGTCAAGGAGGTCGAGAAGAAACAGACGCATACAAAACCACCCCTTCTGCATGACCTCACATCCCTGCAGAGAGCAGCCAACGGTAAATACGGAATGACGGCTGATGAGACGCTCAAGACGGCTCAGAGCCTTTATGAAAAGAAATACCTGACCTATCCCCGCACCGGCTCAAGATACATCCCTGCGGATGTGTTCATGGAGATACCTGCCCTGATCGACAAGATATGCGGCTATCTGCCGTTCTCCGGACCAGCGGAGAACCTGAAAGGAAAGAAACTCTGCCGCAAGTCGGTGAACGACTCGAAGGTCACAGACCATCATGCACTGCTTCCTACCGGAGTCATCCCGACAGACATGACCGACAAGGAAAGAAAGATCTACGACCTTGTCTGCGGAAGGATGCTGGAAGCCTTCGGAGAAGACCACGTGGCCGACGTGACCAACGTGGTATTCACTGCCGGAGAGGTCAGATACAAGGCTCATGGCAACACTCCTGTCTACATGGGATGGAAGGGAGTCTTCGGAAACTCTCAGGAAGAACAGGACAAAGACGCTGAAGACGATGAAAAGACAGTACGCCTGCCGGAACTGAAGGAAGGTGACCTGCTCCCTATCGACGACGCCGTGAAGACACTGAAACATACGAAGCCTCTTCCTATCTACACAGACAGTTCCCTTCTCGGAGAGATGGAGACCTGCGGCAAGAGAATAGACGACGAGGAGGCACGTGAAGCGATGAAGGACGTCGGAATCGGCACGCCTGCAACACGCGCCCAGACGATTGAGATACTCATCCGCCGTGACTATATCTACAGGGAGAAGAAGAAACTCATCCCTACGGAACTCGGACTGTCCGTATGGCATATCGTGAAGGGCAGGAAGATATCGGACGTGAAGACGACCGGCGAATGGGAAAGGGACCTTGCGCTCGTCGAAAGCGGAAGCATGCCGTCGGAAAAATTCAATTCCGGTATTCATGACTTCGTCATCGACATCATCGAAGACCTGAAGCAGAACTGCACGAAACTCGAAGGCATGGAATCACAGGAACCCGTGCGAAAGTGTCCTTCATGCGGCAAGCCGATGAAGAACATGAAGTTCAACATCGTCTGCGATGACAAGGACGGAGGCTGCGGCTACAAGGTGCCGCGCGAAGTCGCAGGAAAAAAACTTCCGGCTAAAGCCATCGAAGCCCTCTGCGCCGGCAAGCCGACTCAGAAGATAAAGGGCTTCAAGAGCAAGTCGGGAAAGACCTTCGAGGCTGTCATCATGCCTGACACGAACACAAGAGAAATGAAGTTCGTGTTCGACGAAAAGCCTACTCCGAAAATGGAAGGACAGATATGCCCTCTCTGCGGAGCGGATCTGAAGGATGAACCGTCGTACATAACATGCCAATGCGGCCTCAAGATATGGAAGAAGATATGCGGCAAAGTACTCTCCGAGGAAAACCTGAAGACCATACTGTCAGGCAAGACGGCAAGGGTATACGGAATGACAAGCAAGAAGACGGGAAAGAAGTTCGATGCCGGAGTAAGACTGAACAGAGACTCTAAAGAAACCGAACTGACGTTCAATTAACAGATAATGATATGGGACATATCCTTAAGAAAGCCTGGCCTCGAAAAAACCTCAAGGAACTGATCGCGTTCATTGAGGAACAGCACGGCTATGAGCCATCGCTGGAAGAGTTGTCACAGAAGACCGGTCTGTCGGTCGCCAATATTTCGGCCATATTCATCAGAGATGACATGAAACTCAGCCGAGCGGAAGCCATCGCCAGAAAATATGGCCATGAACTGAAACTGTTCTTCCCCTTGAAGGAATATCCTATAGAATGGGAAAGCCATATATCAAGACGGGAATTCCCGAATGCAGGCAATCTGTCGGGGCTGATAAAATACATGTATGACAGCAACATTTCAATAAATCACATGAGCAGACGCATCAACCGCAGCCACATGATGATAAACAAGGCGTTCTCAAAAGGCGACATATTCATATCCAGCCTGAACCAAATAATCGATAACCTTAACATTGACGTAATATGGATGTTCGAAAAAATGACGAAAGAATAAGACTGACTTACAAAGACATGTCAGATCAAGACGAACAGATACAGTTCGAGATAACCTACAAAGAGATGATGGTCATCCTTGCCGCAGCGGGGAAACAGGTCACCATCATGCTTACCGATATTGCAGGAGAGTGCTGGCAAGTCGATCTCGAGACGGTACAGATACGCCTCGACATTAAAAATCTCGCCATGGAGATGACAGCCATTCCGTTCCTCGATGATATCAACATCGAAGATATAGAAGCAGCAGTCAAAGCCGCAGAACTGCGTGATGAATGCTGTGATAACCTCGTGAATAATTGAATTATGAAGAAAACTAAAAGAACACCTGAACAACAGGTCAAAAGAGGGAAGCGCGCCCTTGCCATCCTTACGGCCATGGCCGCCGTGTGCCTGCTGGCATTCGCTGCCCGAAAATGCGAAGAACCTGAAGCAATGGATCATGTGACTCTTGCAATGGACGAGATGCTCGATTCACTCATGAACGAACAGATCTTCATCGTGACACGTATAACTGACAAAGAGGACTACAGGACCTGCAGGATAACACCGCCATGCCCTGAGGAAGACTCCCTGCACGTCCTGAAACTGAAGATACAGTTCAGCGAAACGGATGAAGAAACAGCACGTCAGGCTAACAGGCGGATAACAGATCTGGAAGAACACATCAAAAGATACTATGATGACAAGACCAACGAACTCGTGTACTATAACAGGAGAATCCGTTTCGAAACCGAAGGCGGTCATGAATATACGTGCATCCAGACGATTGATACCACCCTCCTGGAATCAAGACTGAAGCATATCATCTGTCTCGACAACATCGAGATCGACATGAGCATGATAAAGGAAATAGAAAATACTCACTAAAACAGAACATTTCATGAAAATAATAGCATTCTTCAGTGAAAAGGGCGGAGTGGGGAAGTCTACCTTCACCCTTATGTACGCCTCATGGCTTAAGAAGCACGGCGTAAAAGTCGGAGTAGCAGATTTCAACAAAAGACTTACGGAATACCGGAAAGACGAAATCGCTTTCCTGAAAAAGAACGGTACCTTCGATGATTCGATGCTCGAGAGCGCCTGGCCTATCATTCCTGTCGACAGGAAGTTCGCAGCACAGTTCGGAGCAGATAATCCGGGCAACGCAATCTGGCTTGATACGCAGATTAGGGAAGGAGGCCTACGCGACCTGGACGTCCTGCTTGTCGATCTGCCCGGCGCAACAAGCGGAAAGGAACTGCCAGAACTGATAATATGCAAGATGCTGAACATGATCATCATCCCCGTAGAGAAAGACCGGCAGACCCTCGGAGCCGCGCTCGCCGTAAAGAACTTCCTCATCAAGGCCAACACATGTCGGTTCTTCGGATTCATAAACAAGATTCAGACATCGTACGGCAAGAAGGCTGATTATGTCAAGATAATGAGGGTAATGAAAAGACAAGGCCTACCAATGCTCCCCGACATGGTGTCATTCTCATCAAGGATGGAAAACTTCGAGAAGGTCGACATGATGAGAAGCACCTTCGCTTATCCCGACTGGGATCTTCCAGCGTACAAGGGATCAAGAGATCTTGGAATCGAGAACCTTTTCTATGACATCGCCAGAGAAATGCTCAAGGTCTCCGATTACAGAGACACACGCCCGGCAGACCTGTCATTCGTGGAGTCCTTGAAAAAAGACACGTCGATGCAATCTCTCAACAGGCAACTAAACGACACTTCGTTCCCTGAATACGAAATAGAACTGTCGGAAGACATGAAGACAAGATTCAAGAAAAACAGATAAAATGCAGGACCTGCACATCATAGAAATTGCAGTTTCAACCGTAATGTTCATGCTTACGCTGCTCATATGCTATGCCATCTGGTATGTACTGTTCGGAAAGAGAATGCCTCTGCCTGACCATACTAAAAGCAAAGCCAACCCGGGCAAGGACTGCCCGCTGAACAAGATCATGGGCTATGACTTCATTCAGGTGAAGACAATCGAACCATCAGTAGAAAACGATGAGCCTGCAGGCAATACCGCCTCGAAGCAAACGGCGGAACAAGACGGCCCTGCCCTTTATGCGGTAGCCGATACCGAGCCATACAACATCTTCAACGAGCCTGACTCAGAAACGGAACCTGACCCGGTACCAGAAAAGCAGGATGTCCTGAATCTGACCGACGATGACATGGATGTCATTACCAAAGAACCATGGGAACAGGCGATGGATATCGACGAACTCGAAAGAATGGCAAAGTTCTATGCTTCTCAGCCTTTCCCTCCTCTCGATACAGATGACAGAGAAGAAGAAAACTTTACAGAGCAGGAGATGGAACACGAAGCAGAATTCGACCAATACCGCGACGATTTCTACGACAGCCTGGACAACATGACACAGACAGACGAAGACCGCGAAGCGCTGCTTGACCTTGACAAGGAACTCGATGAATCCGAAGGCTCAGACATAGAAGAGGATGAATCACCGGAAGAAAACGATATCCCGGAAATTTGATTTGAAAGATGACCGACATAAGAATATCCGACATACTGGAAGCAGGTGAAAGACTGCAGAAGACCATAGATCCTGAAGGGATGCTGGCCAACGGCAGCATAACCAGGATAACACACAGACTGTCCGACGACGGAAGGGGATTCTCCTGGAAGTCGGACGTGACCTTCATGTCTGAAGATGTGCTGAAACTGCATGGCCAATATCACGAAGACATAGGCTTTCTCCTTAATAGATGCGTCATCATGTCCGGAAGAGAGCGGCATGACATCCGCCTGAAACCCGCAGAAACGCTCGCTACGGCGCTCGAGGAACTTCATCGGCTTCCCGTGTGTCTGAGGAGGAACCTGGCCAGAATAAGCCTGAAAACAGGCAAAGAAGGGAAGCCCGATATTCAATACGACATGAATATCTATAAGACAGCCACAGATGCACTCTTCTGGAATGTCGAAGGAGGTGATGAAAAAGACAGGGAAAGAAGCATGTTCAGGGAAACGACACTCCTGATGAAGAGGGATTCAAACGGATTCTTCACCAATACGACAATCATCGGAAACTGTCCCACCAAGAACGGATCCATCAAGGTAAGAGTGAGCGTAGACGTGTACGGTCTGAGTTCTCAGGCAGTCACTGTGGAAAAAAACTTCAACGACAAGAACGAGATTTCAGCATACTGCTACTCGGAAGACACGTCAGGCCGAAAGATTCCGTCACTAAGGCTGGCATTCAGGATAGACCGCATGCTTACAGGAAAAGACGACATCCGCGAGCATGTGCAAAGAAACAGCATAGAACTGCCGAACGGAGAAAGAGAATCACAAGAAGAGTCTCCCAATGCATCAAGACAGTCTGACGAAGAACAAAAGGAACCGGTTATACAACCGAAAGCATACAGGCATTGACATATCCACCGCCGGAAGGCAGGGGATATGTCAATCGCATTCAACTTTACCTTTTCGGCCCTGACGGTCTTTTCTTCTCTTCTTCAACCTTACGTACCTTTCCCTGAACCTGTTGTCGGGCCTCGTTCCGGCCATGCTCGGCCATGATGCTGATGCCTTCGGCCTTGCCCATCTTGAATCCCTCCTTGAAGGCCTGGCTTATACGTTCCGGCATACTTGACTTCAGATGACTGACGAAAGGCCCGTTATTGCCCAATGCCTTCCCCCCGTCATAATGCCTGGCATAGGCCTCGTCAATAAGGTCTAATGAGAAAGTCATCTGATCTGATCCTTTGCAAGACAAACCATACACATAAGCCTTTGCATATCTATCGATCTCCGCTGTCCTCGACAAGGCGTCCTGCTTGAGCATTTCAAAACTCTCCGTATGCTCCAACGCATAAGAGGTCTCCGCAAGATTGTAATAGGCCTTCACGTCACCACCTTCTACGACATATGTGGCTACGGCGTTCGGATTCGGCGAAATGCCATATTCTTCAAGTTCCTGACGCGTCGCATACACATTGCAGTCCCTCCATCTCGCAAGAGAAAGACTCTTGGCTATCATGGTGAAGCATCCGGCACCTTGTATATAGGAACCGTCTATCCTTCTCGGATATCTGACAGTCCTGTCGGTGTCTTTCCCGTCCAGTCCTGAAAAGGCATAGAACATGTCCCTCTGTACGATTTCAAGCCGTCCTTCCTTATCCTTGGACAAGAAGACGGACTCATCTATGCGTCTGATCACACTGTGATTCATGAACGACAGATTGTTTCTATCAAGAAAATCCACTGCACTCTGGAATGCCCTGACTCCAAAATCCTTTACAAAGCGCTCCTTCCCATACGTCATTATCTCAAATGCATTGCCGATTCCGGCCTTTCTCAACTTCCTGATGGCTGCGGCGGAAAAGTCCCTCTCAAAAAAATATACTGTCCTTGCGCTGACGGTCTTGCTTGCCTTGACAGGTGACGGTGCTGGAGCAGAATAACCTACTACTGGCTTCTCTGACATCCTCTTCAGTTCTTTCCTTACCTCCTGCCTTCTGTTCAGATTGTCTTCAAACAGAATTCCACCAAAAAATTTACGTCTCGTATCAGAAGCCATTGGATTCTTAAAATTATTTACTATATTTGTAGCAACTATGTGGCCCTACGTTCTCCGGAATCCTGTCATACATTGAAACAGATATACCGTTGAATCGAGTGATGTCCGATAAATAACGCTTGTAAAGATTCATGATGTAATCCTCATTGTCAAAGTTTGAAATAACCTTTATACTTCTGAGCCTGCGTTGCAGTCTGCCTTCTGACGGATTCAATGCATCTCTTTGTGCTTCCTTCTGAAACGATCAGCCTGTCCCTGAAAAGAGAACTCTCCAGTCCGTAAACCTTCTGATCGCTTATGTCTGTCCACTTACAAGACTTAAGGTCGGCACGTGAATCGACATGAGGAGGAAGAAAGTCAGTATCCGGACCCCATGGGTGAGCCGGAATGAAGACTCTAGGTCTATCATCTTCTATGATGACAAGGATCGACGACCTATAAGTTCTATCATTGAAACTAAATGTCACGTCCTTCGGCTTGCCAGGTGTGATGCCGGGCTCTATGTCGTGAACATGAACGGAACCACTTACATCATCATTCAGAAAGCCATTTATCCTGACCTCAAGCATCGATCTCAAGGATGTACGGTTCACACCGCAGTCGTAAAACTGGGACCGGATATAACGAAGATTGGAAGACAACTGATTCTTATACTGTCTGCAGACCTGCAGATAAGTGACAGCATCAACAGTACCGTCATCCCGTCCTTTCTCAAAGAAACTCAGCGTGTTTGTCCAGATTCCAAACACGTTTCCCAGATACACCTCATCCTTCGACATAGTGGAGATGTCCTGACATCTGAACATACCCCTCCGGTCCGGACCGAAGCCGGAATGCCTGATCCCGTCATTCCACAAGAGTTTATGCAGGTTGAACACCTCATCAAGGGTATGCGCCTTGTCTATCCGGTCAATATATGACTGAATTAACGCGAATCCGTCCTCCTTAAGAACTGTAGATGAATTATTCTTTCTGATTGCCATAATATTACATTTTTGGTGAATTACCATTCTTTCTGTTCCTTGAAACCTTCTTGTCAGTAGAAAGTATCAGATCCTTCAGTCTGTCATAATCCTTCTTCTCAAATCGTCCCACAAAAGCATCACGATCTCCGATCACATCCTTACCGTCCATATTACGGAATCTCCAGTCGTTCGGTGCATGGACAGTCGCCGGAATATTCAGAACCTTGGCCATGACCGCTCCGGCCTCGTCGACTCCTGTCTGACCGCCGCAACGTATGCTGGACATCTTCACTCCGCTGTCGACCAAACCTGCTCCAACCTTGCACAGGAATTCATCGATATCATTCTGACTGATGCCGCTCTTTGCAAGCGTGTATATGCCGTTACCGGCTATATTGAAACCACACTCAAGGTCGTTGACGAACTCTTCAGGCAAAGACTCGACGATCTCACGAACCACATTCTCAACAGCCTTAGACGACATGTCGATACCTCCCTTTGCCTTGACAGGAATATCCACAGCAATAAGACTGTCTCCTGCAGCACGTGCCGTCGCCTTCTCACCGTAAGTATCAAAGTCAATAGCAAAGGCCAGTGTGAAATCTACATCATCCGCCTGAGCATTCTCGATGGTCCTCTTCTGATAACCTCCCGCCGAAACGGTGTATATGATATCCTGCTCGACCGACTCTTCAAGTCCTTTGGACAGTTCGTCTCGTACTGCCATCAAAATTTCCGGAAAGAGTTGCCCCCAACGGGAATCGTCCGGGATATGAGTAATCACTGCATCACCAGTAGAAAGCAGATCTTCACGAGCCTTGTCATTAGCAAAAGACGCCATTATCAGATCCTTCATCAGTTCTGATGAAACCTGATCCCAATCTTCAACATTGAGGCCCGGAAGATTCTTACCCAGACGTCTTAGTTCAGCCCCGTCAGTAGTCGCAAGAATCGCTTTGCGATATTCCTTGCAGTCCTTCGTCGAGCACAAACTATAAAAACTCTTCATATACTGGAAGCCTTGCTCGACGCTCTCGAAATGAATGGTACCGTTGTTGGTCTCAAAATCGAACGGACGCACAGCAAAATTACTGAGATGCGGATTGTCTCCCTTACCGAAATGAATATTTATTATATTCTGCTCCGCTGTCTGTTGAGATTCCTTAACTTCCGGAAGATTAACGACCTTGTCGTCAACCTTCGTCTCTATCTGACTTACATGCATATCAAACAGCGCATTGCCGCAATCCTTGACCGCAAGACTCTTCAAGGACATTTCTATCACCTTAGGTGAGGCGACAATACGGGTATCAGTCTTGTACGTCCTTTTTACAGAAGACAGGATTATATCCTTTGCCAGTTCTAGGTCATCAACAGTCCTCCACCAAGACTGGGTCCCATCAGGAAGAGTATAACGATACACAGCCCATCCCTTGAATCCGTCATTCGCGACTATCTTGCCGGCATATACCTCATCATCCTCCCTTCCTTGTCTGCCACGTACATTAATCCAGTCAGGATCCATTTCCAGCATAGTCTCGTTCGGTCTCGCAGAAAGAACATGCTTATCAATCAAATCGTAATTCTCGTCATTAGATGCCAACAGATGAACATAACCTTCACCATTAAGATCACAGAGTCCATCTACCCCGCGTCTGCAGTCTTCCTCAGAAAAGAGTTTGTATTCAACCTGTATCTCCTTCGCCCTCGAAACATAGGAGTTCATCGCCTGAATAAACCCAGGGATTTTTGACGAGTCGGAACTTCTGACAGTAAACCTACACTCATCATTCCGCTCATAACTAAGGTACTTATTCAGTTCTCCTGCCGTGAACTTAGATGAAAGCCTCATGTCCGTCATCTTGAATACATTACCTTCCTCATCCTTAAATGCCATCTCGTGCAGAGGGGCCCTGTTACCCACAAGGATGTCATGAAAATTATAACGGCCAAACGCAACAACCAAATCATTAGGTCTCAGAATGACATCAGATCCATCTCTTTCCAAAGGTCTGTCATTAGTGAATGCCTTACTTACAGGAATCCTGGTGATGACAGGAATCTTTCCCTCTATCAACTCCTCATTATTCGAGGCTCCGATATAACTGTTAATCCTACGCTCCGCCATATCTCTCAGATTGTCCGGAACACCAGGGCCCAAGTCTATCCTACCTTCAGCATCAAGCGGGAATCTTAGAGGCTTACCGGTGACAACAGCAGTAGCATTTGCCATGTTAAGGGCAAAATTCAGATCATTCATGAACTGCTCGGAAGTTATTCCCTCATAATCAATTCGAGGCAGTGAAAAACAGGTCAACGGATACTGGGAACCATTCTGAAGCATCGCCTCAAATCTCTTGACCATCGCAAGATTCTTCGGTGCGGCATGCGGACTGTCCACCCAAGACTTCTTCCTGACGTATTCAGTATGATATTCCGTCTTACGCGTCGCCTTGTTATACACCTGTCGTGTGATCTCCTTAGGAACTATGACACCACCTTCCTGAGTGATCTTACCTGTATTCCTGTCGAAAATCTCCTTTGTCCTCTCATAATCCCACACCTTCGGCTCAAATACACGGGAAAGAGAGTCCTTGAGGTCGCCGCTCCTGGTCGAATATGCGGAATAACACAACGCCAGTCCGTGTCTCAAAGCCGTATATCTTGCTTCAGCATTAGCAGAATAGATGGAATTTGCCAAGGATGCGCCGTCATTATCCATCAGGAACGAACACGGCTTGCCGAAATTATTGTCATGCTCATAAAACCCGCGATTCCTCTTCACAGCGATTCCATATGCACAGATGAATTCTTCTCCAGTCTCAGGATTGACCCTCATAAGACCGGTCAAATCCCTCTGACTAGGGTCACTGCTGACGGCGTACCTGCGTACCACATCGCTCAAATTCGAAGGGAAAAAGTATACGTAATCATTGCTTATCCTGTTGCCTTCAACGTCTTCGATATACGGTCTTGACGCCTTTTCCCTGTTCAGGACATCCTCGCCATAACCTTCCTCCCACAGGACGAAACTAGGAGTATCCTGAGGCAAGGCTATCGCTACAGGCTGAGAGGTTCCGAGGAACCACACACCATCCATCGCCTCCTGCATGTTACGTGGAAGACCGGTAGCGATCTTCTCTCCTTCCGCCTGAGCGGTCATCTTCTTCTGCCTCCTCTGAAGTTCGGCAGCGACGCGCTTGGCGTCTTCCGCGTCTTTCGCCCTTGATACTTCCAACTCTCTGTTTAGAGTATTCCTCTCATCCATCATCACGACACCGAAACGGTTCTCGCCCTTACCATCCAGGCCCACAAACAATGCCGGTTCGCCAAACGAACTGACACATACGATATCTGAACTGCCTGTCTCCAGTATGCTGTCAGCAAAACGGCTGCTCGCCCTTGTCATCATGTGCACGGCATTCCTCATGCATCTCTCCTTCATGTCGTCATCGACATTCACACCTGCCATATGTCTGTCATATACTCCCTGAAGTGAAATCATTCCATCCGATGCCTGCACCAGTTCCCTCAGTGTCTGCTTGTCACCCTTGCCGGCATTCTTCATCATAAGCGCACAATACACTCCATAGACAGAATTGAAAGGCACTCCGTCAACAAATACAGATGCATCATACCTGTTGGCGACGAACGGAATCGCTATATCAACTGCACCTGAAGGCATGTGAGACATGATGGTAGAAGCATCAAGGTCCCACTCCCTCCTCAATTCACCGGCAAACAGACTATCCTGATATGACGGTTCTCCCAGGATCGAAAACTTGACCTTTTCAGATTCCAACTGCAGGTCCATTATCTGCCCCTGCTCACTACTGTTGTCGATGACGTGAAGAAACGGTCTTCCACTTGCAACGGCCAGCGATCCACGTTCCAGAATCCTGGAATTCCATGAATCATCAGCAACAGAATAAGAAAGAAAACCATCAGGCATTATACCATCAGACTTTGAAAAACGTACCTCGGAATCATCTGACATCTCATCAAGATTGAACTTTACAGATTCTTCCCTTCCAACCAGAACAGGATAGACATTACTGAAATTACGCATCCTTACGACAGAAAGCCTGCTGTCCTTGTTCTTATTCTCATGGCCGGCAGTGTTGTTAAGACCTGCACGCGAATAGTTCCAGTCATACACGTTTCCTTCATGCTTCTCGACGTATTGCATAAGCATCTTGTCACAACCTACATTGGTTCCGCTGACGAAACGTACCTTCACGTTCGGATCGATATTCATAAGTATCGAATCCATCCTTTCCGCAAAGGCTTCATAATCGATCGCAGCCTCCTGCTCGGACTTGAACTCGAACTCACGGACAGTACGGGTATCATAGATGGGATTTCCAGACGAATCATACATAGGGCGACCCTTGCTGTCCTTCCTGATGATATTCTTCTTCTTTGAAACCGCCTTCGTCCCCGGCACCCTGCCTCCAATGGTATCGCTGCCGTCGACCACAATGGTGATCTCTCCTTTGCCTGTAACCGAAGAGAAACGGACGGCCTCCTCCTTGGATGGATTCTCCAGGGCCCTGATCACTCCGTTCTCCGAAGACGTGTACAGGAGACTCGGATTATTGATGTATCTTGCCAGAATATGTGCCGGAGACGGTGCAAGTACAGGATGATAGACGCTGCGTCCCATACTCTTGTCGGAAATGACAAGACTGTCCGCTACAACGGTCTTCCCCTTCAATGTCCTGTCGCGGAGAATCTGCTCACGCATCCATTCAAACTGTGCCTTCAGTTCGTCAATGAGACGGTCCTCCTCAGAAGCCGTGAATCCCTTGACCAGACCTCTTCTCCTAAGGTCTTTGAACAACGACTTCCAGTCCATCTCACCACGCAAGGCCTGTTCGTAATACATTGACGCCTCAGCGGCATTCTCTACCCTGACACGATGCTTACGCGTGAGGCCAAATGGACATTCGAACGTATGAAAGCGGATGTCTGATGCAGATGATCTTTTTGCATGCCCACTGGTGCCGGTGAAGCCGTCCGCATCATGCTGAAAGACAACAGGGCGATAAAGACCGACATGAACATATCTGTCGCTGCCGTTCCTCTCCTGAAGTTCGATATCCGTAGCCTCGGCGCCTACCGCAGCATAATCGACTGTGACCTGGCCTTCCCTGACAGGCACTTCGTCAAGAATCTGGCCCTTCATCTCTCTGATGTACCTGTCACGGCACTTCTCAAGAAATATTCCGTATGTATTATTGCCTTCCAGTTCCTTGCCGGTACGGGAAACGAAATTCATTCCGACTTCATTCCTGTACTTTCCGACATAAACTATGTTGCCCGTGTATGAAACAAGTTCGTTGGCAACCTGAGGATTCTCCCGAAGATACTGCATCATCCGTTCTTCGTCCAGAACCCTGTCAAGCACCTTCTTCTCAAGAACAAACTCGTCAGTATTCCCGTCGATTCCAATGAAACGACTTATCTCAAGTTCCGGAAGGACCCTGCCGTCCAGAAGAACCGTATCACTGTTCAAATAATGTATCATGGCTATATTGTTTACTGATTAAAATTTCATCCCTTTCTTTACACGGCTCTCATGGCCGGACGATCGCTTCATACGCATATCCTTCTGTTCGAATGAAGGAAGATAAGGCCTAAACTTGCGCTGAAACTCCATGACCGAAGGAAGAAGCCTCTGCATCTCCTTAACACTCAATGCATGTAATGACCTGGTTGTGTTTTCAAGTCTTGAATCAGGCAGATGCCTTTGAAAATGACAATTGACACGACCATTCTCTGCGGGACTCAAGCCAATGAAGATGTTACCCTCCTCCATGTCAATCCTGTCAAAAGCATATATCCCGCTCAGTCCGTTACCTTCGCGTCCCATAGCAAGTGAAGCCACGGCTTCAAATGCACGGGCTGTATATGCGGACGCCCTGTCAGGACAAGCACCATGTGATATCATGTAAGACTCGGTCATCGCCAAGGTGCTGTCCAGCGACATCTCCATGATAGGATCTGGAGAAACCAGCATGAATTCTCTGTCCAAAGAGGTCTGAATCCTGGTAAGCGCAAGATTGCCGAACTGGAAGTTATGTTCAGAATCAAGGCGCACAATGTCAGAACCGTATTTCCTGACATAATACCTCTCAAACGCTTCAGACATTCTATCCGACCATTCGTTCACTAATGAACTTCTGTAGTGTCTTCTCAGATGCTCAGAGAAGACTTCGCCTTCTGTCTTTCCCATCACGACACAGCAACACTCACAAGGATAAACCGACTGATTCATCTCCTCATAGGCGAAAGGCATATGTCTGTCCGCGCCGTACTGACCGAAAACATACGACAAGGCAGCATCCCGTTCAGGGGATGCCACCGCTTCCTTGCAGGCATTTCTGTTGATCATAACAACGGAATTAAAAAGTTACACCCTTAACGTTACGCTGTGCTGCCTCCTGAACCTGCTTGCGTATGTTCTTCATGCATGATGCAATGTTCATTATGCTCCTGTCGTTCAACATCGCCAACTTGACATTACTTGACTTACCGGCGTTGTCTATCACGGAAACATAACAGTCATTGCCTGACCTGTCCATGAATACGGCAACGGCCCGACATTCAGCAACGGCGACATTAGCCGTAGCAATCCCAGGTTCCGTAGTAGCCAAAACACGCGGACGCGTGCCTTCCTGAAAATCAATACTCCCGGAAGCGGATTCCGACAAAGCCTGCTCTATCATCTTATAATTGGAATACCTGAGAACCGAATCCCTTTCGTACTCCTCAAGACGGTCCGCAACGGCAACGAGATCACCAGCAGAAAGTTTCTCAATCTCACGTGGATTCAACGCTCCCACAGGAGAAGCGCTATCCGCATGATTGTAAAGGTCATAGCAGACCTTGAAAGTGCTGCTGTCATAATATACGGAACCAAGATACAAGGTCATCTCGCGTCCCTTATCCTTATTCGCGAACACAATAGGTATTCTGTCTTCCGGTTCGAACTGAACCGACCCCTTCTTGATCATACGATGGATGTCCATCAGTATCCTGTCTGTATATATAGCCATAACGATTGAATTTAAGATTAGACAAAGAAAGTGGAAAGGCTCCGGCATACGCCGGAGTCCTCATCAGAATCCCATAGAGAAGTTCTGCTTCTTGCGGGCTGTCTTCTTCGGTGCCTTTCTCTCGATCAGTTTCTGCGATGTGGAAGGGCTGAAAGCCTTGGCAAAACCATTCTTCTGGTTATCAGGAACGATGAATGCATCATAAGTGATTTCCTTCGGCTTGCCACCCTTCTCAGGATAAGACACCCATTTGGCTCCTTCAACGACACCACCCCTGCCGCGTCTGTAATTGTCAAGATCTTCCGGACTCTTGAACTTGAGGTCCTGGCCGTTCACCTTAACGGTGCCGTCCGCATTGATACGGATGTCGGTCGCCTCATAGTGATATTTGTCGACCTCCTTGCCATTGAACTTGGTCTTGACCTGATTGCCGTCCTGGTCCAGATCGTTAACCTTGCGCATCTTAGTTGCACAAAGACCGCCGTTGACAACTGATACCTGATACTTGTCCCTAGTGATGACATCCTTGAACCTGTTTTCCTTGGAATCATACTCCATCTTATGCAGATAACCTTCAACCGGTTCGAACGATACGCCATAAGTCACAAGATCCTTACCTGCCTGATTAAGGATAGGAAGATCATATACGTCAGTCTTCACCTTTCCGTTCTGATCCCTCTCGAAAAAGTCCAGTTCGAGATTACCCATCCTACGAACAGACGCGATATCAAGGATACCGTTCTTGCCCGGAACAGAAGGTTCCAGCGACTGGAACTTCGCCTTTACTTCTCCATTCTTCGACTCAACAAGTTTCGCCTGACCGGTCACGTTCAAAACACCAAATGATGTCCTGACGTAGCCGTTCACATCAAAGACCTCACCCGCGAGTATATCCCTCTTCGTGTCAACGTCAATCGCGTTGAAAGAATTAGCGTAAAGCCTGTTCTCATTGATTCCAACGCCCTCAAGCGCCATTACCTGAGCAGCAGTAAATCTTGGAAGTTCCTTCTGCTCCTCAGAGACAGCCTCTGCCGCTACAGCGGCTTCCGTAACGGAAGGGTCCGCCTTCTGGAGATACTCATGACAAGGATACGATGCAACGAACACCTTGTGCTCTTTATCCAGTGCCACAGGCTTGTAGTCATTGTCATACGGGAATACGAAACGCATCGAAGCGACTGCCTGAATCGGCGGCATCTGACGCACTTCCTTCGCCTGCCTGTCATAAACAAGAGGAGTGACCCTCACGTTCAGTGGCTCAGTCACCCTACCGGCCTTGATGTCATGCACGGTATTAAGGGGAAGTGACGATAGATCAATACCCAATTCATCCTTGAGAAACTTTACTGCCGAAGGATGGAATCCCTTAGCAATAAGTTCATCGCGCTTCTGAGCCTCCGTTTCGGCAGCCTTGCCCTTACCCGCCTTCGCAGATGTACCCTTTGCTGTAGACTTTGCTTTTGAAGAAGTCCTCTTCTCGGTGTTCTCCTTCATCTTGGACTGCTTTGAGTCCGCTTTCTTGTTGATTGCCATAACTTTATCTTTTAATGGTTTTTGTTTTTACAGATTCCTTCGTCACCATACTCAAAGGCTTTTTTTTTTCTGCGCCTTATCGGCAACCAAAGCGTCATTAAGATCGTTACAGGCCCCAAGAAGGTAATCCCCGGAAGTAACCAAGGTCCTCTTGCGGCAGCGTGACGAATACTCCTGAATACGGTCCCGCAGTTCATTGAAAGCCTTCCTCCCCGCACCCGACTTGAGGTCATTATCGAAAATGATCCTGACCTCATCCTCCATCGCAAGGAAAGGAACGGCCCATTTCAGATTCGTAATGGAATTGAGAACGACCAGTTCGACTCCCGGGCGGAAACCCCTTCCGGACATTCCCTGCATCTCAATGAACGAAAGCCCGTCAAACATCCCTTCAACAACTGCGGCCTTGCCACATACAGGTGAATTCAACGAAGTAAGCACTGCACACAGACGCTTCACGTCCCTCTCATCCAACACTCTGCCATGCCATTCGTCAAGCAAGGGGGCAGCATAATATGCAGCCTTGGGAGACACACCATAGAACCTCTGTGTCGGATTGATCAGAATGCTGAAGGACGACTTGTCATAACGTGAAAAATGCATCACATTGTCTCCCGCTCCCTGAAGGACCACGCCATATGCGGGACGCGTCCCGTCTGCCAAAAGAGTGGAGATATATGAAGTATTCGCGCCCTTGAATCCCTTACGGAGAGAAGTCTGAGGGACTCTGAAGACCATACCGCCGATATCATTGTAAAAGCCGACTGCTTCACGAATACCGTCATCCATCATCTCATTGCCTCTGGAATCAAGAAGAGGAAGCCCCGAAACCGGATCAAGCATCCTTCTTCCTTTGAGCGAAGTTGATTCAAACCTTGCGAACACACAATAACTCATGATATTCGCATCAGAAATGGCGCGATCCCTCCAGTATGACACCAGTTCAGACGGAACGGAAGCGTCATCGAGCCTTGTCACGGAAACGACCTGAAGAGCACTTGGACGCTCCGCCTCCGGCCTTCGCGTCGTGCGTCGCTGCGGCAGACTGTGCGACGACCTGTCAAGGCCTGCGCCATATTCAACCAGAGCACTTCTTTTGAGGACCAGCCAGGATAAAGAATCTACTGCTTCTATAAAGTCATAATGAGGAAAGACAGTCCTGTACAAGGAAATGTTGTCATAGACTTCTCCGGTCGAGAAGTCCTTTCCCTTCCATATCCCACCAGAAGAAATGAAACACGAAAAGGAAGCATTCCTGTCGTCACGAAGCGGTGACGGCATGACGCCTCTGTCCTTTACGGGATGTCCAGGGAAAAGCATACGGATGAGATCCGGCTGAGAAAATCTGCGGACCTCATCCAAGGCTTTTTCGTCCAGAATTCTGATCTGAGTGTTCATCATAACGCTGGTGATTAATAATGCACCGGTTTATAACAGGCGCCCCTGAATCAGAATCGGACAAAAACCGTCATTGCAAATCAAAAAAAATTCGTAACTTGCGAACCGCTAAAATAACACAAATTACACTGTCGACCTGCATGACCGAAGCCGCATTACAAATGTCGGCATTATTATGTGAGTTGGCAAGAGCCTGCATCAACTTAAATTACTCATTCAATAGAATGTAACAACAACATAATGCCATGGAAGTAACGATAAAACAAAAGAAGTACAAAATCAACCGGCTTATAATTCTTGAATTCATCAGACAGAAAAAAGGCCTTACCCTCAGAGCCCTTGCTGAAAATGCCGGCTACGCTTCACAACAGATGTATGTATGGTACAGGAACGATGATATTTACATCGAGCAATTGTACAATATCGCATCGGCAAACAATATGAAGATCGAAATAAGCCTACAAAAAAGGATATCAAATTTTAATACATTCTATGGCGACGTTACAATAGATGACGTGATGTATCGCATCGAGGATAAAAAAATAAATCCACATCCGAATATTGCTAAGTTTACGCCTGAGGTACTAGAAAGACTAAAAGCCGGAGGGAAATTAAAATTTCTGGCAGAATTCATGCTCAGAACCAGAGAAAACAGCACACAGTTCTGCAGGAAAACAAGACTGAATGCAACTTCATTTAAAATGTGGATGAAAGAAGACAATATAAAGATTTCCCGAATCTACAAAATAGCAGAGGCATATGATGCAAAAATTATCTGGAAACTGATAAGAGACAACAATGAAGAGTTGACATACTCTCCCGACTAAAGCCAGGGAGAATATCCGCTTGCCTTCATAAACATATCGACCGAGAACGAATAACGTATGTTGACAGATCCAGTAGGCCTGAAAATCAAATTCCATAGATAAACACCACTTGATACAACAAAAATGCCCCCACTGACGCGGGGGCTCAGGCCTCCTCGAGACCTACGGCATATAGCCTTATTGTATCAAGATGTATTTTGTACCAGCAAAGATAGATATATTCTATTTCTTTGTCAAGTAAGTTTTCAAATAATACTTTGTTTCTACATCAAAATACAACGGCTCTAAAAGATGTGTTCGTGCGGGCCAAGTTGTATTTCACTCTATAAATACATCAAGATACAACAGTCTCAGGTGTGCCAAGTTTGCCACGCTCGTTGTGTGTCACTATAAAATTACATCAAGATACAACGTACGATGAAGTCAGGTGAAATCAAAATCGTTGTATATCACTCAAAAAAATTACATCAAGATACAACCTGAATGCAATAACAAAATGAACCTCAATCCATTAAGTAACATGTCAGGAAAATAAAATACCTTGATGTTTCCTTACAGAACAAAGATAGATATTTATTTTCATCTGCCATATTTTCTTAACAAATCCATAAACGACTCAATTATAAGGTCGTTCAACTTCATCCCCCGTTCAGCGGCAAGGATCTTCATTTTACGCTGAAGACCCAATGGGACAAGATATGAAGACTTACGCATTTCATTATCAGATTCTGACTGTAACTTTCTCCTGGACATCTCGGAAAAATCAAAACCATTCAAGTTTTCTGTTTCCATATCAAATGACTATTAAAAATTATCTATAAAAACTTTCACTTATCCTCTCAAACAACTCCGCGGCTACGGACGAATAATCAATAGCGCCAGCACTATCCGGGCGGTATTCAAAAATGCTCTTACGTTCTGCCATGCACTCGCTCAACGCTACATTTCTTCGAACTACAGAACTAAGTACCGCTTCCCTATGATCATCACGAATCCTGCTTTCCATCTGCGCAGTATGCTTCTCCCTAAAGTCATGCTGCACAAAAATCACATCAATCGGCCTTATTCCTGCAATTATTCCGAATGTCTGGTCCAACGCCATCGCAGAAGCATAATCCGCTCTGACAGGACAGATGATCCTATCTGATACCACGCAAGCAGCCTGAAAAATGACCGAAGGATATGATGATGTATCAAGTATAATCAAATCATAGTCTTTCGCTACAGAAGAAACAAGTCTCTGGAGTCCAATGGAAACCTTTTCAAATTCATATTGATCTAAAACACATGAACGCATTGATCCTGGTGAGAGAAACAATTTCTCGCGCAATGAAATTACCGGCAATTGTTGGCCATAAATCAAGGTATTATAAATTCCTTCTTTAAATAACACAGCAGATGTGTCTATCAAAGAATGTGTTAACGTTGCCTTCGGGTCAAGGTCAACCATCAGAACCCGGTTCCCTTTCAAAGAATAGAAGGAACCTAAAGAAATAGCAGTGGTAGTCTTCCCTACCCCACCCTTGATATTCATAACCGATAATACCAGTGCCATTTCATATACAATTAATAGTAATTACACTTATACCAAACTACAGATATCTGTACTGATTAAAGTAAACTAACAATATTCAAGACATACTTAAATAATTATCATGCACAAAGATACATCAATATATCGAAAAAACAAATAGCGGTTTCCTTATTTCGGTAATTACGGATATCCTTATAATAGGACTACGTCACGCTAACCGATTCAACAACGCAGTATCAGAATCATCGGTTTAGCAATGATCTTAAGTCTTTCCCTGCGGCAACTCTCTGACAATCGCATATTTTTGTGAAAATGTGACAATGGATGGAAATTTTGAAATGTGCGATTCTTACAGAGTTTGGTTTACAAAATATACATTTTGTTAAATTGCCCTCATTTTCAATAGAATAAGAAAACAAAAGAAATTTTCACATGGAATTCACGAAGAAAATCACACCTTAATTATAACCGCTTTAACCGCATTAATTACTAATATCCTATTGCATGTTATAATAATTATAACTACTTTTGCGGTATACAATAATATTTAATTATAATTATATTTAATTATCACGGTTATGGCCGCTACACAGAAACAAAGATCAGTCTCACTCAAGAACGAAACGCTTGAATTTCTTCAGATGATCAAATCGTGCTATATGCTCGGAAAGAAACGAAACACATCCTACGATGACATAATCGTAACCTTCGTAAAAGAAGGTATCAAAACCCAAGAGCCTAAGGTGTACGAAATATTCAAACTCGCATCCGAAACGGCAAGCGAGGATAATGAGGAACAAATCAATTCTGAAGACAAAGAATGACAACACCAAGAATAAAGATGCCAGCAAAACGCAAAATATCCACCATGCACAAGGCCGCTGACGCGATGGACTGGGACGAAGCCATGAGACTGATAGACAGTCTGAAGGAAGACGCCCGCTATCGCGACTGCATGCTCATTGCCTGCGGTTGCTTCCTGGGGCTCAGGATATCAGACCTCCTGCGTCTGAAATGGGCTGACCTGAAAGAATCCAAAGTTACGACAACCGAAAAGAAAACGGGCAAAGAAAGAATACTGAAGGTGAACGCCAGACTCCGCGAAATCGCTGACATGTGCTACCGGGAAATGGAGATACAGGATCCGCAGGAATTCGTGTTCTGCAGCAGGACGTACGGTTCATACTCGCCGATGAGCAGGCAGATGGCGTTCAAGATACTCAAGGAATGCAAGGAAACCTACGGGATCCGGTCTGCGGAAGTCCTTTCAACACATTCGCTAAGAAAGACTTTCGGAAGACGCGTGTGGCTTCAGGAATGCGAGAAGGGCAGGGGAGAACAGGCACTTCTACTACTACAGGATGTGTTCGGACACTCTTCAATGACCATCACGAAAAGATATCTCGGAATCCGTCAGGATGAGATTCTATCAGTATATGATTCACTGAACTAAAACCATAAACCATAACAATATAAGAAAAAATGAAGAGTAAAACAGTTCAGTATCTATTACTTATTATCGCTGATATAGCAGTGATAGGGCTAACCCTATGGTTTGGATTGCAAGGCGTGCCCGTATGGAATATCGCATTGTTGTCGTTTTCTCAAATTGCCGTAGGATTCTTTATAATGCAAAACCTGGGACACTTGCTTAAAATCCGAGAGAATCAAAAGAATGAACTATGCTATATCATTACTGACATCATGCTTATTATCGCATGGCCAGTAATATTTATGTTGCTTCTTATCGATAAAAAACAGTAATCTCGTATAATAAATCGAATAATATGACAACGGAACTACTATTGACAAAAGAAGATTTCAGACTATGGGAAATACGTCTGGAAGGAAATAGTTTTCATTACTATACAACAGAAGAACCGACAGAATACCCCTGCTGCATCGTCTGGGATGTCGAACCTGACTTCTACTCAACCGACAAGAGCGACTACATCCACTATACATTCGTATATCCTTCAATGTTTGAAAAGAAATGAGACTTCGAGACATCTATGACAAACTGGTCAAGTTCAACCATGAACGGTTCGATCTTGCCGAAGACTATGTAAGCCAAGCCTGTAAAGAACTGATACCGTTACTGCTCAAACTCAAAGACTACAACGAAGTGGCAGTAAATGAATATAACGACGCATGGTATGTAGACTTAAGATTCATACACAAGTACCTCGCCATAAGATACTGTGGCCGCTTCGTAAACGGAATACTCATAGAGAAAGACGGCTGGTGCGAAGAAGAGTACAGCAAGATATCGCTAAGATATCTCTATATCGAATCGGAATCGGAATACAACCGTTTCCCGGATGACCAATATAAAAAGGACTCATCCGATACATTCGGAATCCAGTCATGTGACTATAAAAAGTTCTCAGACTTCATCTACTCTTTGATTCCCTTCTTCAAAGGGGGAGTCCATGAAGATGAATATATGCAGTTCTGGAAATCGCAAGGAGAGAAAACTAAAGAATTAAGAAAACTGGATGACAGAATAGCAGATGAAATCAACAACGATCTGGATTGTGTGCTTCATGAAATATTCAACGGATACTTCAAAAACAGAAACATTAAGAAACGTTTTCTCATGCTGCCGTACGATGTATCAATCAGATACAGAGGAAAGTTCCACAACTGCATAATAGAAGATAATTACAGTATGTCATTGGGATATGTGAAAAATCTTACACATATGTCAGAAGACGAATACAACCAGGATCCATATACAATTGATTTTGACGCTACGAGATATCCTGACAATGTTCACGTGCTTATTCATGAAACCTCTCTGATAGCCACGGAAAGCAACGGATATAATCTGCAATTTGCCATAAAAACACTCCTCGCCCTCTGTGAGCATGAACTGGAAAACGGAGAACTCGAATCACTTTCCGGTCTTGATGTGGAACACGTCAAGACAATACTGACAGACTAAATACATACATATGACAGACAAGGAATACAACAGCATCAAAGCCAGAAAAGAACAGATCCACACGGAAGCACAGAAACGTGCAGAAAGATGTCGAGAAGATCTCCGCCAGATATATGTTACAGTCTTTCAGGAAGGAGCCGAATGGGCAGATCAGCACCGTGCGTCCAATCCCCGTGACCTCATATTCACAAAACCTGTCAGAATCGAAAGAGATGCGGACGGGAAGGTTTCCGATACCATCAGGAAGATGCTCGCTAATCTTCCGACAGGAATGGGAATCATTGCAAGACGCAGGAATGATGACATGATCCATTTCCTTGATCCCGAAACAAACGGAGAGAACGGCTATGCCATCCTGGACGACATCCCCGATTTCGAGGAGTTCAAGATCATTTACCTAGCATAATATATATAGTTAAAAACTATATAATAACTATATAAAACCTCATGGACAGACAATCAATGAGCCTGAGAAAACGCGTCGCCGGACACATGGTTGAGATACATAACATCTTCACCGGAATCCGCGAATCCTTCACAGTGACCGCATCCGAAAGAGACTGTTCAGGATACATCGTTCTGAAAGGGGAGAAGGACTCGCAAAGGATATATGTACCTTCGTCTGCAGTCCAGCCGCTAATCGATAACGGCTTCTGTTCATTCATAAGACAAAACGACACGACATGCCTGGAATATCATATCAGAATATATTGAAAATCCTGTCATTTATTCCCGTACTTTTCCTTTCCGTGACTACATCAACAGCCCAGATCATCTCTGACTGGAATGATAACAGCGGCGTCATCAGCACATGGGACGAAGAACAGGATGTAGTCCACGGCTGGTCGGAGACTCTCGAAGAATTCACACAAATGGAAGATCAAATTTCAGTTGTTGAAAAAAGTCTGAAGGAGGTTCCTGAAACGGGCGATACAACAGGTTTTGTACCTGTAATCGGAAGAAAGACCATCGTGATCAACAGCAGACGGACAGAAGTTCCCACTATGATCGTCGACGGTATGGACATGTACATGCTCCTAGAGGAGGGAATCAGCATATATATGGCAGCCAATCCTCCCGCATTCTATGAAGACATCGATCATGACACTGTCAGATGGATAAGATACTATGCCTTCTCAAAAAGGGAGTATACGGCAAAGATCTTCAGGAGATATGAAGAATGGAGCCACTATGTAGGGCTTGCCATGGAGGCTGAAGGTGTTCCTTCGGAACTGGGCCTTTTATGCCTCATAGAATCAGGCTGTACATATAAGGCGGTATCTCCCAAAGGAGCGGCAGGCATGTGGCAGTTCATGCCGGAGACTGCCACGGAAATGGGCCTGGAAGTCTCAATGTTACGCGATGAAAGGACTGATCCGGTCAAGTCCACAAAAGCGGCTGCAAGGTACCTTAAAAACGCCTATGAAAGACTCGGCAGTTGGACCATGGCTGCGGCCTCATACAACTGCGGTATAGGACGTACTACAGGAATCGTCAGAAATCACGGCAAGAACTGGATTGAAACAAAGGCACGTTTCCCTAAAGAAACCAGACAATATGTACCTGCACTCCAGGCCATACACTACGTCTGGACATACAGGAAAGAATTTGGACTCTGACAACAAGGTCGCATGAATTACAAAACCCCCTGCGCCTCAAGTATGAAACGCAGGGGAGCAGACAAGGGACTTTCATTAAGCCTACAATGAATTATGTGGAAAGTTGTAAATTTATCAATTAATTGCAAACACCACGAACAGATCGCCCATAGTAGCGGTAGATACCGTTTGTGTTCAAATAGCCATCGTAACTGAAATCCAAACTATACGAGTGGCTAGAGAGCGAACTTAATAAACTAGAGGACCACAAACTACCGAAGCAACTCATATAGTACAACAAGATATCGTCACAGTAACCAGCAGCAGGAATAAAAATACTATTACCATTTAATCCAGTAAATTTAACACCTTTTAGGTTACCATTCGATATCGAATTAGATTGTGTAAATTCGTTACCATCAAGGTCAATGAATATAGCAGTTGTATTGTCTTTAAGTTCTGTTAGATCAGCATAAGTCGGCATTCTCCAATCAGAACCCATATTGACCGTAGCAGCATCATCAACGGCTTCAAGTACAGTAAGTCCACCTTCATTATTATACTTATTGAATGTTGAACCGCCATCTGTTGTATCAAAATAGTTAGACCAAGCAAAAGTTTTCTCTCCGGCTTCTACCTGTTCTGGAGTATATCCAACCGTTTCACCCCATGCGAAATAAAGACCTGCGTTCTCCGGACTGGCGGCTCCAACATTTCTGTCTGCCCACTTCAGACCTGAAGGCAGTCCGAGGTCAACGGCATTATAGGTAAGGCCGGCAGCCGGAGCCTCACCGAAGTCTGTCTCCTGCTCGTCGGCATCCCACTCAAGCACGTTGAGCGTAATAACGCTCACCTCAATAGCCTCCTCAGGAAGGTCACCCAGCGGAGTGTCGGCACCGGCCTGCCTTACGGTGAACCTGAACACACGGTGGGTGTTCCACTCGGGCTCGTAAGGGACATGGTAGTACATCGCCTGACCGCCAAGGTCGCACTCAAGGACGAGCGCGGTACTGCCTGAACCATATGCGTACATCATCTGTGCGGTCTCATACTTCGAGCCGTCTGCGATCACGCTGTTCACAGGACTGTAGAGCATCGCATCCATCGCTGAACTGACATACGCTCCGCCGACGTTGTACGCCGCTGTCGCGCCTTCGGCCTTGTCGCCGGCATTCGCGACATAGATGCTCTTCAGCGTGAAGTCCTGCAGCGCGTTCTGGTCGTTCGTCCACTCGAGAGCCACTTCCGCGACCGTGATCTTGCCCACGTAGCGCTTCATGTCGATGGTCACCGCTGGTGCCGAAGCCTGGTCGATGCCGGACCTGCTGCCCTTCATCTGAAGGCCTGAGGCCTCCTCGCCGATGAACAGCACCTCGCCGTCGGCAGGCTCCGCATCCAGTTCGCCCATGTTCGCCCAGGCGTTGATGCTATACGTGTACTCCGTCTGGTCCGAGAACAGAAGGCTGAACTCGAAGGTCGACGCCTCGGCGTACGCCTTCTGATACAGAGTCGTCTCGTCTGTCTCGGCGTTGTGCTGCCATACGAACAGCGTCGCGTCCTCGATGGCGCCCTCGCCCGACAGGGATGACGATGCCTTCGTCATCGCATCACCAAGATTCACGGAAATCGTCCTGAGGACGTCTCCTTCGCCTGCAACAGACGTGACGGCCTGCTTCTGGCAGGACACTCCCAGAAGGAGTGTTGCGGCCATGGCCGCTAATGTTTGAAATCGTTTCATAAAATAATTAAGTTTAAAAATGAACAACTGTTCCCTATTGAAACACTATATGGTCATGTCCTAAGTTCTCCCATGGGCGAACAGTAATGAAAACTTCACCGACTAAAAGATCAACCTTCATGTCAATGTCAGAAAGATCAGAAGTATTCCATGAAAAGCCATTCTGCGAAAATGTCTTTCCGAGATTCATCTCATCAACCTTCTCTCCCTCCCTGTAGACATCCATAAATAGGGTTTCAGCAGCGCCTTCATGACGAGGGAGACGAAAAGAGAACGCACCTACCGAAGACACCGTCGGTTCATATCTGAATTCCCCCTCCGTCGGGCTGCAATCAAGCATATTCGTTCCGTTCACAGAACTGTGTACGACGACACGAAACGAACGAAAGTAATTGCCTGACATCTCTCCGTTTACTTCAAGTCTGACATTAACGGTCGTCCATTCCTTTCGGAGAACCACCAGGTCCGATGCTGCTTCGCCACTACAATCAACCGTATTTCTATGGACGAAAAGCCTGTCCGCCTGCTCTCCCAAAGGTATAGTTACATCATAACCATTGCATACCGACCTGTCCAAGCCCGTATATACACACGTTCTGACGAGACCTCTGTCGACCTCCTTCTCATAGACGGCAGGATATTCCTGCATATCCACATGATCAGAAAAAAGCGTTGTTGAACGTACACCGCAGACATGTAACGAATCTGCCATTCCGACGCATTCGTGAAGAAGGAAATCCAACCAGCAAGGGCACAATTCCCTGTCTTCACGCACCCCGCAAGAAATCAGGATACCCGACACGGCCACAAAAGCCAACAGTCTGTATGAAATTCTTTTCATCGTCCTCACTTTAATATATGAATTCCTCTTCCTCCTGCCTGTTCAGTCCATACCTATCAATAAGCACGGATATCTCCGGATCCAGGTTGCCTCTATGGATGTACGACGGCTCCTGCTCACAGGAACGGACATAACATTCGACGGCCTCCCTGTCCTCTCCCCTACGGGAATGAATTACCGCAAGCATGTAGTTCACCCTTGCATCCCGCGGGAGCCCGGAAAGAATCTGGTATGCTGAAGCATCGTGACCGAGGCCCAGATGGGCAACCGCCGTATTCATATCATTGTAGGGCCTCAGAAGTGCCAAAGCGGCCTCATAGTCCATATCCTTGAGAGCCTGAACGCCGCTCATGTATGCGGTGTCTAGAACGGTCGTATGGACGGTGTCCTTGACCATTCCCTTACGGTGCATGTTGAACTCCATCCTCACACATCTGAGTGAAGGATAAAGTCTCTCGCGCATGTCCTTATACCAAGACTTTGACTGCATGAGATACTCCCTCCTATCACTCTCCACTTCCTTCATGGAGAAATACTCCGACTTGTCCGCCTCCGTCATCACGGTGTCACGCACTATCATGGAATCAAGGCTGTCCCAGTCCTCGCCGTTGCTTCTGCTGATCATGTCTATCATACCAACGCTTCCATCAAGCCTCACCCTACCCTTCTCATCAACGGAAAATCCCTTCTCCATCTTCAGGGAATCGGCATACTTCGCCATAAGTGAGGAGAAATACCGCCCGACGGACTCGGCCCTTCGGAGCGAAAGACTCCTATTGAACGAAGCCTTGCCCTCAGGGGACGCGAATGATGTCACAACTACTGAATCAAGATCAAAGGACTCGTTTCGCATGAGGGTCCTGAGATAACTTCCTATCCTTTCAATCTCACGGGCATTGTCACCCAATGAAGCATCTATCTCATGTCTACCTGATGCGAACTCTATGTCACACCTGGTATCGGCCTGAAGGCGTCTTTCCACCACCCTGGTGAGATATCTTTCCCTCTGGTCTACGAAAGCACTTAGAGAACTGATATAGAACGTGAGAGGGCCAGAAGTCGGAACGGTATATTCCACATTCTCGCGCTGGTATATCTCACCGGAAAGGAAGATGTCCACCTTCCTGAGTCTAGGACGAGTGTTGATCTGCTGTATGTAGTCATATACGAAACTTCCGTCCGCTGCACGCACAATGGTATCGAGGCGCAGTCCCTCGCTTATGATCGGAGACTTGACATACCTGCGGAACATCCTGTCCATCCTTGACTTCTTCCTCTCATTCATCTTCACACGCATGCTGTAGGTATAGTGCTTTACGGCCTCAGGGCCTGTCACACCGAAGGCCGATCTCCATTCGTTGTCCGAAACAAAGGTCGTGTCATCCTTGAACGCGTACACCTCCTTGAAGTTCCTTCTGAGGAATCTGTCCAGAAGGAAAGCGTTGATGAACACGGAAGTGTCAGTCACAATGCTGCCGACAAACCTCTCGTATCTCTCATATCCGCGCAACTGGGATCTCCTGTAATCAAGCCCCGTGATGTATATCGGATCAAGCCTTACGCTGTCACCCATGACGAACATGTCCGGATACAGACGCAACTGCCATCGGCTGTCCACCATCTCCTCAGGCACTATCACCTGGAAATTGATGTTGACCTTTCCGTTTCGTTCCGCAACATTACGGAACTTGGCCGTAACCTTCGCCGCATCGAGGAAATCATGCGCAACCATCTCACCATCCTCGTCACGCACAGCCCGCATGATTAGAAGTTCCTCCCCGTCCAGTCCGGTGACCTTAAGGGTATCACGTGAGGCAGTCGCCCCGGCAGAATCCAGATCCGGAATGAAAGTGTCCTTCATGAAGGTCAGGTCCGCAGACGTATGACTCTGCCTCAGAGACCTGTATTTACTCTGTGTAGAGCAGGATACGGCAAGCAGAAAAGCGGCAGCCGACACCAATGTCATTATGAAGATTCTGCGCATGGCCTAGAAAATGAAAGTCAGTGAAACCATTATGTCGTTGGGCATTACGAACCACTTGGAGCCCTGATCCATGATACGCCCGCAATTCGTGCAACGGAAAACGGTGTAATCCTTCCTTCCTCCCCACACTCCCATGCCTAAATCAATATTGAAACGCTCCCCCAACAGAAGGGCGTAGCCGAACCCTATCCCCGCTCCATAGGCGTCGGCCTCCTCGGAAGATTCCGAAAGAAGTCCGCCACGGTTGAATACCTGATACTGCGCACATCCCCTCACCCACCATCCGGCGTAAACGTGCCATGGCCACCATCTGGTACCGACGGAAGCGGTAAGACTCCTGTCCTGGAACTGCTCCGGACTCCCCTCACGGAAAGTCCACGGGTTGTATGCCCAACCGGCATCGAAGGACCAATGCCTCGCAACGGCCACCGAACCATCGATGTTGACTGTGCCGAATTCAGCCCATTCCACCAGATTGGTGCTTACGGACCAGCGTTGAGCACTGCAGTGAATGCTCAAGCAAAACAGGATTGATATGATGACAGTTCTTCTCATCTATTTTCTTTTGCATGATTGTCGTCTTATGACCCTCTCCCGCCTAAAGGCAGGAAGCAACCGTGACACCACGGAACTTTTCCCGCTTCGACCTGTGACTGCTTCTTAGACCAGCAAACTGGCGGTCGTCCACAGTCCGACGGCAAGGTCATACGAAGACCAAAATTCCAGGCGAATCTCTTAAGAAAAACCCACCGACCCGTCACAGGCGGGTGGGTTGCATTGTGTGTGTAAATACGATTGGTTTTGTGTATAATGATTATCTATGTAAATATTATCTCCGCTTATATCTCAATAGTAAACAGTCTTACAACGTTCCAGTCCTTGATCTTGACCGAAACGGTACAGCCTACATAATCGATCACGATGTCTATGTCAGAAAGCGATTCGGCAGACCAGTCATATCCCAAACCGTCAGTTATGAACCTGCCGATATTTATCGAACTCACCTTTTCAAAGCCTTCGATCTCAGAAGGGACACCTATCACGGTCTCACGGAAGATCTCGACGAAAAGACTGTTGTCAAGTTGACGCGGGATCCTTACAGAATATTTGTCGTCATCAGACCCATATGAAAGATACCTGAACTCACCCCCTACCGGCTTCAGTGACCTCACGTCGAAACCCACGGAATTGCCCGTATATCTGAGGATATGACGCACGTCCGGCTCCGGCATGACCAGTGTCACGTTAATCACAGCAAACTGCTTGTTAAGCGTGCCGTTCACCTGCGCACGCTCCCTGTTCGTGTCGACAAGAAAGTCACAGAAGGCATAAACAGCGTCACACTGCTCACCCTTGGTGATCAGCAGCCTGGTATCCACCTCACGGTACATCCTGTCAATGCCTCCTATGCAGCAGACGTCCATCAGCCCTCTGCGCACCTCGATATCCGGTTCGTCCTCTATGAGTTCAGAAACGGAATGAGAACCTCCGTCCTGATAGGCGGGACCGTCAAACACGTCCACCTGAACATTTCCGTCAAAACCAGCAGCATCAAAACCGCCGTGACTGAACAGAAGATAACAAGGACAATCCGACCTGTCCTGCTTGACACAGGATACAAGAGGAAGAACGGCCAGCAATATGTAAAGCACTCTTTTCATCATGTCATCGAAATTTAGATATCCACTACTCCATTACTATATCACGGCTTGACTCGCCCCAGGAATTGATCTCTATATTGAACGACACCTGGTTACGGTCATACTCTCCATCAGGCGAACCGGAACCGAATCCAAGGAGTCTGATATTATCAATCAGGTACTCGTTGTTCGGCGCAAGAGCCGGAAGGTCTACTGCATAATATCCTGTCTCACCCAGGATGGTGGACTCGATTACAAGCCTTGTCTGTGATGTTGCCTTGCCTATCACATCACCGCTGTAGCAAAGAAGGGACAGATCGAGGCTATGAGGCTCATCACTGTCAACAAGGATGTTCAGGTCCTTATGGAACATGCCCAGAAGCAACGGATCTATGTCCTCCCCGATACCGGCACGATAGTACCACGGTCCGTTTCCCGTAATGTCACCGAAATAACTGATTCCCCCACACACTTCAGTAAGATAGACCTTCGTAATGCGGACCTCATGTACATTCAGCGCCTCGTTCCAGAATACGGGAGTAATGTTGCTTATCGTGATCCTCGAACACAGTCTGGACAGAACGACGTCAACCTTCGTGTCCGCAACGAACGAACCCGCCGCCTTTCCTGTCATGACATACAGGTCCTGGCTGTCCTCCAGAGAAGACTCCAGAAGCAATAGTTCAGAAAGATCCTTCACATCAGCCAGCCTCTCGTCGCTACAGTTCGCGACGAACCTTATGTCATGCTGAAGGCCCTTGCGGAGGGTCAGCCATGCTTCCGATCCGTTGAACTTCTGATAATGCACGATTTCGCCGCTCTCCCAGTCGAATACAAGCGCTGTAAGCGACTCGATATGGTCGCGAGGATCGATGTCCTCCGACTTCGTAGGGGCGTCGGCAAGGCCGGCACCGAAGCATACGAGCACGTCGCCAGTCTCCCCCTCCTTCTGTCCTGCGGGTGTGCGGGAGCAGGAAGAAAGCACTGCAACGGCAGCAAGCAATATGAATAACTTCCTTTTCATTCTGTAACAATATTTTGATTTGGAACCCCGGGAATCATCCCTGACGCCCGGGATTAGATATTCATGTGCGCATCGTATGATGCCGACATGCTAGTTGAGTGTCACGTCCTGACTGGTAGCGCCCCAAGGAGTAACCGATACCGAGAACGCGATGTTCAATGCATCAGCATTAGGAAGACTGAGGTTGATGGTATTCTTCTTACCCATGTCAAGAACGATAGCGCCGGTCTGTCCGATTGCTGGTGTGCTCTTGGTGTAAGTCTCGATAAGTTGACCATCAATAAAGCACTCCCAAGAGACTGTGATCTGAACCTGGCCAGGAAGGAAGGTCATGACCTCATTTACACTGGTTGCAGCAGAAGTAGACACAGGAAGATTGCCTGAATAATAGGCAACAGCAGCACCTGCACCACGCTCCCATGTGTTGTCAGCATATCTGTAGGTACCACCGTTAGGGGCAGTAACTGTGATTGACTTGAGGTAATAGTCCACATGAGGGTCAGTACCTGTGGCGGTGAACATCAACTGAGAAAGGATATGCTCGAATGTCATAGCGACAGCACCGCTCTGAGCGGTCACGTTCTCCTTCTTTGCGACGATAAGGTCCTCAGAATTGTTCTGAGTGTACGCAAGAGTCGCAACGCCATTGTTGACTGTGATAGTGCGGCTTACAGGATGGCATGCATAGAAGTCCATCGACTTGCCTGTAGGATAATAGTACTTCTTTGCAGTCACATACTCCGAACCGGACTTGCTTGCAAGTTCGTTGAAATAAGTGATCTGGTCAGAGATGATGCCGGCAACGTTGAATCCGGTAGACTCGAGGGTGGTCACGTCAGACTCGCTCACTGCCTTGGTCGCACCAAGGTCAGAAACTCCGAATGTAATGAGGTCTTTCTCTGCAGGAGCCGGTGCCTGCTCAGGAGTGATGTTGTTCTTGTTACAAGAAACCATGGCTGCAACAGCCATCATGCAAATAAAAATCTTTTTCATGGTATATGGATTATTTTGAATGGTTTGACTTAACTCAATGTAACACTGTGGTTCTGTGTGCCCCACGCGTTGAGAGATACAGACAGAGTTATCTCTGACGCCTCCTCACCTGCGGCAAATGAAGGTGTGGCCGTGATGTTATTGATCTTGCCACCCACAAGACTTATGGTAGCAGTCTTTGTGAACGTCTTGACATACTCGCCACGGGTAAGAGTATAGGTCACGGTCACAGTCACATCCCCCGGAGCGACATACACGTCATTGCTGCCGTTCGACAGAGTGTGCGATACAGCGGATCCTCTAGACCAGGTACCATTCTTAACATTATAAGTACCTGAAACCGGAGCGCTCATGGTCACGGCGCTCACATTACTTACGGTATAACCTGACGGTGCGCTGACAGTAAAGGTGCCGACCCTGGCAAAGATGTGATTGAAAGTAAGACCGATCGCCTGCTTGTAGTTCGATGCGCTGTAGGCGCTGAAAGCAGCCACGATGTCGGTATTGGCATTCGCCACGGCGATTGTCGCTCCCTGCTGAGAATACGTCATCGCTGCGTTCGACGCATAGAAAGCATACTTCTGGTCAGTGATAGGCCAGTACTTTGCAGTAAGGTAATTAGAACCGCTCTTAGTCACGGAAGAAATCGACCATACCTGTGTCGCTGTAGAGGTGTTTTCGGCGATCACGTTGAACGTGTTCAAAGAAGTGACGGCAGTAGCCTTGGTCTCAACATTGAAGTCGAGGTCCCCTTCCACCTGGAAGGCAATCTCCTTAGCAGTGACATCGTCACATACCACAGCCTCCTTCTGACATGAAATCAGGGCGGCCAGTCCAAAGATTAAAAATGAAAGTCTCTTCATGTTATAAAATGTATTTAAGATATTGTTGGCGTAATTGTATTCGTACCCCATGCATTGAGGGTAGTCGAGATGACAATCTCCTGAGCGCCGCTGGCGCCGTAACTTGCAGAGATGTTGTTTATTTTGCCTGCAACAAGCGTCACGTCCGCCGAAGCCGAGAAGGATGCCGAATAATCCCCGTAACTCTTTGTTCCGGAAACCGTGACCGTATATGTGCCAGGCACAAGATACATGTCCTGAACCATCGTAGTGGAACCAAGTGCTGTAAGACCGCTCCATGCTCCGGTATAAAGATTATATGTCCCGGCAGTACCGCCACCGGTCTTCGACTGGATCTTGTACGTCAGATTGCTCAAGGTATAACTATTGGAGGACGAGCAGGAGAACGTCCCTATCCTGGCGAAGACATGGTTCATCGTCACTGACGGAGCAGTAGATGTAGAGGCGGTCGTCAGACCTACGATCACGTCCGTCGCATTTGTCGCGGCCACTGTACAGCCTGCAGCATTGAAGGTCATGCCGACATTCGACACATAATAGTTATATGGCGTAGGAGTCGTGGTCTGAAACAGACCGGTACTGATCTTACCGCCAGAAACCGACTTCGAGACTGATGCCATCTGACTGGTCTGAGTGTTGGACGAACCGCTGGTTACGGCGATGTAAAGGCTGGAAGGCACCGATGTCACGGCTGTCGCCTTGCTTGTCACGGACATGTCCAGCGAGCACTCGTCAACGGCAATCACCACCTCCCTGCCGGATACGGAAACATCCTGCGGAAGATCCTTGGTGCAGGACGCAAGGACAAGCGCCGAAAGCGCACACATGATTATATAAGTTCTTCTCATTTCAATGAATGTTTTTAGATTCGACATGACTACATTCCTTCATCGACGTTGCCACCGCCTTCCCATGGGTCTATCACCACCCCTCCATCAGGGGCTCCGGACGAATTGCCGTCAGGAAGATTGAGAACGATGTTGTTCGTCTTGCCCGCAACAAGCGTCACAGATACGGACTTGGAGAACGCTTCCGTATAACTGTCCTTGCTCAGCGTATATGCCAGAGTCAATGTATAAGTTCCCGGCACGACATAAGTGCCTGCAGACGCAGTTGAATTCAATGAGGTGGTCAAGGTCGACTGTGAGCCTGCGCTCTTTGATGACCATGTACCTGAATAGATCTTATAATAACCGGAAACATACGGAGTCATCTTCACGGAAAGCCCGCTTACAGAATAACCGCTTGGCGCCGATACCTTGCAGTAACCGAGTTTGGCGAATATATGATTGAAGGTAAGCCCGATTGTCTGCTTGTAATCCGAAGCGTTATATGCCCTGTATGCGACCACCACGTCGGTGCTGTTTGACGCTGACACGTAGGCACCGTTAGACGCGGCGGTAATGGTGTTGTTCGATGCATAGAAGCCGTACTTCGCATCGCTCGACGGCCAGTACTTCGAACCATAATAATACGAACCGCTCTTGCTGAACTGCTTATTAAACTGCGAGGTCTCGGACGAACCCATCGTGCCCGTGATGCACATCACGTTGAATGACGACAGCGACGTCACGTCCGCCCTGGTATCGACATCCATGCTGCTGAAGCAGATCTCGTCGTCAGACAATACCGTGCTTATCTCATTGTCGAACGATACGTCCTGCGACTCCTTCTGACAGGAAGCGACCGCCATGAGGCAGCATAGGACTACACCTAACTTTCTGTTTGTCATATTCATATTAAAATCCATAATCAAATTCATCTTCCGGTTCTGCATTCAGATTGTACTTCCTAATCAATGCGGCTATCTCTGGGTCGAGGTTTCCTCTATGGACATAAGACCCGTCCTGCCTGCATGACGTGAGATAACGCTCGACAGCCTTCTTCTCCTCGCCGAATCTTGAATAGACGACGGCCATCATGTAGTTGACCTGCGGAGTCTCCGGCAGTTTCTCAAGTATGTTCATCGCCGATATATTCCTGTCGAGAGCGACATATGCAATCGCCGCATTGTAATCATTATATTGTCCAAGTATCGAAACAGCCCCTTCGTAGTCCCTGTCCTCGAGCATCTGCACTCCCGCCATATAGACCGAATCAAGCACTGTGGTGTGCACGGTGTCCTTCACCATGTCCCTGCGGTGCAGGAAGAAACGGAACTGGACGTTCCTCAGTTTCGGATACAGGTCCTTCTTCATGTGAGCATAGAAAGGATACGACTTGAGATGCTGTTCCCTGTCATCAAGGTTCCTGATCTCCCTGCTATCCGAATAAACCGCCTTCTCGCTTTCGTTCATCCTCTCGTCATTCTCCACAAGTACGTCAAGATAAGACCAGTTCTCACCGCCGTTTAAAGACTTGAACGTGATGTCAGGAATGTTCCTTCCCACCTTGGACATTGACGATTCCGTCATGTCGTCTCCGACGACTATGAGCATGCCTGCCGTCCTGTCGATGGAGTCACGCAGCATCCTCACCTCCCTGTCGAAATGTCTCTCGATCGCACCGGCCCTGGACTTGCAGAGTCTGTTGTTGAGAGTGACGGATCCCTCTGGCGAAGCATATGCGGCAATGGTAATGGAGTCAAGGACGAATTCGTCGTCAGTCATCAGTCTCCTTAGATTCCTGCTTATGTTATCCATCTGGGCGGCATTCTCGCCCAATGAGAAATCAATGTCAGAACCTCCCGCCTTGAACTCGATCTGCCATGTGGCGTCAACCTCAGCCTGCCTTTCGATAACTCTGGTCAGATACCTAGGCGTCTTGTTCACGAACGACGATATCGATGACACGTAATATGTCAGAGGTTCAGTCTCAGGTATGCTGTACAATCTCCTGTCAGCCTGATACATCTCACCCTGAAGTGAAATGTCGATCTTCTTCAAACCCTTCCGGGTACGTACCGGCTGCACATAAGTATAGACAAAGTCACCCTCGGCATTACGTATGACCGTATCAAGCCTGACGCCTGTGGTGACGATAGGCGACTTGACGTACTTGGCGTACATCTTATCCCTTTTGGCTATACGCCTTTCGTTCATCTTCCTTGCATAACGGTTTGTATAATGGTCTATCGCCATCTTCTCGGATACGCCGAAATAAGACAGGAACTGCTGCTCTGAAACATACGACGAGTCTGTCTTGAAGTAATAGATCTGAGGCATGTTCCTCTGAAGGAATATCTCAAGATTCCTCAAGTCTATGAATTTGGTAGTGTCGGAAACGATCTTCGAAAGGAATCTCTCGTATCTCTCATATCCCCTTAATTGCTCCTTCCTGTATCCGGAACCGGTAACGATAACCTTCTCCAGATTCACGGTATCCTCAAGAATACGCATCTGAGGATAGAAACGAAGTTGCCAGTCCTCGGAAACCAGCGATTGAGGAACCCTGACTTCAAATTCGAGGTCGATGTTGCCGTGACGTTCCGCCACGTTCCTGAACCTTGCGGTCACGAATGCGGCCTGCAGTTCCTGGTGCGCGACCATCTCGCCTGTCTCCTCGTCCTTGATTGCCTTCATGAGGACCATCTCGTGACCGTCGATGTTGACCGTCATGGTATCGGACGATACGGGAGCGGCCATGGCAATGCTGTCGTCAAGGAACGACGTCTCGTCTATGCGAGACTGCGGGAGAGTGAGCATGATGCCGGTATTCTCCTGCCTGATATGATTCAGACGCCGTGTCTGACCGCAGCCTGACAGCATCAGAAGCAGCATCGCCGCCGCCAAATGTATCTCTTTGATCTTCATCGGCAGGAGTCTAGAAAATGAACATTACACTTACGAACACTTCATCCGGCAGCAGGAAGAACTTTCCTGACGGCTCCTCGGAACCGTCAAGCCTGTCCACCCTTTTTCCGCAATCCGGACAAGCCTCTGTGCCTTCATAAGCCTTATAGAGTTTATATCCGCTCCAGAATCCCAGACCGAAGTCTATGTTTAGCCACGATCTCAACTGGATCGAATGACCCGCAGCCAGAGCGAGGCCGAAAGCATCACCCTCCTCCTTTCTATAGATGTTCGTCAACGACCTCTGGGAGTACTCCTCATACTGTCCGCCGGCAGAGAACCACCAGCCCGAATAGACATACCATGGCCAGAAACGCACCCCGGCACTATACTCCTGCGAACACTGACGGTTCTTCCTCATCGGATCCTCTTCCCTGAATGTCCAGTTGTTGTACTTGGTCATCGCCTCGACAGACCATCGTCTTCCGAAGGAATACTGGATGTCAAGATTTGGGGTAAGGAACCATCCCAGGTCGACTATGTTGGTGGAGATTGCAAATCTTGCGGTGTTCTCGCTCGCACGGAATGTCTGCTTTCTTTCCTTCACCGTGTCAGAAACCACTGCGGTAGAATCGTTGGATTCTGTTCCGGACTGTTGCGCAGATGCCCCGAAAGCGGCAACGAAAAGGAATGCGATACTGAATATTAAAGACTTCATATACATCAATCTGTCATTTTTTATGGTGCAAATATATTACTTATTACAATAAATTGCAATGATTTGTTATTATTTTGCAACGGTTGGTTATTTTCACATTGGTCAATTAAGAGATTCTCCCGGGAATACTACCTACCTCTCAGTGGGAAAGAATCACATCAACAGATGGACACGACATAAAGGGTAATTGATGCAAATACGAAATAAAATTCCCCACGCATCCTAACTGATGTGTGGGGAAACAATTTCATGTGTTCCGTAAAAACTAATCGTATGAAAATTCAAACGGCAAACATTCAAATGCGTTATAAACATCTAAAGAAGCCTTATCAATCGGCACAAAATCATTTTCAACATAAGCCCAAACTTTATCTGCCGAATACTGTGTACTCGTCCATAAATACTGAAAATTACCCTCATTATTTATATCCATACTATAAAAGTATTTCATAAATTCCGCAAACTTATCCCAATATTCAAAAAACAGAACTAATTCACCAACTGATGGAAGATAACCCCCATAAAAATAATAGGAAGTCCATGGGAATTCTGCCAAGCCCTGATTCAAAGCATACATAATCGCTTCCGTGTTTTCTTTACCTGCAAAATCGGAAAGTGCAGTCTCTCTATCCTGCGTAGTAAATACTCCATCAACCAGAAAGGCAGATGTTGACCACGCCTCACCAGACCAACCACCAAGAGATAAGGCAACAACGTGAGTACCATCTCCAAAAACAAATGATAAATTATCAGTAGGATTGCCGTACCCTGGAAGTATCAAGTTAGATCTGTTATAACGATTTTCATTTCCTATATAATAAGCACAACCTTTAAGGGCACTGTGATTACCGACACAAAAACATAAACCGAAAGAAGTTTCATCTGAAGAATGAAGTAGAATCTCTCCCCTTGCGGACAACTCAACCACATAATATGACCCGTCAGGATGAGGTGTGCTTGACAGATAACTGAAACGTGAAGGTAACAGTGTTGGGCTATTATAATCCAATAACGACAGATATTCATTTATCTGATCTCTGTACTTGCAAACTAAAAGCAACTCTCCTACGGACGGAATATAAGGGAAATTACCATTCCTAGCAGGATTCTGATTCGATATGTTAGCGAGAGGGAATTGGTTCAAATCGTCAAAAAATGGCAATTTCATCTTTTCAAAATTATCATAACCAGAAAAGTCTAGATTCGGATCAGCCACGGTCCAATCAGATTCAAGTGACACATACGTACTATAATCTGAATTAATTAACCATTTTGAGTTAAGAACAAAAGAATGAACTCCATCACCAACACAAACACCTACCGCTTGCGAAAAAGGATATGTCTGTAGACGCTTTGTAATATCCGTAATTTCCAATGTACCGTCATCAAACAGAACTGCAGCGCCAATCCCAGAATAAACTGGTTTTTGACCCAAATCTAGCGAGTTATCATTCTCTTCATAGTCTTCCATAGTCAATCCCGTCTGAACAGCCTCAATAGTGATCTCCGGAAGTTCCTGCAAAGGCGACGCTGTTCCCTCCTGATAAACATTCAACACATAATTTACATGAGCATTCGGCTTAAGACCTGAAATATTTACAGTATAATAACTGGCTTTACCAAATAATTCTACATACAGAACAAGTTTGGCATTTTCACCATAACAATACAATTCAATATCTACCGGATTATCTGCATTATTTTCCAAAGGTACAGACATTCTACAAAAAAGAAAATCCCAATATCCATCCAGGTTTTCGCATGCGCCATCATTATTTAAAATTGCTCTTCCACGAACCGAGTCATAAACCTGCGCTAAAAACGCAGTATAGATATAAGGATTAGATTCATTATATACTTCAGGCAATCTTAAATTTATGCTGGAGACAGTAATCTTACTGACATAGCGCTTCATTTCAATAGATATTGTATTTTCCTCAGAATCTAATTCCTCGGACTCTCCGTAACACTGAAAAGAAGTAAGGCTTTCTTCTGACAAGAAAATATCATTCGGTTCGTCAATCAGTTCACCCATATTACCATAGGCTATAATGTAGTATTTATATTCCACATCACTGTTGAAGATGAAATCAACACGAATGTCAGAAACATCAGTCGTATAAAGACGCTTATATATTGAAGGCCTGTCATCATCAACACTCCGATAAATAAAAAGAGTCGCGTCGTCTATAAAAGAGGCATCAGCCTTTGTAGCCTCATTACTCAGGTTTACGTCAAGGGTCTTAACGTAATCTCCTTCTGAGAGTATCAGATCCTCTCCCCCCCCGATACAGAAGGACTGAAAACCTGCTTCTGGCAAGACGCTCCAATAAGGAACAGCGCGGCCATGGCCGCTAATGTTAGATATCGTTTCATAAAATAAAATAATTAAGGTTAATATGATTGTCAAGACTCATCGTCATTTAGGAGAGACGGCATAATTAATGTCATTGTCGGTAAGAGTAAGAATCAGGTTCCTGTTACCGGACTTCTCGTAGATATACACTTTCAGGCATTCACCCTTGAGAAGAGTGAGTTTCGGGATTGTATATCCCACCTTCGACTTGCCTCGCGGAGGGCAGGAAAGACTGCCGTGAGAACTCTTGATCCAGACCGTCTTGTCTGTAGCAAGACTCTTCATGTTCGGATTGAGGTTCTCAATCGTGAACTGAGCATCCCCCGCCTCGAAACCTATATCAGTGTTATTCTTCAAACTGATGACAAGATATGTCAGATCGGAATAGACATATACATTCACGCAGAACGCCTCAATGCCGAAATTCTTGTCACCGATATGGAACAACTGCTGCTTGCGTCTCATGACCTCTTCCAGAGTTGGAGCATCACCCCTGCCGAAATTCGAAGTCTCCGTCGACGTGATGTCCACACCGCTCCCGGCAGGCGCCTCAGCACCTGCAGCGGGTATCTCCTCCTTCTTTACGGCACCAGGTCTTACCTGAGTGTTTATCTGCCCTGACGCAGATGCGGCGGTACCTGTCCTTGTGTCAACCAACAGGCCCTTGGGAAACGGATCATACCTTACCTTGAATGTATGCATCGTTCCGTTGGCCTCCAGCGCCGAAACCGTAGTGAAGACCTCGAAAGGCTTCCTCGCCTTGAGCGCAAGCATGTTCTTAGACGCGTCCACCACCTTCGCGGCGATGAATTCTGGAGTCGAGACATCCACATAGGTGAGGTCCGACATGAACAATACGTGAGTAGTCGAATGCTCACCCACATCAATCACGGTCAAGCCGTCATCCTGAGCATGCATGGCCAATGTCATGCATGACAGCAGGGCGATTTGCAAAATCCTCTTCATATCACAATACGATCACTAATAAAACCTATTCGATGAAGTCGTCAGGATTCTCGAACCCGAACAGTTCGAGCGCCTTGCGCGTGTCCACCAGTATTATGCCCCCCTGCCTTTTGCAGGCATCCTTGATGACCCCTTTCGACATCTTGAGCGCAGTGGACGACGACACGTTGAACAGTGTCGCCACTCCCTTCAACCCGTACAGCAAGCGAGGAAACTTGCCGTTTGTCACATTCACCTCAATCTTCCTTCTAGCCATTGTTCTTTATGTTTTCAAAAATGTAAAAATCATATCCTGCGACTACGCTGATGGCCACCGAACCGTCATCAAGCGTAGTCCTCGACAGTTCCCTGATGCCGTCTGACGCAATCCTGCCGACGTACGGATTGCCGGTGAACAGTGTCGCCGCCGTGGACGCCAGCCCTGTCGCAGCCTGACCTGCCATCCTCCCAGCCGCCTTCCTTCCCTTCTTCTGTTCAATCACCGGACAGTATATTCCTTCAGTACCATCATTGTCATAGACGCTCATGTCAGTCCTGTGGATTCTTCCTCCGTAATTGACAGTAGTTATCGCTATCTCCAGACGGCTGCCCACCCGACATATTCCGGACACATGAGTATTCGCCGGAATCACGGTTCCGTCGGACAGCCTCATCGGTTCCTTGAGCCTCATGATCACCCTCTGTCCCGCAACGACCTTCTCGGACTTCAGGAACGTCGCCTTGACCGGACGGATCCTCACCTCGCCGTCCTCATACACAAGGCCCTGTTCTTCCTGCTCAAGCGACGAGATGATGCCGTCTCCGGACATGGCGTCATCCGGGATGAACGACGGCTCCGGTATGACTATATGCCTGGCATCGTCACCCTCGTCTGCAGACTCCTTCTTCTCCTCCTCAGCCGGAGCGGCAGCCTCCGGAGGAGTACTGTATTTCATGGCCAACTGATAGGCCCTCTCCATCCTTGCGAAATAGGCGCTGTCGCTGTTCTCGCTAGCACGGGATGCACTTCGGGCGGCATCCGAGGCCTTCCTTTCCGCCTCCTCACGGTCCCTCTCCACATGCTCGGCATCCACCTGCGCCTTCGTCTTCACCCCGTTGCGTATATAGTATATCTCCAGTTCGGAATAGACTGAAGGATCAAGGAATTCCTCTCCGCCGCCGGAAGGGGCCTTCGCCTGGCCCTGACCTCCCTGCACGTCGACAAGAAGTCCGCCGCTCCCCTCCTGCTCCAACTGGTTCCAGAAGTCCGATGCGGACACTGAAGAATTCATACCCTGACGCCTGTAGGTCTCAACGCGGGACATCTCCTGGTCCTCCAGTGATGCGTCCGGCACTTCAAGCAGAACCTGGCCCTGTTCCTGTACCACCTCTTCCTTACCGCCACCGAAGGCCGCAAAGTATACAACACATCCCAGCAGGCCGAAAACCACGGCTGCCAGCAGCATCTGGATCGCCTTAGGCAATCCCGTTATCCAGTCAATGATCTTATCCATGATCCACCTCCGTTTTATCAAAAGAAATACATAACCGACATCACCAGTTCGACAAGCGCCCAGACACATCCCGCTATCAGTAAGTAGAATCCTGCGGGAAACTTCTTCAGCCTGTCCTTCAGCGGCTCCTTCGCCGTGCCGTCACCGCGCCCCTGTTCCAGACGCTCCCTGCGGCTCATTACACCTTTCTCAGTACTCATATCCTATCTGTTCCTCGTCTCGACGAGATTGTTTTCCGTCACATTGAAGTTCTTGATCATCAGTCCATGCAGATTGGCAGGAGAACGCGGGATGTTTTCAAGAGTGCACTCAGTCACCAAGGTATAGAGGCTCATGTTGCTCTTTCTGGTCACCCATTGGTTCGCCGTCACCCTCACCCTGTACGGATATGAGGACACGTCCACCTGGATCTCCTTGATCTCGATCTGCTGGTACGCCTCCGCACTGGTCATCCTCTTGTAGTACCCCGACTCCTTGAGGTTCTCGAAATACTGGTACGCGGACCGGTCGGCCAGAGCCAGGGCCCTCTCGAGGTTCCTGTTCACCATGGTGATGTCAGGAGGGATGTTGAAGAACAGTTCGTGAAAGCGCGTGACGTGATCGTTTATCTCGTCCTGCCTTGACAGTGACGCATCCTGCGAAGTCGCAGAGAAGGCTGCGCCCCCGTCAAGGACATATATCTTCGATTGGAATTCGGCGACCTTCACGAACGTATAGGCCACACACCCCAAGGCGCACAGCAGGGCCGCCACCACCGAAACGATGGTGACGACCTTGAATGATGTGAAGGAAGCCGTGATGCTCTCCATCGAGCCTACAAGCCCGTCTACTTTCTTTGGCATATAAATAATGTTTTAATCAATGATTAAGGATTATTAGGATCCGGATTCCCTGACTGATCCTGCACGTTCCATCCGTAAAGCGCACCCTGGCCATATTTCGCAGTATCCATGACAGCCTTCTTGAAACCGTTCTGGTTGACATCGCCAATAAAGCCGACAAGACCCTTATGCTTGAACCCATTCATGAAATTATTGAACGAATTAGCCTGACCGACAGTACCGGAAACGACCATTCCTCCGGTCGCCATTGCAGCGCTACTGATAGTCTGAAGTCCCTGAGACAATGATACGGCACCTGACGCTCCCTCGATGATCATGGATGCAATAGTGGGAACACTTACCAGACCGACAAGATTCGCAAGAGTAATCGCAAAGACCATGAGGAATCCCATCGCATTGCCTGCACTTGAATCAAGAAGAAGATAAGCACTTACAGTAAATGCGTCAATAAACGCACAAAGAGGGCCGAACAAAGCAAACTGGCATATCCTTATGAACCAGGACACAACATTCGCCCCACGCCCGGGCAAAATCGCAAATGCGAAGGAGATCGGCCCGAAGACAACAACGACACTGGTCATCATGATGCCGAAGATCTTGAGGCAGAACGAAACACCAGAACAGATCCACGACATGACGGAACAAAGTATCCCAGAAAAACTAAGTCTCTCAGACGTCAGGTTCTCTGCAGTGGAACTGTTTGCTGAAACGGCAAATTCGGATATCAGGCGTATTGCAGAAAGTCATGTAATACCTTTCCATGCGGACTTCATCATTGACTTCCACTTGGCATCCGCCACAGTCGTCCCGGCTTCATCTCCCTGTTCGTTCTCTTCCAGTTCCTCGTCCTTTCCCTCCCCAGACGTCGGGTCATCCTCAAGATGAGTGCTGACATAATGGTCGTTGACGGTAGATATTCCTTCTGAACCTTGCGGATTCAACAAATCATGCTTCTTGTCCATCAATACTTCCGTGATACTTCTTGATAATGTGGTAGTAAACTGAACTACAGGTCTGGCCACCCATCCGAAATTGCATACACACAGAAAAAGCAGAAGAGGAATCAGCATCTTCATCTGAAACTTACCTCCGGCCAGAATCGTGATGATGTAATAGATCACGACGATGAGCAGCATGATGGCACCGATTCCGATACCTATCCTGCCTACTCCCTCAGCCATCTCCAGGGAGCCACCAATAAGATCGTCGGAAATCTCGACGAATCGTTCTGAAGCAACCAACGGCAACAACATATACTAACAGATTACCAGGTTAACCATTTCATTGGCCTTCTCTCCCTGCTTACGCATCTTGTACTCATGAATCTCATCGGCAATAGTGGTGATACACTCATCCGAGATGACATCTATCGTAGAACTTGCGCCCTCGATTATGTCATTCATCACCCTGAGCATGTCTGAACCTTCAGTGGAATCAAGTTTCTTGATGGATCGCAATGTCGACTCCATATCGCTGAGAACCAACTTCGTCTTGCTGTTGAACGACCTATAGATGAAGTAGCACCTCGTTATCTCGAAGTCGTCCCCCATCGTACCCAGATATTTTATATAATTGTTTATCCTCAGCGTGGTCCTCGTCAGTTTCCTGGTCACTTCGACGACATTGTTGAACGTCTGTATTCCCTTCTGACCGTTCTCGAAGATGTTTACCATCTTCTGCAGGTCCCTGGTCTTGTCCTCAAGCCCCTTGATGAGTTCGCTGAAATTCATGTCCGACAACTGGCTGATATCCATGTCCTGAAAGAACTGAAGTACCTGCTGCACCAAGAGTGCAGTATCAGACACACCGAACATGTCAGCCTTCGCCGGCTTCGTGGTATGACACATGCCGGCAACAATCAATGCCAGTGTCACTAAGATCCTTGTAATACGTCTCATGATATCATCTTTTTTTCTGTGATTCCCTTATCCTTGCCGCCATAGTCTTCACGGCTTCTATGAACGACCCCGTCTCCCTGGCCAGATCGAACAGAGGCTTCTTCCTGACCTTGTCGGACTCATACGTCAAAGCCTCCTCCAACGACACCTCGATACCGAACACGTTGCCGTAACTCTCACCTATTCCAAAGAACGCTTCCTTGTATATGTGAGCCGGCGAGAGATCCCTGCCTACGGACAGCACCAGACCGATATCCTTCGGACTAAGACCGAGTATCTCCGCGCTCTTCTCGAAATTGTTTGCGTTCTTGCGCTGATCCAGCAGGATCTTCACGGAAGAGTTCTGGATGATCGCATCCTTGACTATCTCCGAAGACACAAGGTCCGAAAGCGACTGCGTCACAACGACAGCCGACGTCATGAACTTACGGGCGGTACGCCACATCCATACGATGAAGTTCGCCATCGCCGGCTTCGCTATCGCGCTCCAGGCCTCCTCGATGACCATCACCTTCTGACAAGGAACGGAACGCATCTTCTCCTCGAAAGAATGCAGTATGCAGAGAGTCCAAAGAGGGAAGAGGTCGTCGTTGTCCTTGATGGTATCCACCTCGAACACTGTGAGCCGGCTCGCAAAGAGATCGGCCTCCGTCTCGGCATTGAGAAGGAACCCGTACTCCCCGCCCAACTTGTATTTCCCAAGGGCCACGCCGAACTTGTCCATGTCGAACATGTCCATGCGCAGCCTCACGTTGTCGATATAGTAGTTGTCGTCGTTCACCAGCGGGCTGACGACAAGCGTCACGTACCTGAAGAAACTGTCGAACAGAGGGTCCCTGCCCGCCCTGCCGTCAGGAAAGACCTCCGGAAGAGGATTCATCCAGCCCCTGTGGGCCTTGGACTCGTCGAACGGCTTGCCGTTCTCCTTGGCCCTCTTCCTTTTGGAATTCACGTACGCCTCAAGAAGCCTGTCCCGGAGCGTTTCGTCATATCCTTCGTCCCAGATGCGGAAGAACTCGCCCAACAGAGAAGTGAGCACCGCCGTCGCATCCTTGGTCCACCCTTCCGCCGGCTCGTATATGGTCCTTATCAGAGAAAGCACGAACTCCATTCCGGAACCCGTCCTCTCGCCGTCCTCATCCACCTCGTTCCAGTGCTTCCTTCCCTTGAACGGATTGAAACTGAACGGATGCTCCGGATCGTAGGTGTTGTATACTCCGTCCCTGCCTCCCGTCTCCTCGCTGATCACGCGGCAGAGTCCCTGATAGGAGTCTCCCACGTCGATTATGAAGATGTGCTGGCCGGCGTTGTACCAGTTGCGCACAAGAGTGTTCATCGTGAACGACTTTCCTGTTCCCGAAGGACCGACTACGATGGAGTTCATGTTGTCCACATACCCGAGGGAACGGGCAACCGCCTGGACGTCTATCGTCACCGGAATCATCCTCCTCCTGTCCGACACCTTCACCGCTCCGCCCCTCATGCCGAAGTCGTAGCCGTCCCACAGTCCATGGCAGAGGAACGCCGTCATCTCGCTCGTCATGTAGAAGTCATAGCCCAGTTCGCCTGCGGCGCCCGGAATCGCGGCATAATGCAGCGTCGGACATATCCTGGTCTCCTCACAGACGGTCATGTCCAGTTCAGAAAAGGCGGTCACCACCGCATTCCTCATGTCCCTGACCTCCTCCGGCCTTCCCCATGCCATCACGCTCGTGAAGCACTTGATGGTCGTCGCGCTGTCCCTCGCGCTCTCAAGAAGATATCCGCTCAGGTCCTCCGCATTCACCCTGCATTCCGAAGAATACAGGCTGAAGGAGTTCATCAGTTTCATTCTCTGGTTCAGTTCGGACTCCACCGACTTGCGCGGAAGCGTCACGACGTAACGGTTCACCACATGAGGGATCTTCAACTGATATCCTATAGGGGATCCGCCCGACAAGTAGACCTTAGAATTCGCGGACGACATGGATCCCACCGGGCATACGGAATTCACCATCCCCGGATAGGAGTCGCTGTCCTGCACGTACCAGCACTTGGCCACCATGTCCCCGACGATCACGCAGTCAGGCTCGAACTCCAGCGGATACTCCAGCGACTTCGTGTCCGAAAAGAGCCTCAGATAGTCGGGGATGAGACCGAGGTCCTCCCCGTCCGGACCCATCCTCAGGAAGTCTCCGTCCGTAAGCGGAACCACATGGAGCAGGCTGTTGTTACGGAGCACCGCCTCGAACTGCGACGCCACCGCTGCGGCATTGCGGATCTTGTCGGCAGGCTTCGGCCTTGCGGCCAGGGAAGAGAACGCACCGCTGCTTCCCGACTTCGCCTCGATCACGTTCTTGCTGGAGAACGTCAGATAGACATAGCAGTAGCCGTTCAGATATGTCCTGCCCTCGAAATGCCTCTCATAGGCGTCGCCGAGGAATTCCCCGACACTCCCCGCATGATAGACGTCATTCTTGAAGATGTCCTGCTTGTGCACGATGCACCACGTAGGCAGAAGCCTGTACGCCTGCATGAACGATGCGATTATGGAATCATAGCCAGGCTCGTTGACGGTATACGCCACAGGAAGGTAGACCCTCCATCCGAAGGTGAGGTCCCCCCTCTTCGACACGACGCATCCGTCGACGATCTGCATGACCGGTATGTATTCCCTGAGTGTCCTGTCGTTCATATGATTAACTGTTTTCGTTTTCCTTTCCGTCCCTCGCACGCTGCGAAGCGGCGAACCAGGACGGTTCATCTTCATGTTCCAGCAGGATACGGCAGAGCGTCTCGCGCCTCTTCACGCATCCCCTGGACCTTCCCTCAAGCGGCAGTTTCTCCAGTTCCCGGCAAGGAGTCCTGCCCTGCATGGAGATACATACCACGAAGGAGCATACAGCCCCAACTATGGCCACGCTCACCCCGATTCCGGTACCCATCATGACTCCCACCACGATGCCCGCAAGCACGAACAGACCCGCCAGCACGAGGAAGACGGTTATCCATTTGCCCTTCAGGCCGAATATGTCCACCGGCCTGTCCAAGGCCTTGCAGAAATACAGCGTCATAATTTCTCCAGAATTGAAATCAATATGAATCCCACGGCGGTCGCCATGAACCACACGGAAACCTTCTTCGCGGCCTCCCTGTCACCCTGGACCACATGTATGATCACCAAGGCAAGAGATATCATCGCGACAAGGCCCAGCACCGCCATCAGAAGCGACGCCAGGCTGGTGCGGATGTACGCGAACGGGTCATCCGATATAAGCAAACGGACCATATAGCACGAATTCTTTTGACATGACCATATATAAGGCTTCAAGCAGGGCCAGACCTCCCGCAAGTCCTATTACCCACCACAGGAGGTTCTTCGCGGCCTCCTTGTCTCCGCTCATGACCTTGATGATTATTCTAGCGACAATGACCAGGGCCGCAATGATGATAACCACCTCCAATAGATGCTTTAAGGCAAGATACAGACTCGAGATACCGTCCCTGGCACCAGCAAAAGGATCAGTGTCATCGAACAATGAAGCCTGAAGAATTAAAAGGGATGCGAGGATATGACCCGTCTTGAACATTGCCATTAATCAATAAGGCCCGAAACAACAGACAGAAGGGTGAAGCCAAGAGTAAGTCCCACAACCCACCATGCGAGTTTCTGGGCGGCCTCCCTCTCTCCCTTGAACACCTGGAAGATGACTATGGCCAGAACGACGATCGCTCCAATTCCCATCACCACCTGAAGAAGGCTGACTATCGAATCAAGCAGGTTCTGCAGAGCACTGGTAGATTCCGTGAGGACGGTCTCGCCGAGATTGAGACCGGCCTGCGCATCAGCGACCGTTCCGACGAGCATCAGGCCTGCTGTAAGAAAGGCTATCTTAGCCCTGATTAAGAAAGATTTCATGATCATCATTATTTAATGGTTCAACAAAAATGTTATTTTTTTGCAATAATCGGTCATTATTTATGCGGCAAAAATATAAATAAAAATATTAAATGACAACAAATGGTTATTTTTTAATGTTTTTCACATCATAACGGCCTGGCCTGGCGGCAAGCCGCCTCCTATACATCCGTTATGTCCGCCTGCCACGGCCAACCCTTTTCCTTCCGTACACGGAATCCCCTTTCGTTGTGAAAGTTAGCCCCATCCCGCGGCATAAGGGCAAGCCCTTACGTTCCGCATGTCCCGACGCTGCCCGGCAAAGCCAGCGTACTGTCGTCGGGACATCGGCACTGACTGCCGACGGGATGAGGCTCTTGTCTCCACAAGAAAGGGGAACCCGTGCTTTAAAATCTTACGCACTTTGCTTCCCTTTCCCTTTTCCAAAATCCTAATAATTAATTATATTTGCACCTATCTATCATGATCTCATTCTTACTCAATATAATCTTCGTCGTCGCGGCCTTCCTGCTGTCGGCTGTCATCGGCGCATTCAAATGGCTCAAGGATACAGCGCTGTCAGTCAGAGAGAATCCCAGGAACCTGATGAAACTGATAGCCGTTCCGCTCATGTGGTTCTACGTCTTCACAAGGGCGATGGCCGTCTACGAGACATTCTACGTAGAGGACGACATGAAGTTCACTGAAGCGTCGCTCACGCCTCAGAGAGAGAAGAAACTCCAGCGGTATGTCCGCATGCAGGAAAAGACGCTGTTCCTGGACAGGTACAGAAACACAGTCAACTACTTCGTGACGGACGACAGACCTGGCCTCGCAGCCTGCTTCTACCTGATTACATATTCGAGGCGCTTCGCAAGATACGGCGACCTCGTCTGGAACAGGCACTGCGAAAAGATAGTCAGGACAGGTGACCAGAACAAGATCGACAGATATTTCAAGAAAGTCAGATGGCTCACCGAAGAAGAAAAGAACTGCACAATAAACAGATTCACAAAAACATATAAAACGAAATAACCATGAAGACAAGACTCTATATAATGATAGCCATGATTCTTTCACTGGTGGCATGCGAAAAACCAGAGATCGAAATCGTGCACCTCAATGTATATACGCAATACATCACCTTCAACAGCGGGAAGGACAGTGAAAACGTCAAGATGGAGGCTGCGCAAAAACCAAGTGTACAGACACCGTCATGGATAACCGCAACAGTGAAGAAGGAAGACAACGGACAGGCAATGTGGTCGATGACGCTCGACTGCTCCAAAAACAACGGTACGACAGAAAGAAAAGGAACAGTAATCGTCACCTGCCTTGACGAAAGCGCCTCCATAAGCGTAACACAGAGGAAGAGGGAGCAAGAAAACAATGAAGAGAACAAGGATGAAGATCCAGACAAGCCGGCAGAAAAAGATACTCCGGAGAGCATCCTGATAGCGGTCCAGGACTCCTATGTAGCCGAATCATGGTCCGAAACCGACTCAGACATCACTGTCGTCTTCCACGAGCCGCATCCGATAGACCTGATAGAAAAATACCCGGAAGGCATAAAAGACGTAAAGGTCGCTAAATCGAACATCAAGAGATTCGACGCATCAGACGAATGTCTGGAATTCGTTTTCATTTCAGGCAGGACGGCAACCATCAAGATGCACAAAACACCTCTGGCTTCACCGGAAAGCATCCTTCTGGCAGTACAGGAGTCCTACAGACTGTACAGCGTGAAGGAAACCGAGGCTGACATCACCGTATTCTTCCATGAACCGGAACCGGTAAGGCTGGGACAGAACTATCCGAACGGAATAGAAAGCGTCACCGTATCTCGCGAAGACCTGAAATCATATCAGGATCTTCTTGACAGAGTACTTTTTGAATTCAAGTCCGGCAAGAAGGTCACAATCAAGGCCGCAAACATCCCTATGGAAATCGAACTCAACGAAGAGGAGGTGGTCTTGCAATGCAGTGACCCTGAAACGTTTGAATGGAACAAAATCTCAGTAGGCTTCAGTATCAAATGCTGCAGGCCGGAAAACCTCACCGTCACCGCCGAAGACATGCGTTCGTGGACGATAGCATATCCCGACGGTGATGTGACCGAACACCCGACACAGCCGACAGTCGCAATGAATGAAGACGGGACTTCAGGGACACTCACCATCCTTGCACAAATGAACAGTGACATCATTGACAACATCAGGCTGACAGCAGATAACAGGATAACAAAAGCCACAAAAGAGATAAAATACACACTTGTCAAGACACATTATGGTCTTACCGAAGAGCAGGTGCGAACGGGTCTCACCGCCCTTTACAACGCATGCAACGGTCCCGCGTGGACTAAGCAGGCCAACTGGCTTACTGACGCACCCATCAACCAATGGGAGGGTGTGGTCTATTCCGGCTTGTCACCATTCAATGACGGAAAAGGACGTCACATAATGACGTTCAGCATCGAAATCTGCGACGAGAACATCAAGGGAGTCATTCCAGATGAGTTCTGGGAACTCTGTCCGTACGCCAGGAAGATAGCATTCTGGGGCGGAGCGGACTTCACAGGAAGCACGATGCCGGAAAAGGCCTGGGGAGAATTCCTGTACTACGTCGATTTTTCAAAAACACAAATCCAGGCAGATATTAATCATGCAAAAGAATGTCACAAATTACAGGTCATCTACATGTACGGATGCAACCTCGCTCCCCTCAAGGCGGAGTTCTTCAACTCCACCTTCCCTGACCTCAAGATTCTGGACCTCGAATTTGAGAACCCTTCGCCCCTGCCCGCCAATATCGGCAACCTTGCAAAGAGTTCTCCATTTATCAAAGACTTGATTTTAACAAACCTTGAAGGAGAATGTCCAGAAGACATATTCAATATTACATCGCTAAAAAGGATCTCCCTTACAGGAAAAATAATCGGTGACATCCCCGCTTCAATAGAAAAGATGAAGAATCTAAATTTCCTGGCAGTCGATCTCTACTCAAAAAGCGGAAAAATTCCTAACGAAATCGGCAACTGCAAGAAACTACGTGTACTGCAGTTCGGTAACTGCATCACCGAATATCCTGAGGCAATGCGCTACATCCCTGGCGGATGGAACATGCGCGGAGGACTGAACTCATGCCTCTGGAACTACAAGCAGGTCGACATGGAAGGAAACGAGTACGAACTGCCGATGCCGGAATGGTTTGCCGTAAGATACGGCTCGACAAAGTGGACAAACCAGACGAAACCTGATCCCGTCTGGCCGAACGCCGATGACCTCGAGCATCCTGCAGATGAGATCTTCTGGGTGGACGGACAGTGGCAACACAGACCCGACATGAAGTACACCGACGGCCTCGAAGACGACGACATGTCCAACATCCCGTAAGACAGACTGCAACCGCACATAGCCGGCATCCAGAGCAATCGGGGTGCCGGTTTTGCATACAGACTCTTGGAAAAATGTAAATATTTTCTAGATTCGCATTGGAAAAATGTCGGTTTTGAGCAGATATTGCCTTGGAAAAGTGTAAAAGTTCTGTCAAAATCTGATGAAAAACAGTATCAACTTCTCCAGGCTAAAGTCAGGGAGAATTCCCGGGCGAACCTGTTTAACAGACTAAACATTTTTGAGCAATATTTGTTTATTAAAATAAACATTTGTAATTGACATACTCTCCCTGGCTTCAGCCGGGAAAGTATGTCAACGCTACTTGCCCAGCGCAATTGCCAAAAACAATAGAATATTTTGTCACTTTCACGATTCTTGCTATATTTGCGATGCATGTGCTGTAAGTGCTATTATTCTCACCTTTAAGTGGAATGTTATTTGTAAGGATATGACTGACTTTGAACGCTTGAATGACATTAACCAAAGGATTTGGGAGCATGGATTTACTTCCTGCAATTTGAAAGATTTAGAAACCTTATCGGAGGATATTAAAAATGGAGCAGCAGTATTTGAACGAATTCCATATGCGCAACAGTCATGCCTGTCTAAGTGATCAGAGGTCTTGTGCGCAGCGTCCATTATATGTAGAGGATGTCCTCGCACAGAGTCTGAGACTCGGCAGATCTATGATACGGA
>JAFURF010000007.1 GCA_017471965.1 Bacteroidales bacterium
GTGTCGTGCTCTACCAACTGAGCTAGGGAAGCAGTATTTTCCGTGATTCGCATGGGGCTCGAACCCATGACCCCAACATTAAAAGTGTTGTGCTCTACCTGCTGAGCTAGCGAATCAATCCGAGGTCATTCGTGGGTCTCTTACGAGTTCCTTCCGAATTGGGACTGCAAAGGTACATTTTTTTTCTTTAGGTGCAAACTTTTTCGGAGTTTTTTGTCAGTTTTACCTCACATTTTCCAATTCTTTTATTATTCTGGAGGATGCAGACCTCACCCATTCTGCAAAACCGTCGTTACGTTCAAAACTACCGGCAAACTCAATAAGCCTGTCAAGGTCGAACCTGTCACATGTGACACCTGCTCCGGAACGAACGGCATCAAAGGCATTGATCTCCTGCTCTATGTGTGAAGGCACCATCAGAATCGGCTTGCCCAGGTACATGGCTTCACATACAGACTCGAAACCTGCCGTGCTGGCATACGCAGCGCATCCCCTCATCTGCCGCAGGAACTCCTTGTCATCGATCATATGGAAGGAAAGAGTGTCATCAACCCTATGAACCGTACCATGGTCACGATTATCCCAGAAGAACCTGAGTTGCACATCAGGATTACCGGCATGCCACTCCAATACATCTTCAGAAAATCCTGCATTCAGCATATATCCCAGGATATAGTCTCCCTTTTCAGGTTCGAGAGACAGGACTTCCGGACGCAGGAGCGGTGGAACCACGACAATCTTATGTTTCTTATCCTCGGGCATTTCCCTGAACGACAGCGCAAGATGCTTTACCGTTCCGGCAGACGTGAGTTTGGAGAACATGTCAAGGGCATGACTCGCAGGATATTTCTCACGCGGGAGCCCGAAATCCTTGTGCATGAAGAGATACTGATGTCCGATGCATACCATCGGCACGTTTATCTCATAAAAGAAATAAGCCATCCCGGCCATGAGTTCGTAAAAGTTCACTACCACATCTGCTCCGCTGCTGCGTACTGCGTCACGGATAGTATGAACTGAAGGAAAGAACTTATGAAGTTCAAGACTGTTGAATACCACGGTCTTGAGCATATCCGGCTTTCTGTTTGAAGAGGAAGGCATGAAATTCATGCTCTCGAACTGTACCACAGGAGCAGACACTCCTTTGGCAAAGAAATCAGGGAGAGTCCTCTGCGGACTTCTTCCTACCATCATAAGAACCACTTCATGTCCTCTGCCAATGAGAAGACGCTCGAGAGTCATGGCCTGGGTCAGGTGTCCCCTGCCCTCGCCTTGCACTATAAAGAGATATTTCATTTTACAGGATCGCTTTGCATGGGAAACAAATCTTTGTAATAGAGGATGGACCAATGCCCTTCTTCATCCTCGGCCAAGGCTGACAGAGTCTCTACCCAATCACCCGAATTCAGGTAATGGATGCCATTGATCATACGGTCCTCCGGACGATGGATATGGCCGCAGATCACTCCGTCACACCCCTTGGCACGTGCCATGTCTGTAAGCATCTGGTCGAAGTTGGATGTCTTGGAGACAGCCTTCTTCACTTTGTTCTTGATCTCCTGCGAAAAGGAATAATATGGCTTTCCTCTAAAGGCCTGCCAACGGTTGTACAATACGTTTATCTTCAGGAGGATGTTGTAGATGACGTCGCCTAACTTGGCAAGCCATCCCATATCGGAGGTGATGCTGTCGAACACGTCTCCGTGTGTCACGAAATACCTTCTGCCGCCGCTTTCCAGTTCCATATCCTTCAGTATGTTGATCTGTCCCATCTGCATAGGGATGATCTTGTCCATGAAGTCATCATGATTGCCCCTGAGAAAGTACACTTCGGTACCATGCTTCTCTACCATCTTCAGGACAATTCGGAAAAAACGGGCCTGTTCAACTCCCCAGTACGCATAATCATTGCGTTTCAACTGCCATCCGTCGACGGTGTCGCCATTGAAAATAAGCCTGCTGCAATCAACGGAAGAAAGGAAATTTCCGACCTCCACTACCTTAGAGTACTTTGTGCCGAGGTGGATGTCGGAAAGAACCACTGTCCTGTATTTCTTTCGATCCTTTATCATTTCCATAATAAAAACCTTTACACCCTGTCCGTAAAGAGGACTGCAACTCCTTCCGGACAACGGAACGGGCCGATTGAGGTGTAAAGGTAACAATATTTTTAGAATGCTATACCTAGTTTGAATCCCAGATTGTTGATCCCTTTGATGTCATAACTGTCATTTCTGTTCGTTGCATAACTGTAGAATACAGCAACATGGAAACCGAAATCAGTCTTCTCGAACGGGAAATAAGTGAAACCTACTTCAGGAGAGATATAGAAGCCCCAGTTGTCATGTCTGTTCACAAAGGTGGACATATAAGTGCTCTGTGTAGAGAATTCCGTTCCGACTTTTGCTTCCACATAAGGCTGGAACTCACTCCTCATGAATCTCACGCGGACTGTCGAGCCGAAAGGGACCTGATAGATCGACCGGTCGAGATCGGTGGTCAGAGCCGACTTGTCACTGAAAATGTAGGTCTGCTTAGGATGGTACTCATTATTGGTATTGAAACTGGCAAAGCCTCCGATCGCAACCATAGGTGTAAGGTAGTAGCCTCCTTCGATATAGGCACCAAATCCTTGTGCGCTTTTAGCAAAGGCATTTCCTACTGTGCCGTTGAACTGCCATCCGCCGTTGATGTAGTCCCTCTTGCCCATCTGGGCATCCGCTTCGGCTGCAAAGAATACAAATGCTGCAACAGCGGTCAATATGCATATAATCTTTTTCATGTCGTCATCTATTTAATTCGTTTATTTCTTGAGATAAGCAGACTGGGCGAATGCCTGGTCAATGGACGCCTTCATCCTGTTCACATCACTCTTGACACTGGATCCGGCAGGGCCTCCGATATATGATGTCCATACGACTTCAAGAGGGGTTCCTTCCTTCTCTTCTCCGGTAAGATCGACCATGTCAGTAACGAGGGCATTGGTAGTATAGGTATAGGTCACAGGATATGGATAATAGAAACCTGTCCAGTTGCCCCAATAACCCGAAGGCCAGTATCCGGGGTAGTCAAGCCACCAATACGGATCATTGTAGTATTTTACATATCTCTCTGTCTTGATGATGTATGTCATCTGGACTCCGAGGTCAGCGTCAGGGTTGGATGGAGTATAAATGTATCCATAGTTCTCCAGATTTGTCCTGACTGCCTGAATGAGAGCAAGGGCTTCATTCGACTGAGAGTAGACAGGCTTGTCGCTCTGACCTATTATGAGCAGGCTGTCAGCGAGATCGAAGGTTTTGAAAGACGCAAAATTGACATCCTTGCTTGGAGATGTATACACGAGGTATTCATTGTCGGCGTCCTGTGGGTAAGGCTCCTTGTGGCATGCTGCAACCAGAAGAGCCAATGCTGAGAAAAATAATATCTTTTTCATGTTGATCACTTGTTTAAAGTTTATAATGACATTCCTTCAAATACATTTGAATTTTCATACGGGACGATGTCTCCTTCAACCCAGATGGTGTTTGAGTTGAAGTTCGGATATATCGTTGCAGAGGCACGGTTGGTTCCTGGGGACATATAGATCTCGACCTGAGCATTGATGCCTATACCCATTACATTCATCGAATAGGTGATGCGTCCTTTCTTATCTGTCGTCACCTTCTGTCCGGAAATCATGCCGTCCACAGTGACTCCACCGACACCGTTAGGGCCAGAAGCGAAGTTGCTTGGGGAGATCTGCACGACTGCCCTGTTACCCTTTACGGAGATGAAGTTGGTCGTCGAGTTCACGAAAACCGTATTGCCGGACTTGAAGGTCACATTATCAGCCTCAAGGACAAAGTCCTGATTCTGCAGTGCAGCCCTCGCCTGCACCGATGCTATGGAGTCGGCAAGAGCCGCCATCTCACGGTCGTGCGCCGAACGGGCTCTGAATTCCGCCATGTCTCTATGCCACGCATCCATCCTCTGCTGTTTTCGCGAGGAACTCTGCGCATATGTGTCGGGGGCGATCGCTGACAGCCCTGCGACGATGACCATTAAGGTCAGAAGTGTTCGTTTCATATATCACTAATTTTTAAAAATTCAAAACTGATCTAGGCAACTTACGGGCCATAGATGAAAATCCGGCATTTTTTCGTATCTTTGAAGATTATAGCAAAAACGAACTGATATGGAGCATATCGACAGACTTTTCCCAAGATTCGACTCAGCAGGCAAAGACCTGATAAGCAAAGCATACAAAATTGCTGCAGAAGCACTTGCTGACCTCAAAAGAGGAAACGGGCACCAGTTTATCGAGCACCCTGACGCAGTAGCCAGGATTGCAGACGAGGAGATCGGTCTGCCCGCAGAGTGTATCGCAGCAGTCTATCTGCACGAGGCAAGCAGATTCCGTCCCGAGATCGACATTGCAGCATATGGATTCGGGAAAGACATCTGCACAATGGTCGATGGTCTGAACAAGATTTCAACCATCAAGCCAAAGGACACGAAACTGGAGGCTGAAAACTACAAGAGACTGATCGTATCGTATTCGAAGGATCCACGTGTAACCGTCCTCAAGATTGCTGACAGACTGGAAGTGATGCGTTCACTTGACCTGTTCCCCAAGGCTTCGCGCGAACGCAAGGTCCTCGAGACGATGATGCTGTATATACCTCTCGCCCATCAACTAGGCCTATATAACATAAAGAGTGAACTGGAGGACATATATTTCAGATATGCAGACCCGGAACAGTACCGCACCATCACAAACAAACTGAAGAGTTCGGAAAAGGACAGGCAGAAACTGATGACTCAGTTCATCGAGCCCCTGAAGCAGAAACTTTCCGACGAAGGCATAAATTACAAACTGAAAGTACGCACGAAAACCGCCCTGTCGATATACAAGAAGATGCAGAAGCAGAAGGTGCCATTTGAAGGCGTATTCGACGTATTCGCAATCAGGTTCATCATAGACTGTGAGGAAGAACGTGCTGTGGAGCATGCTCTATGCTGGAAGGTCTTCTCATATGTGACGGAAGAGTATGAGTCTGACACAAAGCGCCTTCGCGACTGGATATCTAATCCGAAACCTAACGGATATGAATCCCTCCATATAACGGTCAAGAACAAGGAAGGAAGTTACCTTGAAGTGCAGATCAGGACAAAGCGCATGGATGATATGGCTGAAAGCGGCCTTGCGTCCCACTGGTCATACAAGGGAATCAAACATGAGGCGACGCTTGACAAATGGCTGACAGCCGTCAGGAAAGCGCTCGAAAGTCCTCTTGGTTCTGAAGGCGACCCGATGGCATCCTATTACGAAGATGAAGTCCACGAAATACCGACAAAGGACGTTTTCGTGTTCACGCCTTCAGGCGAATTGCGCAAACTTCCTTCCGGAGCCACCGTTCTTGACTTTGCATTCGACATCCACACCAATCTCGGAGTAAGGTGCACCGGAGGAAAGATCAACGGCAAGGCTGTCAGGATCAACGAACGTCTCAACACTGGAGATGTGGTGGAAATCATGTCCGGAAAGAATCAGAAGCCGTCAGCAGACTGGCTGAACATCGTCGTCACCAGCAAGGCCAAGACAAAGATCCGTCAGAAACTCAGTGAGGCAGAATTCAAGAAGGCTGCAGACGGAAAGGAAATCCTCAGCAGGCGTCTGAAGAACTGGAAGATGGAACTTGACGACGAGACGATGGCTGCTATCCTGAAGAGGCTGCAGTTCAAGACCATCAATGCATTCTACGCCGCCATCGGAGACGAGACTATCGGAGTCGCTGACATAAAGACCCTCATCACGGAAATCACCTCCGGCAATGCGGAACAGGCGGCCACGCCAGACCAGGACAAGAAGACACGTTCTCTGGTACAGGAAAAAGGAACTGACGATATTCTCGTAATCGATGCAAAGAATGTACGCGGACTCGACTACCGCATGGCCAAATGCTGCAACCCTGTGTTCGGCGATGATGTATTCGGATTCGTCACCAGGACAGAGGGCATCAAGATCCATAGAATGTCATGTCCGAATGCAGGCCGCCTCATGGACATGTACCCGTACAGGATTCAGAAGGTGAAATGGAGTTCAACCCCTGGCAGCGGAAACTTCCAGACTGGTCTCAGAGTGATAGCAGCGCTTGAACCGTCGGTCATAAACGAGATCATGGATATAGTCAACTCATTCAGAGCATCCCTCAGGATGTTCAATGTGACGGAAAACGACCGTCAGGGAACATACGACATCACCATGAAGATTGCCGTACCTAACAATCTGGAACTTGACAAGGTAACCTCGCAGATACGCAATCTGCGCAATGTAATCAAGATAAGCAGAATATGATCACCATGAAAGAGATAGACATAGAAGAAAGAGTGGCCAAGGCCAGAAGATTGTTCAAGGAGGAAGGATACAACTGCTGTCAGGCTGTGGTACTGGCATACAGTGACCTGTTCGGAATAGATGAAACCACCGCAGCATCAATGTCATCAGGATTCGGCGGAGGCATGGGACGCATGAGGGAGGTATGTGGAAGCGTCAGCGGAATGGTGATGCTCGCAGGACTCATCTCCCCCGCGGCCGATCCTTCAATAAAGGTTGACAGGACCCGTAATTACGCACTCGTACAGGAAGTAGCAGGAGAGTTCCGCAATATAAACGGCTCCATCATATGCAGGGAACTTCTGGGACTGGTACCGATGGGGGGATCCGGGAATCCGGCCCCGCAGGAGTCGCCAGAGCCATCAGACCGAACTTCGGAATACTACAAGAAGCGTCCATGCGAGGAACTTGTAGGGATTTCCGCACGTATTATTGGCGAAAAGATTGCCTCAATCTACTCCAAGTAGACAAATCTTTTATAAATTTGCAGAAATAAAACTATTCAGATGGATTATAGTCACGCACATAAGGCTCATCCCTGGCATGGAATCAGTCTGGGACCAAGCGTTCCTGAAGAAGTCAGGGCTTTCATTGAAATCGTTCCTACCGATACAGTAAAATACGAAGTGGACAAGGAATCTGGGTATCTGTCCCTTGACCGTCCGCAGAAATTCTCAAATATCGTCCCTTCCCTCTACGGTTTCCTTCCAAGGACATACTGCGGACCGAAGATGGCCGAACTTACCAACAAGGCCCTTGTACGTCGTGACATAGAGGGTGACGGTGACCCTCTGGACATCTGCATCCTCACCGAAAAGGATGTGACTCACGGAGACATCATAGTAAACGCACGCCCTATCGGAGGTCTTCGTCTTCTTGACCACAATCAGGCTGATGACAAGATAATAGCCGTACTGAAGAACGATGCAGTATATGGCATGATGACAGACATCGAGCAGGTGCCTACAGACATCATCCGCAGACTGATCCACTACTTCAGCACCTACAAGGACATCCCTGGCGAACACACCAGCAGAATGCAGTTCATCAGCATCTACGGTCCTGAAGTAGCAAAGGACGTCATCCTCCGCTCGATGGAAGACTACCAGGACTACATCGCCAGCAAATAACCAAAAGCGGCAACTAGGAGACTGTACATAATCGAGTAGGAGGTAAACGAAAGTAATGGAGTTTATCTCCTACTTTCTTTTAACGACCTCTCACACAACCGTACATGCTGGTCCTCATACGGCGGTTCCTTACATCCGATGATACGTTTCGTAGTATCCTATCAATGA
>JAFURF010000070.1 GCA_017471965.1 Bacteroidales bacterium
ATTTTATTTCTCCTTGAGTATTAAGCATAACTAATTATGTTTCAATAATTAAAGATACAAAATTCTATTGATATATGCAAAAAGGAAGAATGCTATCTTACTAATGAAGTAACATTCTTCCTATACTTTTTCAGTGGCCTCGCCACGTTAGAGGGAGGGGCCCGCGACGCAGTCGTGGGAGGGACGAAGTCGGAACTTGTTCCGACGGAGCGAGATTCAAATTACTCCGATGCCCGGATGCTGCTATCCTACAAAGCGTTCAACTGTTTGTTGAGCCACTCTATACGACGTGTGTAGAAATCCAGAAAGAACTCCACTTCAGCCTCGTATGTACCGAGCCATACGGCATTCGGCCACACATACTTGTCAAGGATGTCCCACCTCTCGAAATTACGGTCCTGAGCACCATCCAGAAGCGCGATCTGCTCCTCAACATAGTCAGGAATCTCAAGGAACTTCGGATAGAGTTCATTCCACCTGTCCTTCACCTCCTTGACGAAAGAAGGATCCTGGAACATCTTGTTGTACCACTTGGCACCCTTTATCTGCCATCCGTCAGGCTTCTCGAAATTGGTGTAGTTGCAGTTACCCATGGTGATATCGAAGTCCCATACGTGGTACATCTCCATCTTCTTACCCCTCTCCTTGGTGATGAAGGTGCTCTTGCGGATGTTTCCGTCCGGGTCCTTTGCAATCTCCTTGATGATATAGTAATTGATCAGGGAAGGAATATCGAAGAGTTCGCGATAACGGATATAATCCCTCTCGTTCTGGATATTCTCCACAGCAAGTTCGAAACGGTCCATAAGGTCCTTGACATAGGCCAACTGCTCAGCAGTAGGTTCCTCAGGATCCTGGAACATCACCGGTGTATCAAACCTCGTCTTGAAGCAGGTGGTCTCATCCATAGCCTCCTCTATTTCAAGATAATAGCCTCCTGTAAGAGCCTCTCCGCCATTATCTCCCTCTTCCACGATCTCTATATCCACCCTGCCTTCAGCCACTTCCTTATGCTCAGTGAAAGTGTATACACCGATATACTCTTCGTTCAGATACACATCCACGCTTATCAGTGTAGGAGTCCACTTCATTCCACAGATACGCGAAAGTTCCATGGCCACGATGTTCCTCATCAGAGTCTTGTCTGAATAGTTGGCAAGAAGCACCCAATCCTTCTCAGGAGCAAGTCCGAAAAGTGACGCCTTCTCGTCCAGTTTGATCCTGTACGGCTTCTTCGGCATACCCCAGGTGGAGTTGCCCCTTCCTCTGATACGCATCGTCCCCTCATAGACATCCACACTCGAGAAATGCTTAGAAGGATCTTCGATACGGACCGTACCGTTCACATAATCCTCCTTCGACTCGATCTTGGCGCCATTCTCTGTGGTAATGCGCACTACAGGGATACTGTATGGGACCGGCTCCGGTTCAGGTTCCTTCTCAGGTTCTGACGGCTTCTCCGGTTCAGATGGTTTTTCCGGTTCTTCAACAGGCGGGTCTTCCTCCAATGCTGGAGGAATGACCAACGGATCTTCGCAACCTGCAAACAATGCAAGCATGCAGAATGTCAATAACAAACAGATCTTCTTCATATTTCTACAATCACAACTTTATCACATCTGTTACACATGGCAGGCCGTAACCAGGCTGGCCGCCACCTGCCGAAACGGTCACATCACCGGCCATCGGCACCTTGTTTCCGTACATGTCCACAAGGACAACGTCGTCTGCAGGAATTACGAACTCGACATTGCGGGCCTCGCCGGCCTTCAGAGTGATGCGGTCGAACGCCTTCAGGGAGCGGATCGGAGCAGTGAAGTCCCTCCTGTTTGAAAGATATACCTGCACCACCTCGTCTCCGTCGACTTTTCCGGCATTACGTACCTTTACGCCTACCTTCAGCGAACCGTCTTCAAGGGCTTCAAGCACCATATCCGAATACTCGAAAGAAGTATAACTCAGACCATATCCGAAAGAATACACCGGCTCACCCTGGAAATATCTGTATGTACGGTTCTGCATGCTGTAGTTCTCGAAATCAGGAAGATCGTCAGCGCTGCGGTAGAAGGTCACAGGGAGCCTTCCTGCAGGGTTATAGTCGCCGAAGAGGACATCAGCCACAGCCTCTCCTCCTCTTTGGCCGCCATACCATGCGTTCACGATGGCAGGAAGATTCTCAGACTCCCATCCGAGACCTACGGCACTACCTGTCATAAGGACAAGAACCACAGGCTTTCCTGTAGCGTGAAGAGCCTTGAGGGTCTGTCTCTGGACTTCAGGGATATCGATCGACTCCCTGTCACCTCTGTGGAAGCCCTCTATCTGCACCTGCATCTCCTCACCTTCAAGCATAGGTGAAAGACCGCCGGCATACAATATCACGTCGGCATCCGCTACAGATGAAGCGAGTTTCTGAGGATCTGCCTGCTCGAGGTATCCCATATCCAACTTGACGTCAGCATTGTCGCCATGCTGGACATACCTTAACTCTATTTCATAAGTACGGCCTTTCTTTGCCTTGAATACATAGTAATTGTTGATGAGGCCCCTCTTCTCAGGAATCTTGCCGTCAATGAACAGGGTGGCATAATCGTCGGCACTCACTTCAAAACAGATCTCTCCGCTTTTCGGGGCCTTGAATGTAGTCCTCCACACAGCGGACATATTGTTGGTCTTAACTCCGTTGCCGACCTCGGTACCGTTACCCCACCTGTGATCGATCTTATCGTCATAGCAAGAGTAAGGAGATACGCCTTCCCAACGGGTATTCTGGAAATACTCCACCTTGAATCCCTTTCTGCCGTCGACACTGAAGCAGTCCGGATCGTAAGCAGAATTGAAGAGCCAGTTGTCCACAAGGTTCACTCCCTTGTGATATACTACCTCCATATCTTCGCCGGCCTTCTGCCTGATTCCATCGAGGATTGTTGAAATCTCTGAAGGGAAGCCATAATAGTTGGCAAGCATGGCCTTTTCATTATCCGCATTCGGGCCGATTACTGCAATCTTTCTGATCTTCTTCCTGTCGAGAGGAAGGACACCGCCTTCATTCTTGAGAAGGACGACAGACTCGCGCGCCATATGAAGGGCATGGTCAAGATGCTCATCGCACTCAAGCACCGAGAGAGGTATATTTGCGTAAGGAACCATGCTGTCCGGGTCGAACATACCGAGACGCATACGTATCTCGAACAGTTTGCGTACTGCAGAATCTATCTCTTCTTCCGAAATGAGTCCCTTTTCAACTGCTGTCAGAAGGCCGAGATATGCACCGCCACCGCACTCGCAGTGGTTTCCGTGTTTCACTGCAGCGGCAGATCCTGATGCAGCATCATCATACACCTTGTGGTTTCTGAAGATGTCATCGATGGCTCCGCAGTCAGATGTCACATAACCCTGATAGTTCCACTTCCTGAACAGGATGTCAGTCATGAGCACATCACTGGTACTGCAGGCCTGACCGAGGAACCTGTTGTAGGCAGTCATGACTCCCGACACACCTGCCTTGGTCACAAGTTTCTCAAATGCAGGAAGATAGGTATCCCACAGGTCGTGATCGCTCACATAAGCGTCGAAAGTATGTCTGTTCCACTCCGGACCGCTATGTACGGCATAATGCTTCGCACACGCAGATGCCTTGAGATACTTAGGATCATCACCCTGGAGTCCGCGCACGAAAGACGCACCGATCTCTCCTGTAAGGAAAGGATCCTCTCCGTAGGTCTCCATACCTCTACCCCACCTCGGGTCACGGAAGATGTTGATGTTCGGAGTCCAGTATGTAAGGCCCTTGAAGATTCCCGGATCGCCATTCCTCTGCGCATCATGGAAGATAGCCCTTCCTTCGTCGGAAGTATACTGAGCCATCTTGAACATGGCGTCCACATCCCAGGTCGAAGCCATACCGATGGCCTGAGGATATGAAGTGGTGTTGTAAGGAGTACGGGCAACACCATGCAGGCACTCGTTCCACCAGTCGTAAGCAGGTATTCCAAGACGCGGTATCGCAGGAGCACCGTTGATCATCTGCCTCACCTTTTCCTCAAGAGTCAGACGGTCAAGAAGGTCGTCAAGACGCTCATCCATAGTAAGGTCAGGATTCCAGAAAGCATAGTCCATATATTGCGGTTTTTCAAATTTCTCAAGTCTTGCATCCCAGATGGCCTTGATGGTCTCTTCCTGGGAATATCCTACAGGACAAGCGTCACTGCGGGTATTGGCGAAGTAGAACCGGAGTGATGTCTTTCCGACTTCACCCGTCACCATACGGAGAAGACACATCTGAAGATGTCCGTTAGGATCGGTCTCACGAAGCCAGTCAAAGGCATACCAGAGCCATTTGTTGCGGTATTCCTCAGTATTTGTAGCAAACCAGGTGATATCGTCATAGCCCCAGCACCAATGGTCGTTGAGATTCGCCACGCCCGGGTTGCCGTTGGTGCCGAAGTTGTCGAACTCCACAAGATATGGCAGGCTCTCTGCATACCACCCGCTAGGAGAATATGCGCCCTTGCTGCGCTTGAAGATGGAGTCACTGTAACCCACCTCAAGTTTTCCATCCAGATAAGTTTCAGGCACCTCCTTGATTCGAAGAGGGAATGAGTTGAAGTCGAGAAGGCTGACTCCATCCTTTACGAAACCTCCGTATGGAGTATGTGCATCCAGAAGCACATAATGTCTGCGCGAGTTCTTGGCTGCGTAGTCACGGATCATTCCGATCAGTTGGGAATAGTGCTCCTTGCCCGGGTCATCAGCACCGATGAGTTCCACCTGGCCCAGATGCAGGGCCTCGCAGCCCATATCAAGGTATATCTTTGCAAGGTAGTAGAACCAGAGTCTGGTCTCGAGGTTGTTGACCATAGGCACTCCGCCACCTCTCTCGCTCCACCTTCTCTCCGCATTCGGGTCAAGACGCTTCACCATGTCGGCACTGCGGAAATTTCTTTTCTCGACAGGAAGTCCGAAGGCCTCGAAGACATATGCAGGAATCGGAACATTGTTCACATCCCCACTGACATATTCGAACAGGCAGGCCTGAAACACCATCTCAGGGTCCTTCTCATGCATCTGCCTGATGGTCCTTTCAGCAAATCCGAGGAATTCAGGATCCGTCAGTCTGCTCTCGCTTCCCCACCTGTGGATGGCACGTCCGATGAACTTGGCACCCACATTGTGTACCATGCGGATGTCATCTTCCTTGTATGGGAAACTGTATCCTTCCGGTCTTCCTGACACAAGAAGATAGGTGGCGGTCACCGACCTGTCCAGATATCTTTCGAGAACCTCTCTGGAAATGGAGCCGTCAAAATAATAGGCCGAACGCTTATCCAACTCAGCAGCGTTGCCGAATACGGATGACAGGATGGCCGCAAGCACGGCCAGAACAAAAAACTTCTGCTTCATGGTCATTAGTTCAATTCTTGGTTATAGAAAGCGATTTCAGGTCGGTTGTACCGGACATCAGTCTGAATTCGACGAAGTTCTCACCCTCTGACACCTTCAGTCCCTCCACCTTCAGAGTGCCTGAAGAAGGGATATCATGTCCGGATGTCTCAGGATACTGGCCGTTTACAGCAACCAGCACCTTGGCTCCTGAAGTCGCAGAGCAGGTCACTGTGCATGTGCCGGATGCTTCAGCCTTGAATGACCACCTGAGCCATTCGCCGGTCTCCATGCCCTTGACAGCACCGTTCTGAACGGTCGGTTCCTTGCGGTCGCGTGTGAACCACGCGTAATGATATCCGCCATCGTTGAAATCATTTCCATTGAAAGTCAGTCCGTCAGCAGAGAGCAGAGGAGACTCGCCTCCCTTGGCCTTGCCCCAGTTCCTGACGATCTCTATACTTCCGTCAGAATTTACGGTGACAGGATCGACGCATACCGAACGAAGAGTTCCATGGCCGGAGAAGTTGGCGGTATGATAGAAGGCATACCACTGGCCCTTGAACTTCACGATGGATCCGTGGTTGGTCTCGACTCCCTGAGGATACATATAGACACCCATATCCTGCCAAGGTCCCGCAGGATTATCCGCAACGGCATACCTCATGTTGTTGCCGCCCTTGGACGGACTGTGATTGTCCGAATGCGAGAGATAGTACCTGCCGCCGAACTTATGCACCCACGCGGCCTCATGGAAATCATGCAGTCCCTCCATCTGCACAGGATCCGACGCCAGTTTCGTCCAGTCGTTCTTCCTCAGTTTCGCCACATAACATTTTCCGCCGCCACCGTTATAAAGATATGGCTGGCCGTCATCATCGATGAATATGCACGGGTCGATGGCTGATGCCATGCCCTTGACATAACCTGCCACATGGAATTCCTTGTCGGGATATCTGCTCACCGCAACACCTATACGCCACGTCGAGTTCCAGTTCTGGGTATTCTCAGGATGCGGGAAATAGAAATAATACAGACCGTCTTCAGGATTGTATGCACAGTCCGGAGCCCACATGAAGCCCTCGCTTCCCCATCCGTCCTGCAGACGTACCGTCGCCGCATTCATGATCTCGCCATGGTCGGTCCACGTGACCATATCCTCGGTAGAGAACACATGATATCTGTCCATACGGTCGCATCCCAATGAAGGCTCCATGTCATGCGAAGCATAGACATAAAGAACTTCCTTACCGCCTATATTCCACACATGGGCAGAAGCATCAGCCGTATAAAGATGGCCGGTAAGCCAACTGTTGTACATAGGAGAAGGGAAATCCACAAACAGAGGATTGGACATCTTCATGGTCATCGGATATGTCAGGGTCGAAGACACATCCTTCAGTTCACCTGTACGACGGAACACGAAACAGTCCAAATTGCCCGGAGTGTTCCCGCAATACCTGAGGACATGAGTGCCTTTGGTAAGCATCACGTTCTCTGCGGTCGCCATCTTCGTGAAGTCAGACCAGTTGCCCAAAGGCATCGGCACGCTTACTGTAGCGCCACGGCCGTCTACCTCGAAACTGAAACTGCCTTCCGAGCCGTCACCCTTGACCACATATGTATCAATGGCGTACGCTCCATCCTCTTCCACCTCGATGGTATAGGACATCCATTCGCCAGGCTGTACATCGCCGATCATATATCCTCCCGAAGCGTTTCCGTCTCCACGGACATCGACCTTATGAGAACCTCTGTACGCCGCATCACCGGACTTGTTGTCGGACTCATAATACGCCACATTGGCATTCCCCTCATCAAAGTCCTCGGCCTCAAGAGTGCCGGGGACCTTATGCGGGCCTTTATATGGCTTGCCCTTGTATGCTTTGAGGAAAGCCTCGGTATCATGATTCAAGGCATCGTCATATTCATACGGGCCTTCAGGAATCTCAAACTTGTCGTCATCAGCAGGGACTTCTTCTTTCTCTTCCTCGATTGCAGGCGGGATACCCGGTTCCTTGCATGAGAAACTTGCTGAGAGAAGAATCCCTGCCAGAAGAAAGGTTGGCAGGGACAATTGTTTCATAACCACTTGATTTAAAGATTATCTATTGAAGGAGGTACCGCATCATCCGAACTGCCCCATGCCTTGTTTGGCGTACTGCCCATGACGAGTACAAGTCTTGCTCCTTCCTTGATGTCGTCATGGCTGAACCAAGGTTTGTTCCATTCCTCGCCGTTCAGTGTGGCAGACTGTATGTACTTGTTTTCATCTGATACATTCTCGGCAACGATCTCGAATACCTTTCCGTTGCTCATCACGATCTTTGCATTCTCGAAGAGCGGACTTCCGATGTTATATGAAGGAAGACCCGGAGTGACAGGGTAGAATCCGAGTGAAGAGAACACTACAAAGGCAGTCATTCCACCTCCGTCTTCATCTCCTGGAACTCCCATAAGGTCATTCCTGAACCAGGTCTTGAGCATCTGACGGATGCGCTTCTGAGTCTTCCACGGCTGTCCCGCATAATTATAAAGGTAAGGGACGTGAAGAGAAGGCTCATTAGCCATCGAGAACTGTCCCACATTACCCGTATGGTCCGGAAGTTGGGCAAAGAACTCGAACTTGCTCTTGCCGAGAGGTTCCGTAAAGGTCCTGTCGAGGTTCTCGACAAACTTCTCCTTTCCTCCCATGAGACTGATAAGGTCGGCCACATTGTGTGGGACATCCCACCTGTATACCCAGCCGTTGTTCTCGCCGTAGAATTCGCGTGCTCCCATTCCACCCGGCCATCTGTAGTCGAACGGCTCTATCCAGTTGCCGTCCTTGTCCTTAGGATGGAAGAATCCTGTCTGAGGATTATATAGGTTGCGATAGTTATGTGCACATTTCTGATAATATGCAGTCTCCTTTTCGAGTCCCAGTCTGTCTGCCAGAATCGAAAGGGCCCACTGGTCATATGAAGTACCGAGGGTCACAGCGACCGGCTGACGCTTCTCGAACGAGTGGACGTTAGGATCAGTCTCTTCCTCTCCATATTTCAGAGCAGGAACATAGCCGTTCTCCTTATAGAACTTGTCAAGCCAGCCTGCCGGAGCGCCGGACCAAGGAGCGAGGGTCTTCTCCTCCATTCCCTTGCGTGCAGCCTCATATGCCTTCTTTACATTCACGCGAAGACCTTTGGCAACAGCATCGGCAAATGTAACTACGGCATGATTCGAATTCATTCTACGTGAATCACCTGTCACTTCAGGGAAGGTAGGCATCCACATGTTGCCCATCTGCTCGGCCATACGGAGGTATGAACTGAGAATATTCTCCTCCACACCCCTGTCCATAAGAAGACGGAGAGGATGCGCTGCACGATAGGTATCCCAGATCCAGTCATCTGTATAGAACGGTCTTCCGCCGTCCTCATGAACCTTGCCGTCAAACGCGCTGAAGTATCTTCCGTCCTCGCTCATGCAGATAGGACGCTCGAATGTACGATAGTAAGATGTGTAGAAGACAGTCTTGTCATCCTCGCTTCCGCCTTCCACCTTGATGCGCTCAAGAGCGGCATTCCAGACCTTGCGTCCTGCCTGTGCAAGTGCTTCCACATCATATGAGTCCAGTTCCCTGCGGAGGTTCTTCTGAGCCTGTTCTTCGCTGATGAATGAGACGCCGTAACGCAGTCTGACTGAGGTGGTGCCGTCTGCAAACCTCAGAGCGATGCATGAATTGTGATCGGCCTTGATCTCCTTTGTCTGGATAGGATCAGCCTCTGTCTCCAGGTAGAGATATACATTTGTATTGCCGCTGAGTTTCTGATATCCGCTCACTCCCCTTCCGTTCTTGCGGATCTCGCCTCCTCGGCTGTTCACTGAAAGCCAGACCGGCTTTCCTTCCTGGCGGAAATCAATCTGATAGATGGCAGACTGATGTGACAGTGCATAATGCACACCCATATTATGGTCATCGATATCGACCTTGAAAGAATACGGGGTAAGTTTTTCATTGTCGTAAGTATATGCCTTTACAGGTCTTGGTTCGTCACCCTGATATGGAGTGAGGTTGAAAGCGGAACGCTCACGGTGATTGGTGACGATGACCGGAAGGCCGTTTACCCTTTCGGATGTGTAATCCGATCTTTCAGGATATACGCGAAGCATGCTGTTAGGAAGTTGTACGGTGGGGAAGGTCGGTACAAGAAGGTGACTGATGTTACCGATGTAAGGGTTGACATAGTCTACCGGTTCCTTGGCACAGCATACCGGGGAGGTCGCGCATTCCTTTCTCGGCATGGTCTTCTGAAGAGGTTTCTCCTTACGGAGCATCTTTCCTGCCTCACCTGCGAGGAAGAGGTAATGGTCGCTCGGAACATCCTCGTCCATCGGAACGAACTCGCTGTTTTCTGCAGGCACAGGCACGCGGTGGGCACATTTGAAGATCGCCGTACCCTCGTCGATCTCGTCGAACATGGCGATATAGATCATTTCTGCACCGGAGGCAATCACATTGTGCAACTGCTTCCAGAAGAACGAACCGCTGTTGCGGTCAATCTGGACACCACGGCCACGTCGTATCATGTTCTCCCATGAGAAGCCCGGGAAACAGAGCGGCGCATAGTCGACGTCATTGGCCGCTACCCACTTGATGTCGGCGTCGATACGCGGCTGGTATCTTGTGTAGGTGTTTTCATTGTAACGTCCCACAAACCAAGGCATCACGACGTCGCAGCGTCTGATTAGGTCATGAAGGACAGGATCGTCAATGGTGTCCCCGTCAAGGGTTCTCCACTGGGTCGGCACTCCGAGCATGATGGCGAATCCCATATCCTCAAGAGCGGTGATGATGGCGTCAGCCTCCTTGTATCCGTACTTCCTGTTGTCGTTGAAGCCGACTCCCCATACAGTCACAAGAGGCTTGCCGTTGTGGTAGAGGTAAGAAGGATTGGAATCATGGTCAAAGAGGGAATGACGGGAGGCAAGTTCCTTGATATCGGCAATCAGGATGTTCTCGTCTCCAGGATGCATGCCACTGAGGTCATACATGATGCAGATGGCGCGGGAATGTCTGTTGGCAGATTCCATGGCAGAATCGAGGACCTTGTTGAAATGCCTCTTTCCGCTCTTGCCCTTGATTTCTGCGACGAAGCGCTGCATGAAGACTCCGTCGATGCCGTACTCTTCCATCCACCTGAAATGAGTCTCTACCGTAGATGCATCATATGAAGAAAAAGTATAGGCAGGAGTGCCGTCTTCGAAAACGAATTCGGTCTTGTGAAGTTTTTCATATTCAGACACCTCAGGCCACAGATCAATTGTACACGAACCCGGTTTGAAACCGTCTGGTCCCGTGTAGTGATACCATCCTCGACGTGCTCCGTCTTCAGGTGCATTGAACCAGCCCTGGTATCCAGCCATAACCAATCCTTTGTATGACTCGTATTTCTTTCCGCCCTCATATGTCCTGGCAGAGAGGCCAAGACAGCAGATAAGGACACCGATCAGTACTGTTAATCTCTTGCCCATACTTTTCTTCATGATAAAATAGTGACTACCTGGTCTGCTCGACCATCTTGATGGTTCCGTCCTCGTTGTAATATAGTTTGTCTACGCAGATCGAACGGAGATTGCCCATACCGGAAAGATCCTTGTTGTGATAGAATGCAAACCACTCGCCCTTGTACTCCACGATCGAGCCATGGCTCGTATCACAGCCGGTAGGTCCGAGATAAATGCCCTTGTATTCCCAAGGACCATAAGGTGAAGTACTTACAGCGTAGTTGAGACGGTTCTGCTGGCTTCCGTCAGGCATTATATGGTTGTCTGCATATGAAATATAATACAGACCGTCACGCTTGTGCACCCATGTAGCCTCATGGAAGTCACGGAGACCTTCCATAGGACGAAGAGGCTCAGCGAGTTCGATCATGTTGTCCTTGAGTTTCGCCGCCACACATCTGCCGCCACCTCCATAATAGAAGTATGCCTGGCCATCATCGTCAACGAAGACACAAGGGTCGATCATTGCAAATGTATCCTCGCCGAGGTCAAGGTAACCCTGGACTGTGAAGTTGGCAGCGGGCTCCTTGCTTGTCGCGATGCCGACCTTCCATGTGTTGTTCCAGTCGTCTCCGCTCGGATGCGGGAAGTAGAAATAGTAGGTGCCGTCCTTGTATGCGCAGTCAGGAGCCCACATGAAGCCTCCGTCCTTGCGTCCCCAAGGCACCTGTGAAGAGTGGAGTATCTCGCCATGGTCGGTCCAGTTGACCATATCGTCTGTCGAGAATACATGATAGCCGTCCATAAGGTCGCAACCGCGTGGCGGAGCAACATCATGCGAAGGATACACATACAGACGTCCGTCCTCCCACACGTGGGCAGAAGGGTCTGCAGTGTAGATATGCGTCACGAACGGATTAGGTCCGAGTTCGATCGGCTTCTGTGCATTCCTGCATCCGGCAACGGACAGAACCGCAACCGATGCAAGTATCAATGTAATGTGTTTCATTTCAAGTCTAGTGTTTCAGTTATCTCTTAGGCTGTGAAGACTGCAGGTCGATCTGACTGCGCAGCATCTTTCCTGCCTGTCCTGTAAGCCAGAGGTAGTGGTCTGTAGGAAGATCGTCGTCTATGCCTTCGAAGGTGATGCCAAGTTCGTCCTCAGAGCGGCACCAGCCGTCTGTAGGTTCCGGAGTGACAGGAGCATAAGAAATGAATACAGTGCTTGTAGTGTATCCGCCATACCCACTTTTATTTGTATATTTCACCCTCTCATTCTTAGGATTATATACAACATAGTAATCCTCTTCTGCATCATTGATAGGCACCTCGCTCTTGTGCATGCACTTGAAGATGGCAGTACCCTCGTCGATCTCGTCGAACATGGCGATATAGATGGACTCGCAGCCACGCTTGATGCAGTTGTGGAGCTGATGCCAGAAGAAGTCACCCTTTACACGTGAATTTCTGGTATAGTACGGATGCATGTTAAGGTCTGACGAACCCGGATGGCAATGAGGGACATAAAGTACTCCTTCCTTCTTGCACCACTCGAGGTCCTTGCTGATCATGCCGGCAAAACCGCCTTCGTTTCCACCGTTGTCATAGCCGTTGATGTCACCGAAACGTCCTACATACCATGGCATGATGGCATCCACATCCTTGATGAGTTTGTGAAGGCTCAACTTTCCTGGAGTGTAGGTATCTCCACCGCCGGCGCGCCAGTAAGTGGTAACACCAAGCATGATGCTCCATCCCTGCTCCTGCAGGCCGTCAACGAGTTTCTGGATGTCGGCATTGTCATAACCTCTTTCCGTAGGATTGAAACCTACACCCCAGAGAGCAAGCATTGGCTTTCCGTTCTCATGAATGTAATACTTCTGTACGGAAGCATAAGTGTCGTAAAGGAACTTCGCATCAGCCAATACCTTCTCATAACGGTTAGGATTGTATCCGCCCAGGTCATACATCACTCCGATAGCCCTCTGATACTGATCGGAACCCTTCATAGCATTTGCAAGAACCTTGTTGAAATGATCCCTTCCGTCAGGATTGTCGATGACCTCGCCTACGAAACGCTGCATCCATACTCCGTCTATGCCATAGTCCTTGAGCCATTTGAAATGGAGAAGGACAGTGGACTCATCATAAGAACTGAATACCTGTGCCGTAGAACCGTCAGCAAACTTGAACTCGGTATCATACCTCACCTCGTACTCTGTCATATCCGGCCACATATCGATACTGTTGCGAAGAACACCTGGCTTGAACATATCGTTTTCGCGGTAATGATACCATTCGGTATTCTTATGCTTTGCATGAGAACAGCCGTCTCCCGGTGCACCGAACCATCCCTGATATCCGGCCATCACAAGACCTTTATAGGTCGTATAAGGCTGACCGTCTTCATGGATAGGGACATCTGCTCGAGGATCCTCTGCAGGCACTTCAGGGACCGGGTCCTTCTCTATTGCAGGCGGTATCTCGTCTTCTGGCTTGTTGCACGAGAAGCAGGCGGTAAGCATCGCCACCATCATCAATATGCTTGTGTGTTTCAGTGTCATGAATGTCTTGATTTTAAAGCCGGGAGCCGCTATATGCCACTCCCGGCAATACCAACATATTATTAACCTATACTAACACCGTCTAGTTCTGAGGGATCTCCAACTTTACAATCTCTGTATAGTTGTACTTCTCGAAGGTATCCTTCACCCTGGCGCCCATTCTCACGAAATAGGTGTAGCCTGGCTTCACATAGATCTTGAATTCGTACACCTCGCTCTTTCCGTCGTCAAGTTTCTTCACCTTATCCCATGTAGCATTTATATTCTTCTTGTATGCAGCAATTGAAGAATAATATCCTATGCAGTTTGCAGCACCGCAGAACTGCTCGAGACTCAGGAAAGGTCGGATGTCATTGATTCTTGGAAGGCCTTCTGCAACAGGAGCATCGATACGACATGACACCTTGATGGAGTCTGCAGCAACGACCTCAGCCTTGAAGTCAAAGAGGGTAAGGTATGGAGTGACTGTGAAGTCCTTAGTCACCTTTCCGCCTATGCCGACACGTACAGTGTCTGCAGGCCACCATGCCCCTTCAGGGACTACGTCGTAGGTACCTTTGAAGAGTTTGGTATTGTTGAAAGTACCGTCCTGCTTCACCGGGATGTTCTGTTCTCCGGGATTGAGACTGTAACTCTTCTCCCAGATACGGATACGGCATTCTCCCTGGTCGGCAAGGATATTCTTGCCGGTGGTCGAATCTATGATGCGGCCGGTGAAATGCGAGTCAGGACCGTCAAAGTTGTCGATTTCCATGCACGATGACACGAAGAGTGCCGAAGCGCAGACAAACAGACTGTAAAATATCTTTTTCATACTGACAAGATTTATCTATTAATAACCGTCGTTTCTGATGATGTTCGGGTTCTTGCTGATCTCGCCGCCCGGCATCTGCTCATAATACCATTTCTTGTCGAAAGTCACCTTTCTTCCGTGCAGATTGACCTCATTGAGATAGATCCATTTACCCTCTGAGAGAACGTAATATGGAAGGAGAGCATGAGTATATACTCCGTCCTGGAACATGATGTCAGCAACTCTCCATCTGCGGATATCGAAGATACGGTGGTTCTCGAAGCAGAGTTCTCGTGCACGCTCGTCACGGATGTACTGAAGGTTCTCGTCGATTGGGAAACCGTAAACAGCCGTACCAAGGTCAGCAGGTGCACCATTATACTGATACTCAGTAGCACCGGCACGTCTGCGAAGTTCATTCACATGCTCGATCGCCTCTTTCTTGAGGTTTTCGTCACCACGGATCAGACCGAGTTCGTAAGCAGCCTCTGCCCAGTTGCATAGGATCTCACCATAACGGAACACCTTCCATGACTGAGTACTTCCGAAGAGCTGGCGGTCTGCAGGGTTGATACCTGTATCAATATATTTACGGATGAATGTACCCATATAGGTATATCCCTCGTCACCAACGCCTTCTGCAAGACCGTGAGCACCTGAAACCTTGACTGTCTGGCCGTTGATCTCCTTGGACTGTCCAGGCTGCGGCATTCTGTGACGATACTGGTCAGTGTATGCATTCACACTACCGCCCACTTCCTCTGTTCCGTCAGCAGCGGTTCCCGGATACTCGGAGTATACACCTGCCTGAACATCGATCACTGTACCTGACACTGACTCGGTCATGCCTGAGAAGAAGAAGTTAGCCTTACATCTTGGCTCCATGCCGTTCTTCCATATGTCTGAAGGATCATCAAAGCGTACAGGATTGCCATTCTCATCAGTTATTGCAGGGAGTTCAAAGAGACTGATGAGTTCCCATGACGGCTGGATGGCAGCACCTACAGAACTTGAAAGGTTCGTTCCGATAGGAAGAGTCATGGCATCCCAGCAGTGGAAGAGGTTGGTATTCCATGGAGTGGTGGTCTTAGGACCATACTGCTTTACCATGATGTCCTCTGTAGCACTGTTGTCCTTAAGGAATACATCTATATAATTCTGCTCCTTATCTGCGCCTTCAAGAAGTTTGAAGCCGGCATCCTTGAGGAATTTGCAGGCATCGTATGAATACTGGAAGAATTCCTCGGCATATTCCTCAGGCATGGTCATCAGACCTGCATCCACTGCATTACCTGTGGTAGGAATGTACTGGCTGTACTTTGCAATCGAACCTGCATAAAGCATCGCACGGCTCATGAGGGCTGCAGCAGCATACCTGTTCGCACGTCCGAGTTCTGCCTTTGAAGCAGTAGCATTCTCCATAGCGAACTTGAGGTCCTCATAGATGAACTTCCAACTGTCATACTCTGTACTTCTAGGGAGTTGGAGTTCTTCAGCGGGAGCCTTAGGGTCCATCACCTTGTCCACGAGCGGAACACCACCGTAACGCTTAACGATACCGAAGTAATAGAAAGCACGGAGGAAATGAGCCTCACCCATAAGGGCATTGTACTCTTCTTCCTTGTAGTTATCCTTATAATTAGGAAGTTGCTCGATCATGTTGTTGATGTCGCGGATACGGTCGTATGGCCAGTAACCCCAACTGTCACCGTATGAAAGGCCACGTCCGCATGCCTCGGCTGCAGCAGAAGCAGCACTGGACTTCTGAGCCTGCCACTGGTTACCGCCATGCCAGCCTCCAGCATACACTGTAGCATAACCTCTCTGATCTCCGTTCTGGCCGTAGTTGAAGTCCTCGATCGGAAGATCCTGATATGCAAGTGCAAGATATTTCTTGACACCGTTGTCAGACGACAGCAGGACATTCTCGTAGATGAGTCCCTTTGGCTCAAGATCGAGAGTCTGGCATGCAAGGGCCATGAATCCCAACGCTATCGCTGCGGTTATATATTTGAATGTCTTCATGTCTGTTAGAATTTAATGGTTGCACCGAAGTTGAATACCCTGTTGACAGGATAGTTGTAGAAGGCAACTCCTGAGTTACTTGCTCCACCTGACTTACCAGGTCTCTCCGGGTCAATGTTCTTAAGTCCCGAGAAGGTCAGGAGGTTGTATGCATTGACATAGAGACGGAGGTTCTGGATCTTTGCCTTCTTCATCCATTTCTTAGGGAAGGTATAGCCCACTTCAAGGGTCTTGAGACGCACGTAAGAAGTGTTCTTGATACCGGTAGACCAACTGTTGAAACTGTGTGAAGTAGCAGGGTAAAGTCCCTCGATCCACACTGTATTAGGGTTCCATGGGTCATCTGACGGGCTTGCTGTATGCCATCTGTCCTTGTAGATGTCGAGAGCGGCACCACCGTTGAAAGGTCCTACCTCTGTGAAGACCTCGTCATATGCACTGTATACGCCTGCAGCACCCTGGAAGTTTGCAGAAAGGTCGATTCCCTTCCACTCGAGACCGATAGTGAGACCGTAGTTGAAAACAGGGAGGTTATATGTTGCTACAGGATGAGAGTCATCGCCGTTGATCACACCGTCACCGTTCCAGTCCTCATACCAGTAGTCACCAGGGAGGGTACCCTGACCTGTAGGAGTGCCGCTATAGCGGATCTCATCCCATGATGAGAAACGTCCGCCTTCCTGAACAGACATCCAGATGTCCTTGTTACGTCCTGATGCACCTGTATCACGCCACTCTGCCATAGAGTTGTTGTAGGTACCCTTCATTCTGAAGCCATAACGGCTCTTTGCTGCAGAAATCTGACCGTTCACCCAATAAGTCAGGTCATTGATGCGGTTTCTGTGTCCGAGGGAGATTTCCCATCCGAAAGTCATATCGCTCTCGAGGTTCTCCTGAGGAAGAGATGCACCCACGATGTCAGGAACGACAGCAGATGAAGTTGCGAAGAGACCGTCACGGTCACGACGGAAGAGTTCGAATGTACCTGTGAGCCTGCCTCTCCAGAAGTCCATATCGAGACCCACGTTGTAAGTAGTCGCGGTATACCATGTAAGGTTAGGATTAGGGATGGATGTCGCTGATACACCGGCCATATACTTGCCGTTATAGAAGTATCCGATCTGATCCTTGTTGATGTTGTAGGCAACAACTGTCTGAGGGTAGGTACTTGCACCGCCGTCATCTCCCATCATACCGTATGAAGCACGGAGTTTGAGGTTGGTGATGAAGTCTACGTTATCCTTCACCCATGGCTCCTCACTGATGCGCCATCCGGCAGAAACTGCAGGGAAGAATCCCCAACGCGAGTTCTTAGGGAATGATGAAGAAGCATCGGCACGGAATGAGAAGTCAACCATGTATTTACCCTTGTAGTCATAGTTTGCACGACCCACGAATGCGCGACGGCTCTTGTCGCCGGCTCCGCTCATCGAGCCTACCTGCTCGTCATCCTCACCGTAGATGAGGTACTGACCGTCAAGAAGCATCACTCTCTGAGCATAGAAGTTGTCCCATGAGTTGTACTGCTCTTCATAAAGGGCCATCGCACTCACACTGTGGTCGCCGAACTTGTTGGCGTAGTTGATCGAGAGTTGCATCACAGTACCGTAATTAGGGTCTGTGCTTCTGTTGAGATAACTGTCCGCATTGCGTACGAAACTCTCAAGTTCACCTTCTGCAGTACGGTTATAGAGGTTGTATGTCCTCTTGTACTGAGTATTGTTGGTAGTGTAGTAGTCGTAACTGTAGAATCCCTTTACATTGAGCCCCTTTACGCCAGGAATGTCATACTGGAGGGTGAGGGAACCGTTGAGGTTCTGCCTCTTCTCCTGTCGGTAACCTGTGAGGTCGCTGTCGATGGCAGCAACAGGGTTCTCGCTCTCAAGCATTTCCGTGTCATATGCAGGATAATCATGATTTCCGTCCACATATGCATTGGCTGTCGGCTTATAGGTCCAGGCCTTCTTATACACAGCCCAGATGTCTGTGAAAGGCTGGTTCTTCTCGTCCATATATCCGCTGAGTTGAACACTAGCCTTGAGTCTCTCAGTGACCTTCACGTCAACGTTGCTACGGAAGTTCCATCTGTTATAGTTCAGTGAGCCACTCTTGTAGGCACCCATCTGGTCCATGTAACCGAGATTGAAGAAGTAGTTCACACGGTCGTTACCTCCGTTGAGGCTCACGTTGTACTGTGACTGAGGGACAGTCTCGTGGAAGAGTTCTTCTGTCCAGTTGGTACCAGGATTGCCAGCCGCACTGTATGCGAACATCTGCTCCCATGTGTACTTAGGAGTCACACTTCCAAGGTATGCAGCGTCACTCCAACGGTTTCTCTCCTTCTCGTTCATAAGGAGCATGTGGTCTGTTGCAGAAGCGGTCTCAGGTATATAAAGGAAAGACTGGATACCGTAGTTGGCCGAGAAAGTGATGTCGAACTTGCCTTCGCCGTCTGTACCGTGCTTGGTGGTAACGAGGATGACACCGTTTGCAGCACGCACACCATAGATGGCTGCAGATGCGTCCTTGAGGACTGAAACGGACTCGATCTCGTTTGCATCCATACGTGAGAAGTAAGCCTGGTCACGAGGAATACCGTCAACGACTATAAGAGGAGTACCGCCCATGCCTCGGATATCGATGGCATTGTCGAACTCACCCGGCTGCGCACTTCTCTGGGAGATGCGTACGCCAGGGATCTTACCGGTAAGCATGTTCACCACGTTCTCGTTCTTTGTCACAGCCATCTCGGTATTGGTGACTGCAGACACGGCACCTGTAAGGGTAGCCTTCTTCTGTACGCCGTAACCCACAACGACAGTCTCTTCAAGAAGTTCACTGTCAGGATAGAGGACAACCTTCAGCGATGTCGATGAAGCCTTCACCTTGGCATCTTCGAAACCGATGAAAGAAACGACCAGAGTCTCATCGGCACCAGCGTCAATGACGAAGTTACCGTCGAGATCGGTGCTGACACCACGTGTGGTACCAGCGACCATAACGCTTGCTCCCGCGACAGGCTCACCTGTATCGTCAGCAACCGTACCCTTTACGGCACGCTGCTGAGCCGACAGAGGCAATGCCATGAGCACGCAGGCCAGCGCTAGCGTCATTATTTTAAAGAATTGTTTCATGGTCTGATTTTCTGTTAGTGAAAAAAGTTCAATACAAAGCCTCCACCTCTCTGACTGATGGAGGCTTTGCCGATCTGTTGCTATATTAATTAGCGCTTCTGAACGTCAACAGTACCTGGAGCACAAACTCGACGATTGAAGAAGACGTAAGCGATATGCCAATCAACAAGTGTGTAGTCTCCATAAGCATCCTGCCAACGAACACCGAGTCCTAATCTCAAACCGACTCCTGTATATGCATCTGTCAATCTGAGGTAACCGGTCTCATCAAACTGTACGCCGAGCGCTGCAAGATCTTCTCCTGAAATACCATCCCATCCCTGGATGATTTCACCATTACATTCTCCCTGAGCGATTGCCTTCATTTCTTCCTCTGACATTCCCCAGTTCCTTCTGTTTGAAGAAAGTACAGATGGCTGTGTACTCTTCCACCAGAAACCCTTTCCATACTTACCATTTCCTGTAAGAGCCTTACCGTAATCTCCAAGAACAACCTTCTTTGCATCTACATCAGTATAGAAAAGTTGCTCCTCACCGACGTAAGCCTCCATCTTGCCTTCGCCCCAGCTCTGACAAGTCTGATTTGCGCCATCACCATGACGAAGACCCATCTGATTTTCCCAATCAATGAAGATTTCTGCAAATGAAATCACATCACCTGGCTTGAGATATTTTCCTCCCTCATTGTCGCCTTCGAAATAGCCCCATTCCATATGAGGAGCACCCTTTGCGAAATCATTACTGAAATATGCACCAGGGAGGTCAAGACCTGGAACAGGATTGTCAATCTTCCAGTATACCTTGTTCTTGATGACATCGTTTACTGTCATATAGATAAGTATACCGTTCTTCTCCTGATCATAGAAGTCAGAACCTGGACGCTCTGCAAACTCGAACTTACCGTCTGAAGCAAGCGATCTGCTAAGAAGGTCATACTTACCCTGTACTGCAGCATTCTGCTTGTCAGCAGGTGCGAGTTGGAATGCCACGTTTCCTTCAGGGAGGTTCTTATAATAATCCTTAAGATTGAAGCCGGCAACAAATGTAACGGCAGAATTAGGAATAAGGACGCTATACTCGCCTGTTCCGATTTCAGTCACCTGAACACCGTCAGCAAATTCTGCAGCAGCAAGAGCCTCGCTCTCGAATGAGAATTCAGAAGCAACCTCTACTGTGAATGCATCAGAAGTGATGATAGTGCCGCCTGAAGTCATAGAAACCACAACAACATAAGACTTACCGGCCTGTACTGCAAGACCCTTGAGGGTAAGCACCACATAACCGTTTTCAGCCACTGCGCTTTCAACTTTAATGAGAGAACTTGCACGAGTCTGGAGTTGCTCTGCAACTGCGATATCAAATTGAGCGTTTGCAACGTCAACTGCAGGAGTAGCAAGGAATCTAACCTTAGCACCGTCATTTCCAAGAAGAACCTTACCGTCAACATATTCTGGTACGTAAACGAGAGAGTTTACTGATGCACCTGTAGGGATAGTATATGACTCACCGTCAACTGTGATGGTGAAGTTGCCTTCACCCTGAGTTACTGTAACTGATGATCCGCCACCGGCGCCACCGCCTGTAGCAGCGTTGATCACAACTGTCTGACCGTCGCTGAGAACGAAGGTCCAGTTACCCTTCGCGTCCTGTGTCGCACTGGTGATAGATGCTCCTGTCATGAGAGCCTTGCCGAGTTGAGCCTTGATCTCAGAGATATAGCCCTCGAGGACTGTCACTCTGCTTGACAACTCGTCATACTGATTTTCGCATGAAACGAATGTTCCTGCCGAAAGAACAACTGCGCCGCATAAAAGCGCGCTGAAGAATTGCTTTTTCATAATAGATAGTGTTTAATTATGTTTGGTAATTGGTGATTTCTCGCCATCATTAACGTTACAAAGTAACGAGCGACACCTTAATAATGACTTAAAACCCCATTAATCCGCTGATAAAAATACACGAAAGTTCACTTTTTAATCAAAAAAGTGCTGAAAAATTCAACTTTTCCAGCACTTTCATCATATTGCATCTACATACGCTCCATTCTGACTACCCGGTCACCGTCACTGATGACACGGACGGACTTTCCGCCAGGAGTCCGAAGTTTGAAATCTGCACTCCATCCGTCAGGTAGAGCAGGAAGTATCATCTCCTGTCCGTTGATGCAGTTCAGGACCATGTACTGCATGGCGAGCGCTATTACTCCGCCGTTGTCAAGATCCGGCGTATAGTCGCTGCCAGGTCTCCAGAATGCAGGGAAACGTATTTCCTTGTCCACCGCATTTACCTTACGCATGAGATACTTACGGGCCTCTTCGGCATCTCCCATCAAGGCCGCCTGGATTGCATCCTGGGCCCAGCAGGTAGGAGCATCGAAGACACGATGCTCGAAGGTCTTTCTTGCTACCTCGATATCAGGAAGGCCGAGGCCATACAACCTGAACGGGAACACCGTGTAAAGTTCCGGATTCTCTAAATTGCGTCCTTCACCGTACTCATAAGCAGGAAGGATACGTCCGTCTGCCATAGGAATCTCCGGAACGGCCTTCGCACAGGCCTCCCATTCTGCCTTGAGAGCATCACTCACCAGACCTTCAGGAAGCCGGGCAAGACCGGCAAGTGTATATTTCAAGCCTGCAATATAGTCCACAGGATTGAGGCAGTCCCAGAACTGCTCAAGTGAATTGGCCGGAATGAAACTGAACTTTCTGTCTATCACAGGCCAGTGCTCCTTGAAGAAACGGATGGTCTGGGTGGCAAAAGGAACGACATAATCCTTCGCAAAATCCTGGTCGTCAGTATAATCGTAATATTCAAGCATCAGGGCGAGCATCTCGAGCGCTCCTGAATAATGATATCTGATCCACCTTGTCTGCGGAGCCTTGCCGTACTTGTTGTCCCATCCCCAGTCGTCCTGGATGAACATTCCGAAGAAGTTGAGGGTCTCGGGGAAGAATGCACCGCCATGGCCGTAATATTTCCTTGTCACATCCATCTGCAGAGGCATCATGCCCATATACATGTCAAACCAAGGCATGAGAAGGTCGAAATCGCCTGAAACCACGAGCGGCCAGTAATAGAGACGGCAGTTCTGATGCCAGTAACCCGGTCCCCACCTGCGGAAATCCGCATCATTCCCTTTATAATCAAAGGTAAGGGTGCCGCCGTTGAACTTGACAGGATATGCTCCCCTGCCCTGGCAGGCCATCATATAGCGTTGAAGAAGATAGCCTTCTGTAGCCTTGTGTGCGTCCTCGTCTCCGGTCATGAAGATCCAACTCCTGTTCCAGAAGTCTCTCCACCACTGCACATGTGCCTTCTCTGCAGACTTTCTGTCGGTCTTCCCTGCTTTATCCGACAGCGCCTGAACCTCACTCTTCCATTGTCCGAGCGTAGGAGTCTGGGCTGTATATGCCACTATATCAACAGACGCAGTCTTTGCAGGAGCCTCACTCACAAGAGAAAGGCCGTCTTCCGAAACCTTCATCCCGGTTCCTGTCATCATGGCACCGAAAGTCCTGTACATATACGGATCCGGATACTTGGAAACGAATTCCTCCGCATTCTGACGTTCCATGATCAGAGGATAGAGGGAAGTCTCGTTTCTGTGGGCCCACACCACCGCATTGCCTTCGCTCAGTACGACATCGGCATTTTCTGCAGGCTTCACGGGACTTCCGGCCACTCCACGGAAACTGTCAGCAAGAGGGTGGCCTCCATGAGGGAGGACGAAACCCTTACGCATGAGTTCGGAAGTGCAGGTCACAGAGACCTTCCTGTCCGCACTCACATCGACATGCACGACAGGACTGTTTGCATCCACCCACACCGCAACATCGCATTTCACTGACTTTGAGCATGCTCTCACATTCATCCTGCCGTCTGCAAGACGCAGGGTCTGAACATATGCATCATTATTCTCGAAAGGATTCGGACTGAGACTCACACGCACTCGTCCGACCTTAAGAAGTCTGGTAGACTCGGCCCATGCATCGGATTTTCCTATATAGAGCATAAGGTCACCTCCCTGCTCGACCCAGGCATTGACGGTGATGTCACCGTTGCCTAGGGGCATGGATTCGAGGGAACCTGTCCTACTCATGGTATTCCAACTGACATTGTAGGTGTCCAGTTTCTTCAGGACATCAGAAGGAAGTGCTCCGTCATGCCGCGCACTCGCTGCGGAGCATGACAAAACAGCGGCCATAACCAATAACAACGTTTTCATATTTTTACCTTATCACTTTTTCAACTTCAAATAACTTATCACAATTTTCCGGGACGTGCATGATATGAAAAATATTCTTACACGTTACCCTTCCCCTAAATCCCCTTCCTCGGGAAGGGGACTTACTTTCGCTTCGCTCAAATCTTTCTTCCTTATCACTTTATTCAACTTCAAATAACTTATCACAATCTTGTGGGACGTGCATACTTACAGTGCGACCTTTATCGCGGAGCCGGTGTATCGCACTTCGGTTCCTGCAGACTCATTGTCAAGACCGAGTCCGGCGCCTTCCCCGACAAGGATTACTCTGAACACCCTGTCCTTGAGCATCTCAGGGAAATTGCCCTGACGGTCATGTATGGTAAGTTCACGACGTCTTTCGTTCCATGTCATCCTGATGGTGGTGTACCCGCCATCCTCATATGCATATCCGTCCTTCGCATCCTCGTAGAGCACGAACTCGCCGTCAGCGCCGGGATATATCCTGACAAGAAGGTCATCCCACTCCTTCTCAAGGGCATACTGCACTGTAGGGCCTACAGGAAGGACTGTACCGGCCTTAACATAGACAGGGATTTCATCGACAGGAGTCTGTCTGGTGATGGTGCGGCCGCCATTGACGGCCTTGCCGGTCCAGAAATCAAACCATTGTCCCTCAGGAAGATATACATCTCTCACGTCTTCCGGAGAAGTGACCGGTGCCACAAGGAAAGACTCTCCGAACATATACTCGTCATCGATGCTCCATGTCTTTTTGTCCTCTGGCCATTCCATGAAGAGCGCACGCATGAGGGTCGCGTTTTCGGAAGTGACCTTCCACGATGTACTATATAGATAAGGAAGGAGGCGATATCTCAGGTTGATGAATTTCTCCTGGGCATCGAAAGCCCAGTATCCTCTGTCACCGAACATGAAGATCTCGCGAGGAGTGTTGCTTCCGTGCGAACGCATCATGCCTGTGAATACGGCAAACTGCATCCATCTCACATAAAGTTTGTGGAACGCAGGGTCCTTCACACCTTCAGGAAACTCCCTCCATGTCCAGAATCCTCCGATGTCGCTGTTCCAGTAAGGGATGCCGCCGAGAGAGAAGTTCAGGGCTGCAGGAATCTGGTCATTGAGGACCTGCCAGTCGGCAAAGATGTCTCCCGACCAGACATGCGTTCCGTAGCGCTGCTGTCCGAGGTAAGCGGAACGGGTCAGGATCAGAACGCGCTTGTCGTCCGAATCCGCACGCTGATGGTCATATACACCGCCTGTTGACACGATAGGGAAAGTGTTGCGGACGTCGCGGAACGAGCCTTCCGGAGTCATATAGTCATAGTCCTCAGGCTTGATCGGATTGTGCTCAGGCTCAGTAGCATCAAGCCACCATCCTGCAATGCCTATGTCGAACATGTTCTTCTTGATGTACTTCCAGTATATGTCGCGCGCAGCAGGGTTCCAAGGGTCGTACACCTTCACTCCATGATCCTGAGGGAAGGTCTCGTGAGCCATAAGGAGATTGTTGTCCGCGAATTCCTTATATATATTGGTATTCGGACCGAACGAAGGCCATATCGAAATTATGGCATTGGCATTCATATCCTTGACCTGCTTCATCATGCCGACAGGATCGGAGAAGCCCGGATTGAGGAACTCGACGGCATTCCACCAGTGGTGGTCATCACCCCAGTAACGCCAGTCCTGCACGATTCCGTCAAGAGGCACATTGAGGTCACGATACCTCTTCACGACTCCGACGAGCTGGTCCTGAGTAGCATACCTCTCCCTTGACTGGAAGAATCCGAAACTCCAGAGAGGAAGCATAGGAGACGTGCCGGTCAATGTACGCAGACCTGCCACAACTCCGTCAGCGTCACCTCCGTATATGAAATAATAGTCACAGAATTCACCGGTCTCCGAATCGAAGGTCATTCCCTCTGCATTATCCCTGAACCAGGTGGACGAGCAGTTGTCCCAGAAGATGGCATAACCTTTCACTGAGTGTACCACAGGGATGCCTATCTCCATATTGACCTGCTGGAGGAAGACATTCATGCCCCTCTGGTTGAAGGCCCCGTGCTGATGCTGGCCAAGTCCGTATATGGCCTCATCCTTGTCAAGGACAAAGGTCTGGGACTTTGCGGAATAAGCGTCAGGCCTCTCCTTCAGAATCACATTCTTCTTGTCCGAGAAGACGATCTGATCCGCACTCATGTCATACGACACCTTGAGAACCGGGTTCGAGAGAGTCACGACTCCGTTTCTGGAAGTGACCTTCACCTTCACATCCTGCGGCGTCATGATCACCGATGGTGAATACTTCTGCGGACGCTCTGGTGCAGCATACTTGAACACCCTCACGATTTCTGGAGAAAGACTTGTAACTTCAACAGTCACACCGTCATCCGTAACCTTGAAACCATTTCCAAGACGCTCTATATCCTGAGCCTGCATTGCAAATCCGAAAGCAAGAAACACTGCTGTGATGAATAAATTCTTTACGGTCATAATTTCTTTTTTTGTAAATATAGGAGTTAAAGATTAACCGTTTCATTAAAAAACAATTAACCCGGACATAAAGTGATATTACTTTATTTTCTTTCAAAAAAAAGTGTTATTTTTGCGTTGATACACATAACCGAAACGAACAGACCATGAAAAAAATACTGACTTCAATATTGTTTTTCTTTGCTTGTATCGCCCTCATGGGACAGGATACCGAGTATGGTCTTCACATACAGACATGGCCGCATCCTACTGCAGCGTTCACCAGCCTTGCACTGGAAGACGGCGAGCCCATAAAGGCAGGCAGCAAGGAGACCACTTTGGGATTCAGATTATGGAACCGTGAAGAAAATGTCTTCGGAGTGGTATTCCGCATAATTACCGACGCCAACAAGACCATCGACCTGATGTACAGTGTCGCCGAAAACGACAGGAGGTTCCCGAATCTTATAATTAACAATAAGGTATACCCACTCAGTCACGAAGTGAGACTTGGGTGCTGGATCGATGTGGAACTTCGGATAAATCCGGTCCAGAAATCGATCAGCATGACATATGACGGTGAAGAGATAAGCATAGACTGTCCGGAAGTTCTTCCGATCCATGATATGCGCATCTACTTCGGCAGATGCCCCGTTGTTCAGTACGACCTTGACAATGTGGCCAGTGTCAACATCAAGGACATATGCATATCGCACAATGACAAGCCTTTCAGGGAATGGGACATGTGCTTCCATCAGGGCGACACATGTTTTGACAAAAAGGAAGCGAAGCCGGCCATCTCTGCAAACGGCAAATGGCTTCTCGACCAGCATCTTGTATGGAGGCTCATCCACAAGCAGGAATTCAACGGTACGCCATCCATTGCCTTCGACCCCGGCAGAGCCACATTCTACATGGCAAATGACGGGAAACACCTGTATTCTTTCGACTGCCGGGACAGAAAGCCAGCGACGACAGAGGTAAAAGGAGGGGAATTTGCGGCCGTATATCCAAACTGCATGTATTTCATACAGGAAACAGGCAATCTTTTCTCATACAACCTTGACCAGAACATCTATTCCTGCTTCGATTTCGAAACAGACCGTTGGAAAAGCCGCAAGGCTCCCGAAATGAAGCACAAGGAGTATTACTGGAACAATACCGTTACATGGAATAACGAAGACTCCACCCTCATCAGTTTCGGAGGCTACGGTCACTACCAGTTCAATAATGAACTCCTGATCAGTCATCCGTGTAGCAGGATGCCGCAGAAAAGGGTACATCTGAAGGAAATAGATCCGAGATATTCCCCTGCCTCAGTGCTGGTGGACAGCATGCTGTACATCTTCGGAGGACGAGGCTGCCCTTCCGGCAAGCAGGAGATGACGCAGAAGAACTATTATGACCTCTATGCCGTCAACATCCACTCGATGCAGGTATTCAAACTTTGGGAACACACGGAAAGGCCGCTGGACGGAGACTTCATGCCGGGCAGCAACATGATATACGACAAGAAGAACGATTGCTTCTATGTGTTCTCGACACAGCAGGGATGCTCTATGATGAAGATCAGCAGGACAGAGCCGAAGATAGAACTCACCTCGCATCCTATCCACCACTGGTTCAATGCACAGCACCTTTTCACAAACCTATACCATTCAGGAGACCGCTTCTACGCTGTCTTCCAGCAGACTCAGGTGAGTGGTACCTCACAGGTGTACTTATATGAACTGAACGCACCTCCTGTGGTCATCAAGGACGCATTATACGCTGCCCCCCCAAGGAGAATTCTAAAGCAAATACTGGAGAAAAGAGCCTGATCCCTATAATCATCGCTCTTGCAGTACTCATTGCCGCATATCTTATCTACAGAAGAAGGCATCCTGCTCCTTCCAATAAGACCGTGAAGAAGGAAGAGACTGCCGAAGTCACAGAGAATGTGATTCAGACAGACCACTACGACTTCAGAAGGAAGAGCATCTGCTTCTTCGGAGGTTTCCGTGTCCATGACAAGGACGGCGAGGACATAACCGACCTCTTCACCCCTACCATGAAGTCCCTCCTGATCATACTGATCCTGCACACATGCAAGGACGAGAAGGGGATATCGGGCAACAGACTCATCCAGACACTCTGGTTCGACAAGACGGAGGAATCCGCAAAGAACAACAGGAACGTCTACATGAGCAAACTGCGCAACATCCTGGAAAGGATAGGAGACGTCAAGATCCTCAATCAGAAAGGATTCTGGAGCATATGCTTCGAAGATGACACCATATGCGACTACATGGAGGCCAAGCGGCTTTTTGCGGAACAGGCAGGAAATGAAGATACACTTGAGCGTCTTGTGGAACTTCTCCTGAGAGGAGCAGTGCTTCCTAATGTAGAGGATGACTGGGTGGACACATTCAAGAGCGACTTCTCCAACAAGACCATAGACTTCCTTTCCGGACTTCTGAAGCGTTCGGACATATCCGATTCATTCATGATAAGGATTGCCGACACTCTCTTCCTGCACGACTTCATCAATGAGGAAGCACTCAAGGCAAAGTGCAGCATATTGTACAAGCAAGGGAAGAAAGGCCTCGCTAAGACTGTCTATGATGCTTTCTGCAAGAATTATCAGTCATCACTCGGAACTTCCTTCCCTGTGTCTATGCTCGATCTGATCGATCAGAAATAAAGATTACCTCAACGGCATCGCAGGACTTAAAGGTTTCTCGTTGCGCAGCATACGGGCGCCTTCTCCTGTGAGCCATAGGTAGTGGTCTGACGGCATGCCGTCCATGCCCACGAATTTCGCATGCTCGCTTACAGGAGGATTGTCTGTGCACTTGAAGATGGCTGTACCCTCGTTCACTTCGTCGAACATCGCCACATAAAGCATCTTGGCACCACTACGGATCGCAGTGTAGATCTGATCCCAATAGAAGGTTCCCTTCATACGAGGAATCGATGCTGAAGGCTTCTCACCACCGATATTGTTGACATTCGACTTGCGGCTGAGGTTGTGCCAACTGAAGCCCGGAGTAACGAGAGGAACGTAGTCCACGCCGTTTTCCTTGCACCACTTCATGTCTGCAAGAATCACATCACGATATCTGTCCATCTCGAAATGAAGGAGAGGGGTGAATCGCTGTACCATCCATGGAAGAACGATATCCACACTCTTTATGAGTTCGTGAAGGTACGGGTCGTTGATGCAGTCTGCATTCAGGTCACGCCAATAGGTCGGAACTCCGAGCATTACGCTGCAGCCACCGTATACAGGATCGTTCTTGAGGAAATCAATGAGTTTCTCAAGGGCGATGTTCCTTATATTGTATGGCCTGTCAGGGAAGCCCACACCCCAGATGACCACCAACGGCTTTCCGTTATGGAAAAGATACTGGTTGTTCTTTGAATAGTTGGTAACCTTGACACTGTCCACAAGGAACTTCCAGTCTTCAATTATCGTCGTACAGTCATCCTTTCCCGGATTCAGTCCTGAAAGGTCGTACATCACGGCAATAGCCCTCTCATATTTCTGAGAATACTTCAAGGCATGGTTCAGGACCTCTACAGAATGCTTCCGGGTGCCTCTGTGTGCCCTTGCACTTCCGAAGAAACGCTGCATGAACACACCGTCGAGACCGTATTCCTGCATCCACCTGAAATGGGTCTGCACTGTCTGCTCATCGGTAGAGCAGAAGAACCTTGCAGTGGTGCCGTCAGCATGCTTGAGACCTGTAGGATAGGTGTTTTCATACTCGCTTACGTCAGGCCACATGTCTATGGTGATCTTGGTCTCGTCAGGATACATGGTACCCTTGTCACGATTATGGAACCATCCCTGATAACCGGCCATCACCAGGCCTTCATACGACGGATAGGCCGTCGTCTTGCCATGCCTGCTCTGAGCAGACAATCCCATTGCCGCCGTCAGGGCGAGGGCAATGAGCATGATCTTTCTTATCTTCATGACTGTAATCAAAATCTTTCAAGGAACGACCTGTTCCTCTGTTCAACTATCTGGATGGTTCCGTCCTCGTTGTAATAGAGACGGTCCACGCATATCGACCTGAGGTTTCCACGGCCTGAGAGAGAACAGTTGTGATAGAACATATACCACTGTCCTTTATACTCTACGATGGATCCATGACTCGTGTCGCAGTCGGTCTCTTCGAGCATGATTCCCTTGTACTCCCAAGGGCCGAGAGGCGACTTGCTCATGGCATAGTGCATGCGGTTGTAGCCCTTTCCGTCTTCAGGCTTGATATAGTTGTCCGGATAGGTAAGGTAATAGTTTCCGTTGTACTTATGTACCCATGTGCCCTCGTGGAAGTCATACAGGCCTTCCATCGCCACCATAGGGCCGTCGAGTTCGATCATGTTGTCCTTGAGTTTTCCTCCGTAGCACTTTCCGCCACCGCCGTTGTAGAGATATACCTGCCCGTCGTCATCCATGAAGACGCATGGGTCGATGAACGAAGGGACTCCCTCGATGTATCCCTGCACCTTGAAGTTTGCAGCAGGCTCCTTGCTGGTAGCGATTCCGATCTTCCATGTAGGGCCGGTATTGGTTCCGCTCGGATGCGGGAAGTAGAAATAATATGTGCCGTCCTTGTATGCACAGTCCGGAGCCCACATGTAGCCGCCTTCTCGACGTCCCCACGGCACCTGGCCTGAATTGAGGATCTCACCATGGTCAACCCAGTGTATCATGTTGTCGGTAGAGAAGACATGATAACGGTCCATGAAGTCACAACCGCGTGGAGGGAAGAGGTCATGTGATGCGTAGACATAAAGGCGTCCGTCCTCCCAAACGTGGGCAGAAGGGTCTGCAGTGTACATATGGGTGATGAAAGGATTGTTCGCCATAGCGTCGATGGTCATCTTCTCGGAAGGCTTCTGAGGATAGTCCATAAGGTAGTCGTACATCTTCTGAGCCATCTTTGCCGCACCTTCCCTGTTCGGATGCACTGTGTCAGGAACGAGGTCAGGACGACGCACCAGCACTGAATGCATGTCAAGAACCTCGACCCTCATGCGGTCTGCAGCCTCGATGGTCTTAGGAGCAACGATACGGCCTACATACGAGTCGCTGATGCCGTTCGGATCAGTTCCGAACGATGCGATCGGAGTCATGACGATGACTCTAGGGCTGGTCGGGAGTTCCTGGAAGGATATGATCATCTCACAGGCATCCTTCACATACTCTTCCCAATAGCGTCTGTTCTGACGCTTGCTGTCGTTTGTTCCGAGTGCGATGAACACGATGTCAGGCTCTGATTCCAGCGCCTTGGCATATGCGCCACTGATCCAATAAGGAGAGTCTCCCCTCTTGAGCATCGTAGTTCCGCTGGAGCCGAAACTGTTCACCACATAAGACTTTCCGAGCATTTCCGCAAGTTGTGCCGGATAGGAATCCGTTTCTGGATTTTCCGTACCGATTCCCGCTGTGATGCTGTCACCGATGATTGTGATCCTGGTCTGTTTCTTCTTTGCAGAGACTCCTGTCACCGTCATCATGGCTGCAACTGCGATACAAAGTAAATTCTTAAGTTTCATAGTTTTGATTATTAATTATGTCATTTCATGTCATGATCGAACTTCACCTGAAGGAGGGAGAGGAATTCAGGCCTGTTTGCACATTCAAAGAAGGCTCTCACTCTGTCTCCATGGACTGCTTCTGCGGTGAATTCCAACTTGTTCCAGCCCTGTGCAAGAGGGAGTTCGTGATAGACCGTTCCCCTTTCGCTGTCGCCTGCCGGAGCGAATGCCTTGCCATTGATCTTGAGGGAGCAGGTGACATTGCCTATGATGAGCGACAACTTAGGCATGTTCGGCTCGATGAGAAGGTCATCGAGAGGGCGAGGGCTGTATACATAAAGCACCAGTTTTCCGTCCGTAGCCTTTTCCCTTATCGATCTCGGGAACATGAGTCGTCCGTCCTGCATGAAGAACAATGCATTCGGATCTATGCCCGTACGGTCACAAGGAATGCCTGCGTGGTCAAGTATTGCAGACAGGGTCCTGTAGCCTTTGCTTGTGCCCGCAAAATCAGTCAGTGTGCTGACATAGATGTCTGAATCGCCTTTTCTTCCGCGCACAAAGACAGGGGTAGGAGCAGTGCACTCATTCTCACTTCTGAGGACTGCGGCAGTCTTGAGTTTCTCGGCCCTCTTGTTCCATGCTCTCCAATCAGTGCGGCAGGCATCCAGAAGCACTTCACCTTCGTCAACAAAGTCACCGCTCAATGAATATACCGACGCATCCTGTCTCTGGATCTCACAGAAATAGAAGTCGGAATTGTTCAGGCCCCTCATCCATGACTTCTGCTCAGGCAGATATGACGCACGTCTGAGTTCCCCGACGCAAAGTTCATATGGAAGGATTTCATTGAATGACCTGACTGTAGCAGGAGTGATTCCCCAGATCCATACATCCATTCCCTTTGAGACATATTCCTGCAGACGTGATGAATCCTCTGCAGAAAGAGTCTGACTTCCATCCACAAGAGCGATCGCTTCCGCAGGCTTGCGTACCTTGTCCGTAAGTCTTACTCCTTGATTGGCAAGGACAGACCTGAAGGCAGAACCGTCATTACCTATGAATATGACTTCAGCATATTGCTTTGCAGGCAATGCCTCTGGTGCCTGATACTGAGCCTTGTCGATTTCCGCCCATGGTGACCATGCAGGTCCGCCAGGAGCATTCGCCGCCCTCATGGCGTCGAACATAGGCCATGAATCATAGAGAGGGAGACTTGAGTCGTATCCAGGATTGAATGTGGTGCAGTATGGACCCATTCTTTCTGGCTGCACGCCAGGAAGGCCTTCCACATACTCGCCGAAGAAGATTCCGTCCTCAAGGGTCGGCTTGACAGTCACATCCTTCTTTCCGAGAGGAAGAGGCTTGAGGCCGTACCATGCCATGTTGAAGACTGTCGAATATGACGCTCCCTCATTGCGCTGTGACGCAAGGAGATGGTAGCATTCGTTGGCAAGGCCTTCCATACGTCCCTGCTGGGATTCGTACGCACGTTCACCATTATATACGGACACCTGCTCCGGAGTTCCGTAGTATGCCATGCTATGCTCGCCGATTCCCCAAGGCTTGCCGATCTCCTTCCAATGCTTCATCGAATTGGCATCACCATAGTGACCGACGGTCACAGGAAGGATTCCGTTTCCGTCATCCTCACCGTCAGCCGATATCCATGGACGTGTAGGGTCGAGTTCGCGTACGATGTCACGCCATTCCTCCCACGCCTTGAGTTGGAACGGCATGAGGTCCGGACGGTTGTATACATAAAGGATCACAGGCTTGTTCTCGTTGCTGACGCTCCATCCGAATACAGATGCATGATTGCGGTCACGCAGGACAAAACGTCTGAGATGGTCCTTCGATGCCTCCCAGAAGAGTTCGGAGTCGAGTTTCGGACCTCCGTCACTGGCCCAGTTGGCAGTCTCGTCAAGGACACATATTCCCATTTCGTCTGCCATGTCGAGGTAGAAGCGAGGGTAGATCTGAGCATGAGGGCGGACTGCATTTCCGTTCATGTCCTTGATGGCCTTGAACCATGCCCATGCATATCTTCTGGTCATCTGAGGGATTCCCATGAAATGCCATGAGTCACCCTTGAGAGGATATGGTTCGCCGTTAAGGCAATGCTGAGTCCCGTTCAGAGTCCATTGCCTCCAGCCGAAGCGCTCATATTTACGGTCTACGACTGTCTTTCCCTTGGTGACGTCGAGAATGACACTGTAAAGGTTAGGATATTCCGGAGTCCAGTATTTGAGGGTGCCGGCGCTGACCGGGATTGATATGGTAGTCCTGACGGTTTCGCCTGCAGGCACTTCCACACGTGTCTGCGGCACTTCAAGAGCCTCGGCACCAAGTTCCCATGCAGGAACAGGGGCTGAAAGGACGTCCGTACCGGCACGGTTGAGCCATTCCCTTACGGTTCCGCCGATCTTTACATCGGCCTTCCTGTCAGTATCGTTCGAGATGGCGAGTTCGAGTTCGAGGACTCCCTTGTCCACAAGAGGCTTCACATAGACATCGTCCACATGCACCTGAGGCAGGGCAAGGAGATATACGTCCTGCCATATACCGGCGATATGGTAGCCCCACATCGATCCTGCAGGCACGATACGGCGGCCGATGGTGCTCCTGTCTTCAAATACAGACTGGGCACAAACGCCGACAAGAATCTCCGCTGTCTCACCCGGCTTCACGACATCCGTGACATCAAGAGAGAAAGGCAGGAAGAGATCGAAGTTTTCCCCCACCTTGGTTCCGTTCACATAGACCTCGCTCTTTCCGGCCACAGCCTCGAAATAGAGTTCTATCCTCTTGCCGTCCCAGTCCTGCGGCACCGCCACGGTCCTGCGCATCCAAGCCATCCTGACCTTGTCCCACTCCTTCGGATACGAAGGGTAGTTCCTGTGGTCCGGGCCTTCGAGGTCACGATAGGCAAAGTCGTTCACATTCCATGGTGAAGGGATCTTGATGCGCACGTCATCCCATCCGCCGTCCACAGGCATAGTCATCTGCGGTCCGTTCACGGCCTGGAATTCCCATGAGCCGTTCAGGCAGATCTCTTCACGATAAGGTTTCTCAGTCCTGTTCACCAGTCCTTCAGAAGGAGCGAACACCTGAGTGAATACTGTTGCAACGCTGCAACATAACAGTCCTAGTGTTTTAATAAGCATAATGATTATGGGTCAGATTTCACTTATTTACAAAGTAAATCCTGACCCATTAATATATGCCGAAGAATAGCCTTAATTTATCATTAAAATGACTTCAGAAGCGACAAAATGTTGTCCCCGAGTTCTGTCTTTATCCTGATATGGTCCTTTACGGACGTCACGAACGGATCGGCCTCGAAGAATGAGCCGCGGACCTGCATGAAGTCTTCCTTACGGACATTTTCATCCCCGTCGGCTCCGAAACTGGTCATGGCGCTGAGAGAAAACTCCTTCCGCGCATCCTCGTATATAAGGTTGTCAAGGCCGACGACAGACTTTTTCCACCTCTCGACCAACGCTATCAAGGTATCCTTTCCGACAGAGGAAAGGTCGGTTCCATAATACTCCTTTATGACTCTGTAGGCCCACTTCCACTCATAGTCATAATATGAAGCATGAATGGAGGCAAAACGGTCGTTCACCTTGTTTATGTCATCCAGAACTCCGGTCTGGATATCATTGAGAAGGGCAGAAACCGCCTTTTTCGGGGCGATCATTCCGGAAAGGTCCACCCAATTGCCTTCTCCGTACTCGGACTTAGGTATGAACGCGGCACGAAGTTCCTCGATTGACGATGCTCCGGAGTTCTGAATCCGGGTGATCAGAGAGTTGCCCAGAAACTTGTCAATGGCCATTCCGTAGTACTTGAGGCCGTTCTTCAATGAAGAATTCTTTATCTTTCCGCTCTGATAGGTATAGGCATCGGAATTTACTCCTGACACCTGCTGAAGGTTCTTCAGTATCTCCACACCGTTGAGCATCTTCTGTATGGTGTAAGGACTGAGGAGGTTGAAATTGATCTGGTCCAGTCTCTCGGGGTCGGTCCTCTTGTCTCTGACAGGCCATTTCCTGGCATCACGGATGGTTCCGACACTCTTGAGGTTGGCACCCGGCATTATGAAAGATGTGTTCTGCTGCTCGATAAGATATGAGAACGGCAGATCGGAAGTGTCCTGATGGCTCACATGGCGTCCCATAACAAGAGAGAAGGCGCCGACCTTGGCAGGCCATAATATATATGAGTCAGATGCAGTCTTGGCACCTCTTTCCATGATTCCCTGATGGATAGGGCCAAGTTTGTACATATGGTTGCTCTGATTCGAGCCGGAACCTGCGTTCATGAACGAGAACATTCCTGCGATCAGGAGGGTCGACTTGTGGTGGGTCACGGTAAACGGACCGGCAAAGATGGCGCAGGCCTCTCCGTTTTCTCCCTGGCAGTTGCCGAAGAAGAGCGAGTCGGACGCCGAATAGTTATGTCCCAGACGGCATGCCTGACCTATGAAGCAACGCGAGAATGTCACTCCGTCCTCGACAGAAGAACCGCTGGATATGATGAAGTCATCTCCGATCACGCCCACTCCCACATGTACAGGGGCGGATGCGTTGCTGTTGATGCTTCCGTTCTTGAGTCGCGACGCTCCCTCTATCTTGCAGCAGTCGCCGATTCTTACATTCTTTATATATCCTGAATCCACGATGACGACATTCCTGCCTATAGTTCCCGTCGAAGACGAGACTTTATCCACATATTCCGATATCATTCCGCGGAGTCTGGCAACCATCTCGGGACGGTGGCGGTAAAGCGCCATGGCATATGCGGTCTGGGCCGTCAGACGGTCGAATATCATCACTTCCCTGCCGCCGGTCTCACTCAGAACCGACACTTCGACCCCGTTTCCGAAAGAACTGACTCCGTCGGTCAATATGATGTCGACATTCTCTATGAAAGTCCCGCTACCTATCGCATAGTTCGCTATGTAGTTCTTTACATTCTCTATGCAGCAGTCGTCGCCCACAGTGACATTGTGAAGGGTGGCGTATCTGATGCCGGAATGTTTCCTGATTCCACCTGCAAGGCAGAACTCCTTTCCGAATGCACCCATCCTGATAGAGCCTGAGAAACGCACATAATGCACATATTCCGGCGAAAATGCGTCAGTGACCTCTATCTCATTCCAATCGGAGGCATCGCATCTCTGGGCCTTGAGAGTCTCAATCTCACCGGCCGTCAGTTTTCTGTAGTTCATCATAGTATTGTTCATCAATCATGTTCATTTTTCATGAGACGCTCCACGACATGCGCCACCTCATCATACCCGTAGCCTCTTCCAAGAGCAAAACGGAGCATCTTCAGTCTGCACTGAGGATCATCCTTCAGAGTCCTGTACTTCGTCTCCAGCAGTTTCTCGAGCCGGCTCTGCGCCTTGCCGGCATCGATCTCTTCCAGCGCCTGATTTATGATATCCTTCGATATGCCTTTCGTTCCGAGCATATATCTTATCTTCACTTCTCCCCACCCTGCAAGAGAAGCCTTGTCACGGGCAAAGGCAGACGCATACCTCAGATCATCCACATACTTTTCATCCGATAGTATCTGAACCACTTTTTCAGCCTGACTCCTGTCCCCGTCAAGAGCTTCGAGAGCCTTCTTCATGACATCACTCCGGCAATACTCCCTGCGGGAGCACAGACGACGCAGACGGTCCAGTACCCTGGTCATTTCCGATGTTTCGCTCTTCATGGCCGGAGTGGATCAGAAATTAAAGCCGCCGCTGAGATATATTCCGACCTTATGGGTCAGATTAGACCAATGGACATTGGCCGAAATCGGGCCGAAAATGGTATCGAACGAGTACTCGGCACCCGCTCCGAAATATCCCAGGCCTTCAGTGTAACCTTTGAAGGTGTCGCAATCCCTGGCATAGTTGACGATTCCGGTGAGGTAGTGGTTCTTTGCCAGCCTGAACCTCATATCCATACGATAGACCGTAAGGATGTTCTTCATCGCAGCGAGATTGGTGATTCCGACGAACGGGATCTGCTGGTCCACATATCTGCCCGGCAGAGAGCCGCCCATGGCATTGAAATATGCGACAGGGATGTCCGGTCCGAAAAGGAAACGGAAATTGAACGATGGGATGAAAGCGAAAATTTCGTCCGCCTGCACCACAACCTTTGCATCAGCCTGTACCGTATGGAAATTATGGATCATCGTCGGTATACCGGCAAATGTCCAAGAATAAGATGCACCGGCACTCACTCCCCTCGTTGGGAAATATCCGTCATCGAAAGTATATGTACGGGCATCCATGAAAAGGGAAGGATAATCGTTGTTGAGATGGTCGAGGTCGTAGTCTCCCATGATCTGGGACGACTTGACGTTACGGACATTGAAGATATCGTTCCTGAGGCCGCCCTTGATGTCCAGTTTCTTCCATTTTATATTGGAGAAGTACACTTCCTGGCGCGCATTGAAGAAACTGAGGCTAAGGTTGTTCGTACCGAAGTTCAGCATGCCCATATCCGTCCACCGTGCTGAAACAGTGGCATTTACGGTAGGTATCTTAGGCACGTCGTATGACCATTTCAACTGGACATACGGATTGGCGCTTATCTTTCCCGTGAGGTCAAACGAATGACCATAAAGTCTGTGCGTATACAGTCCCAGATTCAGGAGGACGGACACAATTTCCTCTGTATCAGCCCTTACTCCTATTCCCAACTGATGCACAGGTCCCTTCCTGCAGTTGAGAACAAGTTTGAAAGGCTCATTGTCACCAAGAAGTTCGTATGTCACATAGTCATAGCACTGCGTGCCGTATATCTGTGCCACGATATGGTCCAGATCCTTACGGCTGATCCTGTCTCCGACTTCGAGATGAAGTCTGTCCATCAGCAGGGCCTTTTCGCGAGGAAGAACTCCCCTGACATCTATTTCCGCAATCCTCAGAGAGTCCGAATGAAAGTCATATGCCTTCTGTTTCGGCTCCGGCGTATACTTTCCGGCAGTTCTTGAAGCGACTTCCCTCAGGAGTGAATCCTGAGCCAAGGCAGCCTCACGGCCACGGACGATGATGGTATCTATTGCCGTCGGAGTGAAACTCATCATATTGAACTCAGGCAGATACGGCTTGATCTTGACGTCCGGCACATTGATGTTCTTTTCCAGAGCATCTCTCGACAGCATGTCGATACCCTGTCCCAGTATGTCACCGATATTGTTGATCTGCGTATATGAACGCTGGGCCTGGGAAAGGTCTACGCCGATTATGATGTCTGCGCCCATCTCACGTGCAAGAGAGGTGGGATAATTGTCCCTCAGTCCACCGTCAACAAGGACCATACCTTCTGTCCTGACAGGTGCGTACACTCCCGGAATGGACATGGTGGAACGCATGGCGACATTCATCTTTCCGCTATGCCATATCTTCGCCTTGCCTGACACCATGTCTGTAGCGATACAGAAGAACGGTATCGGAAGAGTCTGGAAATCAATGGAATCCTGATAGCCTATAGTCAGGGAACTGATGAGGTTGCTGACATTCTGCCCATATATATATCCTGACGGAAGGCTGCCCAGGAGATTGTTCTTCAGGAAATCGGCACCTCCCTCGTTATCCGCTCCGATATGAAGGATCTCATGCTTCTTCACATGGTCAAAACGATGCTCGTCAGCGAGCATCATATTATAATAGTCCCTCTCATGATAGAATGGAATCGAAAGAAGGTATTTTTCCTTGTATTTGACGTCATTATATGACACATAGTCACGTGACTGCCGGTCACTGAGAGCCCAGTTCCAGTCCATGTTACGGATCAGGGAGTCCATCTCCGGTACAGTATATCCGAGAGCATAGAGACCTCCGACAAGACCTCCCATGCTGGTACCCAGAACCATGTCCACAGGTATGCCGAGTGACTCGATATGCTCTATCACACCAACATGGGCGGCACCTTTGGCGCCACCGCCACTCAGTACAAGAGCGACCGTAGGACGATGCTTTCTTATCTCATCCATACGTTCGCGCATCCTTGCTATGGCCTTGGCATCTGACTCAGGGTCAACGCCTCTGGAGGCCAGAGGAATGCTCAGGACCATCAGAAGGATTGGTATCAGGATGTATGGAAGTGTCCGTTTCATTGTTTTTATTTGTTTGGTAAAGATCCTTCACTTTGTTCAGAATGACCGGAATGCTGGCCGGCAAGCATTCCGCAGGCAGCGAGAATGTCTTCGCCGCGGGATGCACGGACTGTTGTCGTCAGGCCTGAATTGTTGAGTCTCTGCTTGAAGTTCTCGATCACCGCAGAAGCGGATGTTTCATATGGAAAATCCGGAATCTTATGGAATCTGATCAGGTTCATGCGGCACTCGAGGCCACGAAGCATCCTGACAAGCGCATCCGCATGCGCCTTCGTGTCGTTGAAGCCGGCGAACATGGTATATTCAAAACTCACACGACGCTGGCCCGTGAAATCATACTGCTTTATAAGGTCTATGACGTCCTTTATCGGCCAAGCACCCTGCACAGGCATCATGCTCAGACGCTCTGGTCCGAAAGGGTCGTGCAGACTGACTGCAAGGTGGCACTTGCATTCATCGAGGTATCTCTTCAGATTAGGAAGGACGCCTATGGTCGATACCGTTATCCTCTTCGGACTCCATGCAAAGCCCCAGTCCGCAGTCAGGATCTCTATCGCCCGCATCACATTGTCATAATTGTCCAGAGGCTCACCCATTCCCATGAAGACAGCGTTCGTCAGGCGGTCTGATTCGTCGACCGCGATGAACTGTGAGATGATGTCCGCTGCAGACATATGTCCGTGGAATCCCTGACGTCCCGTCATGCAGAACCTGCATCCCATCCGGCAGCCCGACTGAGATGAGACACATAGGGTGGCGCGGTCATCATCCGGAATCATCACTGCCTCCACTGCACCGTCTTCCAGTTCGTCTTCAGCAACCCTGAGGTTAAGGCCGCGCCTATGGGAGCATCTTACAGGGAAAAGGTACTTCTTTGTACCATCCGATGAGATCTGAAGACCGGCATATGGAGTGACGCCTACCTCGTACTTTTCAGCCAATGATGCCCTCGCCGCCTTTGAGAGGTTGGTCATCTCGTCGATGGCACGCACCTTCTTGACATAGAGCCACTGCGCGATCTGCTTGGCCGTAAAGCCAGGCATCCCTTCGTTCGCGACGATCTGCTTCAGTTCATCGAGGTTCTTTCCCAGAAGTTTTTCTTTCATATCTGTAAATTGCTGCAAATAACATACAAAAATAAGTTTTTTTATCGGGCGATGTCCATTGTTTCGGCAATTTTATTTCAATTGTACCACAGTTTAGCACAAATCGACAATAATTTTGTCGCATAGAAAGTTTTTCATTACATTTGCTTTGTTGAGCGGAAAAGTTCCGCAGACGGTTAACATTTAAAATTTTACATTTATGGCTAAAGAAGAAGTACAGGAAAGTACCGGCATCAATGCTGCAAAACTCAAGGCTTTGCAGGCGACGATTGACAAGATTGAGAAAGACTACGGAAAGGGTACGATCATGAAGTTGGGAGATCAGCCAAAATGGGAGGTTTCGGTCATTCCGAGCGGTTCCATTGCTCTGGACGCGGCGCTCGGCATCGGAGGATACCCTCGTGGCAGGGTCATCGAGATCTACGGACCGGAATCAAGCGGTAAGACCACACTGGCGATCCACGCCATCGCCCAGGCTCAGAAGCAGGGAGGCATCGCGGCCATCATTGACGCGGAGCACGCCTTCGACAGGACATACGCCAAGAACCTCGGCGTAGACCTCGACACCCTCCTGATCTCTCAGCCTGACAACGGAGAACAGGCCCTTGAGATTGCGGACAACCTCATCCGTTCAGGTGCGATCGACATCATCGTGATCGACTCTGTAGCGGCCCTCACTCCAAAGGCGGAGATCGAGGGAGAGATGGGAGACTCGAAGATGGGTCTTCAGGCAAGACTCATGAGCCAGGCTCTCAGGAAACTTACTGCAAACATCAGCAAGACAAACACATGCTGCATCTTCATCAACCAGTTGCGCGACAAGATCGGCGTGATGTTCGGCAATCCTGAGACAACTACAGGAGGTAACGCACTCAAGTTCTATGCATCAGTACGCGTGGATGTGCGCCGCACCACACAGATCAAGGACGGAGACGAGGCTCTCGGCAACCGCACAAAGGTCAAGATCGTCAAGAACAAGATGGCACCTCCGTTCAAGAAGGCGGAGTTTGACATCGTCTACGGCGAAGGTATCTCAAGGGTGGGAGAAGTCATCGACCTCGCAGTCGAGTACGACATCATCAAAAAGAGCGGCTCATGGTTCAGTTACGGAGATAGCAAACTGGCTCAGGGAAGAGAGGCCGTAAAGGCACTTCTGACGGACAACATTGAACTCTGCGACGAGATAGAGGCCAAGATCCGCGAGGCTCTCAAGAACGCTCAGGACTGATTCTGACACTTTAGAAACTGCTTCCGGCCGGCCCAGACGGGTCGGCCGGACATGTATCAGGGCGGATATGAGGATTTTTACACAGAATTAAACTTTTTTTACACATTCCGATAATAATTTATACCTAATATTGCAATCGTAACATCAGCGATGCATAGACTATGATACGAAGAGCCATCACACTTATCTGCCTACTGCTCATAAGCACGAGCGTCCTTGCAGCGAACGGGCCCGTTCTGACTGTCGCCAAGGACGGCAGCGGAGACTTCTGCAACGTACAGGAGGCCATTGACGCCGTTCCTGACTTTCACAAGAATGAAAGAGTGACCATCATCATAAAGGAAGGCTTATACAAGGAGAAACTGGTCATTCCGGCCTGCAAGATCAACCTTTCAATGATAGGGGAAGGCAATGTCGTCCTGACGTACGACTCATATGCACAGAAGACCAACAGTCTTGGCAGGGAGACCGGCACTTCAGGTTCTGCATCATGCTACATCTACGGCCCTGACTTCTATGCAGAGAACATCACTTTCTGCAATTCCGCAGGTCCTGTAGGACAGGCTGTGGCCTGTTTCGTCTGCGCCGACAGGGCGTTCTTCAACAAATGCCGTTTCTTAGGATTTCAGGACACTCTGTACACCTACGGCGAATACTGCAGGCAGTACTACAAGGACTGCTACATAGAAGGGACCGTCGACTTCATTTTCGGATGGTCGCTCGCCATCTTTGACAACTGCCACATCCATAGTCTCTCAGACGGATACGTAACAGCACCATCCACCCTGAAGGACCAGGAACACGGATATATCTTCTATGACTGCCGTCTGACCGCCTCAGAAGGAGTGGACAACGTATTCCTTTCACGTCCTTGGAGACCTTACGGAAAGACAGTCTACATCCGTTGCGAACTCGGCGGACACATCAACCCTGCGGGCTGGGACAACTGGGGAAAGAAATCCAACGAAAAGACAGCATATTATGCTGAATATCAGAGCACAGGAGAAGGCGCCGCGCCAGCATCCAGAGCAGGTTTCTCACACCAGTTGAAGAGTCTGAAGAAATATGACATGGAAAGCATCCTCGCAGGAAAAGACGGATGGAATCCTGTCAGAAACGGAAACACGCTAGTAAAGATAAAAAGATAGAACATCATGAAAAGAATTCTGTTTGCATTCGTCATCTCCCTGCTCAGCATTGCCGTAGCGGGTGAAAACTATCCATATCGCAGCGACCTACTCTGGGTCACCGTTCCTGACCATTCTGACTGGATATACCGGACCGGTGAAAAGGCAGAGGTCGAGGTGCAGGTCTACCGGTACGGCATCCCTCAGGACGGCGTGACCGTGGAATATGAGATCGGAGGCGACATGATGCCTGCAGACTCTTACGGATCCGTAGTCCTCAAAGACGGAAAGGCAAAGATAAGCATAGGCACCATGAAGGAGCCCGGGTTCCGCGATTGCAGAATGACTGTAAAATATGGAGACAAGACATATAAGCATCATGTAAAGGTAGGATTCTCGCCAGAAAAGATCCAGCCATACACACAGATGCCTGCAGACTTCAAGGAATTCTGGGACAACAACAAGGCCGAGGCAGCAAAGTTCCCTCTCAAGTACACGAAGGAACCCGCACCTGAGTATTGTACCGACAAGATAGACTGCTATCTGATCAAACTGCAACTAAACAACGCAGGACAGGCCGTCTACGGCTATCTTTTCTACCCGAAGGATGCACAGAAAGGAAGTTGCCCTGTGGTGCTCTGTCCTCCAGGTGCCGGCATCAAGACCATCAAGGGGCCTCTCCGCCATAAATACTATGCAGAAGAAGGATGCATACGTCTCGAATTCGAGATACACGGTCTGCACCCGAAGATGACGGAAGAACAGTTCAAGGAAATCAGTGCGGCATTCAGCGGCAGGGAGAACGGCTACCTTCAGAACGGTCTGGACAACAAGGACAATTACTACATGAAAAGGGTCTATCTGGCCTGCGTGAGATGCATTGACCTTCTCACATCACTTCCGGAATGGGACGGAAAGAATGTTGCAGTGCAGGGAGGCAGCCAGGGCGGTGCGCTCGCCATCATCACTGCCGGTCTTGACGAAAGAGTGACCGCATGCGTTGCCAACCACCCTGCCCTCAGCGATATGGCAGGCTACATGGCAGGACGCGCCGGAGGCTACCCTCATTTCTTCCGTGTGGAGGGCATGGATACCCCTGAGAAACTCAATACCATGGCATACTACGACGTGGTGAATTTTGCACGCATGGTGAAGGCACCGACATTCATAACCTGGGGATTCAACGACGACGTATGTCCTCCGACGACAAGTTATGCCGTATATAATGTTCTCACATGCCCTAAGGAGGCACTCATAACCCCGATCAACGAGCACTGGACCTCAGAGGATACCGAACGGGGACATCTGGACTGGATATTGGAGCATCTCAGATAAGTTCTGGATTTTTTATCACTTTTTGGTTAGTAGGCGATGACAGAAACTGCAACTGTCATCGCCGTTTTTCATATAAACCGATTTTTTACCCCATCTGAGCAGAATTTGCACAGGATAGAAACCGATATTTCCAAACTTTGCGAAAGCAAGTATGTTATAGGAATACAGAACCCGATAACCTACATATTATTAACTAACCCATAATGCAACGTTATGAAAAGTAAAAATCAATTTTTCAGACTGTCGCTCCTTGTTGTGACACTGCTCTTCACGCAGTTCGCAACCGCACAGGAGAGGAAGGTCTCAGGAACAGTCACTGATTCCAAGAACGAGCCCCTCATCGGTGTAAACGTGACAGTCAAAGGTGCAGACACATTCGGAGCCATTACGGATCTGGATGGCAATTATTCACTCGACGTTCCTTCGGACGCAGTACTCGTAGCCTCCTATATCGGCTATGCAACCAAGGAAGTGAAGGTAAACGGCAGTGTCGTGAATATCGTACTCGACGAGGACGCTCAGGCCCTTGACGGAGTCGTAGTGGTCGGCTACGGCGTCATGAAGAAACGCGACCTCACAGGTTCGATCGCTTCAGTAAAGCAGAAGGACATCACTGCTGTCCCTACCAGCAACGTTCTCGAAAGCATGCAGGGTAAGGTGGCAGGTCTCGACATGACACGCAGCAGCGGACAGCCGGGCAGCGGATTCAACTTCACCATCCGTGGTAACCGCTCCCTCACTGCAAGCAACGCTCCTCTCATCCTCGTTGACGGTATCGCATACGGATCGGACATAAACATCAACCCTAATGATGTCGAGTCAATCGAAGTCCTCAAGGATGCATCAACAACCGCCATCTACGGATCACGCGGTGCCAACGGTGTAATCCTCATCACTACCAAGAGCGGAAAAGACGGCAAGGTAAGCGTGAACTTCAACGCATACGGCGGTCCGGTATATGCGACAAAACTTCCTGACGTCAACAACACGGCAGAGTATGTGGCATTCAGACGCGAGGCCATGCGCGCTGTAGGACAGTGGAGTTCTGCTGCTGACGACGTCAACATCTGGGATGCTGAGGCACTTCAGAGAATCAAGGACGGTGTGAGCACAGACTGGTACGACCTCATCATGGACAGCGCAGTGACACAGAACTACCAACTCTCTGTTAACGGCGGTACAGAAAAGACAAAGGTATCATTCTCTCTCGACTATTTCGACGAGGACGGCGTACTCATCGGTGATGACTTCTCACGCCTCACAGGACGTCTGAACGTAAGTCAGAAGATCGGAAAGAACCTCGAGGCTGGAGCATCTATGCTCTTCAGCAACTCAAAGAGGATATCGGCTCCAAGTGCATACCATTTCGCACAGACCAGTGAACCATACGGCGTACCATACAATGAGGACGGTACCATCAACCCTTATCCGTTCACAGGTTCAGGAGCCGCTACCATGAACCCGCTGCTTAACCTCGATCCGGACAACTACCTCAACGAGACCAAGGGTCAGAGGCTTTTTGCAACAGCATATGTAAACTGGCAGATCATCCCGGGACTCGTATTCCGTTCTAACGCCGGTTATGACACCTCAGTATCACGTCAGGGTACATTCGAAGGCGAAGGCTCTACATATTATCTTGGCAATCGCAACATGATCAAGGTATCAAAGAACCATAGCCAGAGCCTCGGTTGGACATGGGAGAACACCCTCACCTACACCAAGGAATTCGGCAATCATGCCATCACAGCCCTCGTGGGACAGAGTGCCCAGAAGAGCGTCTGGGAAGACACCTACGTTGAAGGAAAGGGATCTCCATTCTCATCATCACTCTTCCACAACCTCGACGGAAACACTTCAGACAAGATTACAGAGAGTAGTTACACCGAGTCAGCATTGCTTTCTTACTTCGCACGACTCAACTATAAACTTCTCGACCGCTACATCTTCACAGCGACAATACGTGCCGACGGATCTTCTGTTCTCGGAAACAACAACAAATGGGGCTACTTCCCATCTGCAGCATTCGCATGGAAGATGAAGAACGAGAACTTCCTCAAGGACGTACAGGAAGTAAGTGAACTCAAACTCAGAGCATCATACGGACTCTCAGGTAACTCTGCAGTATCTGCATACCAGTCTACCGGCGGACTCAGCAAGACTATCTATGAATTCGGTGAGGAAATGGCATACGGATACCGTCCATATGACATGGCAAACGAAGACCTCAGATGGGAGAAGACTTCCGTAATGAACTTCGGTGTAGACTTCGGTATGTTCAACAACCGTCTCTATGCTACCATCGACGCATACAAGACATGGACATCTGACCTTCTCCTTCCTATGCTCCTTCCTACCCACTCTGGTTTCTCAAGCGTAATCAGCAACGTCGGAAAGACCGAGACACATGGTATTGATATCGCTATCAACTCAGTGAACATAGACAGGAAGGACTTCGTCTGGACAACTGATCTCACCTTTACAGCCAACAAGGAAGAGATCACTGCACTCAATTCAAATCAGGACGACGTAGCAAACAACTGGTTCATCGGTCATCCTACACATGTCATCTATGACTATGAGAAGATCGGTATCTGGCAACTCGGAGAAGAGGCTGAGGCGGCAAAGAACGGCCAGGAGCCCGGTGACATCAAGGTAAAGGATCAGAACGGAGACGGAGTGATCGACCCGAATAACGACCGTACAGTCCTCGGTCAACTCACCCCTAAGTGGACAGCAGGTCTGAACAACCGCTTCGAGTACAAGGGTTGGGAGTTCTCATTCTTCCTCTATGCAAGAATGGGCCACATCATCAACAATGCGACAGCAGGATCATTCTACCCTAGCGGCTGGACCAACTCAGTGAAATGTGACTACTGGACACCTGAGAATCCGACAAACGCTTATCCAAGACCTAACTTCAACAAGAACGAATCTATGCTCTACAAGAGCACGCTGGGCTACCAGAAGGCGAACTTCTTGAAAATCAAGGATATCACCCTTGCATATAACTTCCCTGAGAAGTGGATCAGCAAGGCTCATCTTACAAAACTCAGAGTATACGCTACAATGAAGAACTTCTTCACCATCAGCGGATGCGGCAACTACGACCCTGAGCGCGGAGGTGCAAACTCCTACCCTCTCACCAAGCAGGTTGTATTCGGTGTAAATGTAAGTTTCTAATAACCACTAAAGATTCAGTTTCTTATGAAAAAGATAATATTATTCCTTGCTGCGATAATCGCATTCGCTTCCTGCCAGGACTTCCTCGAGGAAACGAACAGGAACCAGATTACCGCCGATGTGCTCTACAGCACTCCAGAAGGATACGACCAACTGGTGAATGCATGCTACGCATACCTCAGGACATTTTACGGAAAACCTGTTGGCTTCGGCTTGACAGAACAAGGTACAGACTGCTATACAAACGCAGGTGCAGACAGCGGACGTATGCCTGAAATGGGACTCTACAACGAAGACCTCAACAGCAGCCAGCAACTCTTCGCATATATGTGGAGATGCCTTTACAGCGGTCTGAACACATGTAATGCAGCCATTGCACGTGCTGACGGCGCAGGGCTTGATGAAGCAAAGAAGAACCAGTATCTCGGAGAAGTACACTTCCTCCGCGCCCTATACCTTCATCTCATCACTGAGATCTGGGGAGACGTCATTCTCTACACTGAGGAAATGAATTCCCCTGTCAGCACCGCAGAGCGTACTTCACAGGACAAGTTCTACGAGCAGATCTTCAGTGACATCGATGAATCCATCAGACTTCTTCCTTCCAATGTAGTGAAGAACTATGGCCGCGTCACACAGGTTGCTGCAAAAGCACTCAAGGCCCGTCTCTGCCTCTATCGCAAGGACTATGACCAGGCAGCAAAACTGGCACAGACCGTACTCGACGAATCAGGAGCAACCCTCTACGACAGTTTCAAGGAGACCTTCTCTGTTGACAATGCAGTAGGTCAGACCAACCTTGAGGCCATCTGGTGGGTGGACTACAGCAAGACCGAGGAACTCAGTTACCACTTCGCAGATCAGGACATCGTTGACCCTGCACGTGGAACAAGCCTCGCAGGAAACTATCAGCCGCTCGTCTCTGCAATGTCATACTGGATGGTACCTAACGCCTGCGTATGGGTGACAAAAGACACTCACGCACCTTGGGTTCACCTCATGCCTACATACGCATACCTTCACACATTCGACGAGACCATCGACCAGAGATATGACGGAACCTTCCGTACAGAATGGCTCGTAAACGACCCAGTAACTGAGGCAAAATATGCTTACTTCCAGACAGAATTCGGAAGGACAGAGCCGCTCGAGCAGGGAGACGTATCATTCACGACTGTAAAATACTCAGTTGACGATGCATATGAGAAGACCTGCGGATACAACATCTATGATGCTGACGATGTATACGACCCTGTAACAAGGAAGACCATCGGTACCCGTGACTACTTCGTGTCTACATACAAGTTCCAGGACAACAGTGAGGGAAGAACCGGCTGGGAATACTACAGCAAGCGTGACTTCTTCGTATTCCGCGCAGCGGAAATGCACCTCATCATTGCCGAGGCACTCATGACATCCAATCCTACCGAGGCTCTGAAACACATGAACCATCTCCGTGAAAAACGAGCAATCGCCGGCAAGGAGGCTGAAATGAGAATTACTGCAGACCAGTTGACGATCGACTTCATCCTCGACGAGAGAGGCAGGGAATTTGCAGGAGAACAGCAGAGATTCTTTGACCTGAAGCGTACAGGAAAACTTGTGGAAAGAGTAAAGAAGATGAATCCTAATGCAGCAGAAAACATTCAGGAATATCATGCTATCCGTCCTATCCCTCAGGCAGAACTTGACGCGCTCACCAACGGAAAGGAATTCGGTCAGAACAAAGGATATAACTAAATCATGTTGCTGAATGATTAAACGATTGCTATTGAGCATTATCGGGCTGGCCACGACTGTGGCCGGCCTTTCTCAGTCTAAGGGCTATGAACTCGAAAGGGACATGCCTGTCTTCCTGAATCAGTTGAAGGAAGAACTGACATATCCCATGGCCTGGGGAAACAGTCCGATCAGGAAATTCAGGAAATGGCGCATGACAGCGCGGGAAACAGTATTCGATGCAATGCTGGCACCACCAGCGAAAGCAGCCTCTTATGATGCAGCAGTTGTTGCAGAAGAGCAGAGAGACGGCTACAAGGCACAGAAGATCCAGTTCAATCTGACAGGTTATTCGCGTGTGAATGCCTACATGCTCATTCCTGACGGAGAGGGTCCTTTCCCGGCAGTAGTCCTTCTTCATGATCACGGCGGACATTATACTATCGGCAAGGAAAAGATGATACGTCCTTTCGAGGTCAGTGATGAAATTCTCGCTGATGCAGACAACTGGGCAGTCGGTTGTTACAGCGGGCAATATTTAGGAGACTACCTTGCGGCAAACGGATATGTCGTGATTGCTGTCGATGCTATATTCTGGGGAGAACGTGGCAGGAAGGAAGGACCTGACGGAAGCAAGGCAGCCGATGTCGCAGGACATTTCCATATGCTCGGAAGATGCTGGAGCGCGTTCATGAATTATGAAGACATGTATACGGCGGACTTCCTGGCAGAGCATCCGAGCGTAGATCCCGACAGGATAGGATGTATCGGATTCTCCATGGGAGGCTACAGATCATGGATGCTGTCAGCGATCACGGACAGGATCAAGGCTGCGGTTTCAGTATGCTGGATGAATGTGACGGACGTACAGTTCTCATGGGAGCACGGAAAGGAACATGGCGGATTTGCCAATGCCCTGCCCGGACTCAGAAGATATCTTGACTACCCGCACATAGCGTCAATCGCATGCCCTAAACCGATGTACTTCATCAACGGTGAGCATGACGGCCTTTTCCCTACAGTCGGCGTACGACAGGCATTCGAGATCATGCAGGACGTCTGGGATAGCCAGGATGCCGGTGACCTACTGAAGACTGAGATCTGGGATATGCCTCACCACTGCGGTCCGGAAGTCCAGAAGGCCGCACTCGAGTTCTTTGACAGATCACTTTAGGCCTTAAGAGCCTCGTTCCTATATTGGGTAGGTGTCACTCCGAACTGCTGCTTGAAGCATTTGCTGAAATAGTGCGAGTCGTTGATTCCCACCATATAAGCGACCTGTGACATCGTATATTCTCCTGTCAGTATCAGTTCCGCCGCCCTTTTCATTCTGATGTCGCGCAGGAACTCTACAGGAGATAGTCCGGTAATGGTCTTCAGTTTCTTGAAGAATACGGAACGGCTCATATTCAATTCAGATGCAATATCGTCAACAGTCAGACTTCCGTTGTCGATATTGGTTTCTATCACCTCAAGCACCTTGTCCATGAACCTGCGGTCTGCAGAAGAAAGGACTGGTGCTTTTTCCTTTTCATCAGTACAACCGGCATTATTGCATGGATTCATGAGAGATGCGCAATACTTTTCCTGAAGTTTACGCCTCTGTTCCATTATGTTGACGATTCTTGCCTTGAGGTAGGCAGCACTGAACGGCTTGGTGATGTAGTCATCCGCACCTATCTCCATACCTTCGATCCTGCTTTCAATGTTTGATCTGGCAGTAAGAAGAATTACAGGGATATGGCTGGTGTTCATATCGTCCTTCAGTATTCGGACCATCTCCGTACCTTCCATATCAGGCATCATGATGTCACTCACCACCATATCAGGCATATGCATACGGCATTGCTCCAGACCTTCACGACCGTTGCACGCCTCTATCACTTTAAAATCCTTGACAAAGATGCTCCGCATGAAGGTCCTCAGTTCCTCATTGTCTTCCACAACAAGTAAAAGTGGTCTTTCATCCTCGCCTGCTTCCTGAGTATCTGCGACATCCTCCATGGAAACCATAGCGTCCATAGGAGACCCCGATACCACACTGTCAGAAAGAATAATCTCTGTATCTGCCGGAAAATGGTCTTTTCCCTTAAGGAACGTAACAGTAAATTCACTTCCCACTCCTACGGCACTCTTCACAGAGATCCTGGCAGAATGCATATTTACCAGTTCCTTCACAAGATAGAGACCTATACCTGTACTTGACTGTCCGAAAGGATTCTTGTCAGCAAGATTCGCAAACCTTGTGAAAAGAGTCTTCTGCATACCCTCCGATATGCCTACTCCGTTATCTATCACAGATACACTGACCTCATTGTCAGTCTCTGTGATGTCAATCCTGATTTCCTTGCCTTTGTCGGAATACTTGAAGGCGTTGGATATGAGATTGTAGAATATCTTCTCCAGTTTGTCGGCATCAGCCCAGACCGGAACGGACTCACTGACGGCATCTAGCACAAACGGCATATCGTTATTCTGAGACAACTGGCTGAAATCTGTCATGAGATTTCTGATGAAAGGTACAAGGTCTATCTGCTGCACCCTCATCTTCATCTTGTGGTTCTGTATCTTTCTGAAATCCAGGAGTTGATTCACAAGACGAAGCATCCTCTTTGCATTTCTGTCCACCAATACGAGTTGCTCCTTGTCATCATGATCCAGAGTATCCTTCTGCAGCACCTGTTCCACCGGTCCTGCTATCAAGGTGAGAGGGGTACGCAATTCATGGGAAATATCTGTAAAGAACCTGAGTTTCATGTCGGACACCTGCTGTTCGACCGCCACCTCATGCTGAAGACGATATATGGTGAACTGAATGCGTCCGATGATCATGATTACGACTACAGTGACCAAGACATAGAGAAGATATGCCCAGCCGGTCTCCCAGAACGACGGCCGGACTTTGACTCCTATGGTCCTGACATTATCCACCCATACCCCGTCACTGTTTGTAGACCTCACCTTCAAGACATACTCACCTCGAGGAAGATTGGTATAAGTAGCGGTTCTTCTCGTTCCAATGTCGTTCCAGTTATCTTCAAAACCTTCCAACATATAAGAATATGAGATGGTTTCCGGGTAACGCAGGTCAAGAGCAGAGAAACCGATACTGAAACTGTTCCTGTTGTGAGGAAGAGTTATGACCTCTGACTCATCCACATGGGTCGGTATTATGCCGTCCGGACCAGGGACCACCTCCTGTTCAGCCTGACGCAGACTTGTGAACACCACAGGAGGGACAAAGTCATCCGAACGCAGGGAATCCGGGTTAAAATACAGAAGTCCCTTATCCGTATTGAACATGAGCATTCCGTTCCTGGCCATTATGGCCTCACCCTCATTGAAATAAAGATTACCATCGAATGAACGCGACGGGTAATTCTCCAGAACATCGGTCGAAGGTTCATATCTGATCACATCTTCTTCAGTCACAAACCACAGATTGCCTTCGTTATCCTCACACATCGAAAGCATGATATCAGAAGGGAGTCCGTCAGACATTCCGAAAGAGGTGAAGCCGGCCACATCTCCATCCCACTCCAACCGGTTGAATCCTCCGCCGAAGGTACATAGGAAGACTGAACTGTCACGTGAGCAGAATATATTATGTACATCATTATTACTCAGACTGTTGACATCTGAAGGGATGCGTGTAAAGTGACGGAAGGAAGCATCTTCCGGCTCAACGAAATCTCCCTTGCACATCAAGGCACCTGTAGAAGTTCCTATCCATATGTTGCCGTCATGGTCAGAAGACACGAACCTGCACCTGCTGCACCTGCTGACAGGATAATCCTTAAGATGATTGCGGTAACTTATGAACCTGACACCCGAAGTATCTTTCAGATCAAGATAGCAGACACCGCCTCCATATGTGGCGATCCATAAACGATGACTTCTGTCCTCATGGATACTGTAGACGGAATTGCCGCACAGACTATATCTGTCAGAACTGTCTGGCATATAATACGTCATCGAGAACGATGTCCCTGCCGGCTTTGCCGCTATCAGTCCGTTTCCTTTTGTTCCTATCCAGACGGTACCGTCATGGCTTTCCTCGAATGAATAGGCATAGCCAAAGACCTCGTCAGAATCCCGGCATATCTTGCCTGATGCAGACAACACACCGATAAATGACAGATTTTCGTCGTATATCCTGACCTTCTTATCCTTGGTGCCGATCCAGATTCTGCCCCTGCTATCCTGGAACACAGCCCTTACACTGTTTCCGGGATGTCCCATATCGTTGTCATGAATTTCCAGGAGATTGAACCTGCTGACATTCATCGTCACCTTCTCCAGTCCGCTTTCATTCGAGCATATCCACAGATTGCCCTGGCGGTCAGTGAAAAGGCCGTTGACACGATTTTCCGAACTCCACCCTGCCTGACGGGTCTTGTCATAAAAAGGCACAAGGGAATCAGAATTACTGTCATACCAGGCAAAACCACCTCCAGGAGGATGCACCCAGACAGAACCATCCGGTGTTTCAAGAACATACATATCCTGACGGGAGTCAGTTATATCATTTCCATAATGATCTTTCATTACGAAATAAGAGGCCTTGCCGGTATACGGATCGAATCTTGTGACTCCGGGGCAATCATGTCTCAGCCACACGGCCGAGCCACTGTCGACATGCACTTCCTCAATCCTGTCTGACTTAATGCCACGACACCTTGACGCAGTAAATCTCGTCACCTCATCATTCAAGACCGACCACACAAAGAATCCGTCACTTGCCGTACCCACAAACAGGTCATCATTCTTCAGGTGACGTATGAACTTCACAGAAGAAGAGGTCGGAAATTCCTTTATGGAGAAACGGCCTCCGGACCATTTCCAGACGCTGCCTCGCCCCGATGCGAAAAATATGGTTCCGTCAGACTCATAAGCATCATGGAATGACATGCCGGACTCTCCGGCAGGAGCCACAAAGAATGATTCCGGTGCAGCATCACCGGATCTCCACCTGTACATCCCGTTCATGGTCAATATCCAGACATATCCGTCATTGTCCTGATATACCTTACGCACTTCACCCACAGAATCCATCCCATACCGCTCATAGAAACTGGACGTCGTCAGTATCAAAGTCTCCCTGTCTGTAGAGATATGGTACAGTTCCCCTTCGGTTGTCGTGACCCAGACATCACCGGTCTGCATCATATACACATCATCCACATTATTGAACGGCAGAGATTCGAATCTTTCAGAGGACGGATCGAACCGGAACAGTTTGCCATCATAATTCTGCACCCATATGTATCCATGGCAATCTGTCAGAATGAGGTCCATACGATTGTTGTTCAGGTCGACATTGTCCCCGGGATGCGCCTTGTAATTCTTGAATGTGTATCCGTCAAATTTATAGAGGCCGTCCCAGGTAGCAAACCACATCAATCCCTTATTGTCCTGACACATGCTTCTGACCGTCTTCTGGGACAATCCATGCTCAGAGGTGTATCTCGTAAATGTATGTGAAGGCTGAGCGCCAAGCAACACATTGAACAGCAAGAATATATACAGCAGAACAGATATCTTTTTCATTATTTATGACTCCTAAATCACTATAATTTCAAACTACCGTTAAAAAACAATCTAATATAGTGAATATTAATGAGAAATCACATAATTTTCTCAACAAAAAACGCATGATCATTCCGCAATGAAACAACGGGCGAGTCTGGCGGCAGATTCCGGTGGCAGGATGCCTGCAGAGGCAAGGCCGGAGACTGTCCGGGCAGACTTGGGATTGTTGTCCCGGTAAAGGACTATAGCCTTCGCTGTCTCGTAGTTTCCGATATATGGATGGAGCCTCAGGGAGTCGGCCGGCAGAGTCCATAACGGGTATGGAGTCACATTTACTGAGTCAACAGTGACAAGGTCACTCAAGGCATCGAATTTCTCCTGATCGAACCTGTAGATATCCATCAGTTGCTCCTTGTACGAATAGCCGTGCAAGGCTTTTCTATGTTCCAGAATCTTCGTGGCAAACCACCCTCCGATGCCAGGAAGAGCGTCAAATGATGCGGAATCCGCGGTATTAAGGTCCACCAGAGGGATGTCTATGAAGGGTTCCAGCCTCCGGTAGACGCTGTCGGCGACCACGAATGATTTCGCAAAATCCTCCTTTCTTCGGAAACGTCCGCCCTTCCTGCGGTAGTTGTCGATTGACTCCGCCTGCTTTATCGAGAAGCCCAGACGGCAAAGGTCATCTACGGAAACAGTATTGGGATCGAACCTGAAACTTTCGACCTTGGGACGCGGGGCTTTGCGCCGTACCGCTTCGGCACGGGAAGAATGCTCTGAATAATGTCTTTCCGTCTTCAGCACCTGCGGTGTGCCGGCACCTGAATGAGTTTCCGACGGCCTCTCAACATATACATAGACCGTGTCCGGTTCATCCCGTCCCGCAGCAATCTTCGTGACCGACGCATGATGGATGAACAATGCGGTCTGATACCCGATGACAAGGAAAACCAATGCCACCACACCCATGACAAAGGACTCCGACGGCCCTTCCTTCTTTTCTCTGACATTCATACCATTTCAAAATAAAGACAGATACCTGTCTGAAAACAAGTATCTGTCGTAAGGTCATGTCCTTTTGCAAAGGTATGAGTCTGACTCGGAAAATCAAGAATTTTCTTCTTCGTCAGTGAAAGTTTTTCCGTTTTTATATGTTTTTTTCTTTTTTTTAGTCTCTTCCGCACCGGCGACGACGATGACTATCTCCCCTTTCGGCTCGTGTTCACGGTACCATGCCGCCACTTCCGTCAATGTACCTCGCCTGTGTTCCTCGAACTTCTTAGAAATCTCACGCGCCACAGAACACTCCCTTTCCGGACCGAAGAATTCAGCAAACTGGTCCAAAGTCTTGACCAGACGATAAGGGGATTCGTAGAATATCATGGTACGCGTTTCCTCTGCGAGTTCGGTCAGACGGGTCTGGCGGCCTTTCTTCTGAGGCAGGAAACCCTCGAAGCAGAAACGGTCGCAAGGATAACCGGACGAAACAAGGGCAGGCACAAAGGCAGTAGCACCAGGCAGTGTCTGAACTTCAATCCCTTCCTGCACACATGTACGCACCAGAAGGAAGCCTGGATCTGAAATTCCAGGGGTACCTGCATCACTGATAAGAGCCACATTGAGCCCGGATAGTATCCGTTCCTTGATCATCGATGCGGTCTTGTGCTCATTGAACTTGTGATGGGACTCCAGACGTCCCTTTATTTCATAATGCTTCAGAAGTACAGAACTGGTCCTGGTATCTTCAGCCAGAATGAGGTCAGCCTCCTTCAGGATACGGATAGCCCTGAAAGTCATGTCTTCCAGATTGCCGACCGGCGTCGGTACTATATACAGGATACCCGCCATATCACCTTATTCTGCGACGTACGGCCATCATGAAACGGTAAACCACATCGGAATCCAGATCCCAATCCGGATGTTCGGTGACTGCCAACTGCACCACCTCGTCCAATGAGGTCATCTGATTGATTCTGGTCAGAGCATCCTGAAAGGCCATAGGATCTTCGTTGAAGAGATAGTTTATGAAGAATATCCTGTCATTCAATGAGATGGCACTGCGTATATCCTTCACCGGCGTACCCGGCATATCATTCCTCCAGGCCTGCTTTGCGGTCATGGCATCTATGACGGTCTGCTTTGGAGCAGGCACAGGCTCCACAACAGGCACAGGTACAGTTTCAGGTTCAGCCTCCAATATCAGTTCAGGCTCTGGCTCCGGTTCAGGTTCAGGCTCCGGCTCGGGTTCCGATTCCGGTTCTTCTGCAAACGGAAGGTCGTCATCGTCGATTACCTCATCGACAGATACTTCTTCTACCGGTACGACTACTTCCGGTTCCGTAGCAGGTACATCAATCACCGGAATATCCAAAACCACCGGTTCCTCTTCAACAGATTCCTCTTCAACAGGTTCCTCGACTACAGGTCCTTCACTCACAGGCTCTTCCACCACCGGTCCATCTTCGGCAGGAAGGTCGAAGTCAGGTGCCACAAAATCAATATCCAGGTCTATAGGCACCATGTCAATCTCCTGAGGATCAAACTCCTGCTGCAGTTCTGCCATCTTGGCATCAAGCATTTCCAACTGGCGTCTGATAGAAGACATCATGGACTTTATTTCCGATAAAATCTGCTGCTCTCTATTTTCCATAAAGCAATATTTGTCTATATTTGCGGTTCAATCGTACAAAATTAAGGAAATGTTTTTAGAAAGTGCAAAAAAAGCAGGTTCAATTGAAGTAATCTGCGGATCAATGTTTTCAGGAAAGACAGAAGAACTCATCAGAAGGATGAAAAGGGCTCAGTTTGCAAAGCAGAAAGTGGAGATCTACAAGCCTTGCATCGATGTGAGATATTCGGAAGACGAGGTCGTTTCGCACGATTCGCACAGCATTCCTTCCACACCGATAGAATCCCCTGCAAGCATGCTGCTTCTTTCAAGCGAAGTGGAGGTTGTCGGCATTGACGAGGCACAGTTCTTTGATGATACGATTGTTGAAGTAGTCCAGACACTGGCCAACAGAGGCGTCAGGGTGATTATCGCAGGTCTTGACACAGACTTCTTGGGCAAGCCTTTCGGTCCGATGCCTGCGCTTATGGCTGTCGCAGAAGACATCCAGAAGGTACACGCGATCTGCGTGAAATGCGGAAGCCCGGCAAATCATTCGCACAGGCTTTCAGCCAGCGACCAACTCGTTGTTCTTGGAGAAAAAGACATCTACGAACCTCTGTGCCGCCACTGCTACAACGCAGCGATGCAGACAGAGAAACAGTAACAGAATATCAGATTTCATCTACTTTTCCACAATCCTCCATACCGAACCAGGTATGGAGTTTTTGTCTTGCATTATGCTTCACAGCAGGAGTGACATTGTCATAGACAGCCTTGATGCATGCTGCCAAGGCTGCCATGTCATCAGTATAGCCTAAGGCAGGCAGAAGGTCAGGCATGAGGTCGAAAGGGAGGATGAAATAGCCCAATGTTCCTATTATCAACGCCTTATGGCGTTTTGGAGTATTCTTGTCCGCGAGAACATAATATAAGATAAGGACAAGATATACAGCCTTGGCACCGGCCTTCCTGAAAGTCTTCCCTATCTTGGACAGAAGCCTTGAATCTGAATAATGCTTCTGATACTTCTCAATATTTCTCGGGACCAGAGGATTCATGTTCAGAACAATGTAGGGTGATTGTCATCGAGTTCGGAAAGGACCTTTTCCATGATGGCCTTTCTGAAAAGGGCAGCCTTGGCATCGACTCTGAACTTCTCACAATATTGAGAGATTGCAGCCATCTCACTGTCATTCAGATAGATGACCTGCCTGTGCTTGCGCACAAGGGATGCCTTCTGCTTTTTCAGATATTCAGGATCTATGCCTGATGTGTTATTTTTCTTCTTCCTGGCCACGTGAAAAGTGATTCCTTTGATTAACTTTTCGACAAAGTTAGCATTTTTATTACATATTATTGTTATCTTTGCATCTATTATGAACAAAAAGGGATATAATATATTTGTCAGTTTTGTCCGACTTTAGGAGGGGCTCTCGAAGCAATTCCCTCCCAATTGCAATTGACAATCTCGGTTTGTCTTGCCGTTAGGATCCCTATCGACTTCCCTCTCAGAGGGCAATCCGCAATACTTAACAAATCAATCGAATTAGACATCCATGCACATAGATGTATTGGTGGCTGATGCAAGCCACGCAATGTACGCAGATGAAATCTGCGAGGAAATCCTTATTTCCGCGAGGGAAAGAGGAACAGGTATAGCAAGAAGAACACCCGAATATATCACTGACAAGATGCTTGCAGGAAAGGCTGTCATCGCCATTTCCGAAGACGGCAGATTCGCAGGATTCTCTTACATAGAGACCTGGGGTGGAAAGGAGTATGTCGCAAACTCAGGACTCATAGTTGCTCACGACTTCCGCGGTCTGGGTCTTGCGATGAGGATAAAGAGACGCATCTTTGAACTCTCGAGAGAGAAATTCCCGAATGCAAAGATATTCAGCATCACCACGGGAGCAGCAGTCATGAAGATGAACTACGAACTCGGATTCAGACCTGTCACCTTCGCTGCCCTTACTGACGATCCGGAATTCTGGAAAGGTTGCCAGGGATGCAGGAACTACCAGATCCTCGAAGCAAATGACCACAGGCTCTGCCTCTGTACTGGCCTTCTTTATGATCCGAAGGAGCACATCGAGGTCCTCAATCCGGCCCATCCGGAAATCCCGAACCTGAAGGACGGGGAACAGAAATCAATGAATAATGATAAAAACATATAACATAATGAACAACAAGGTAGTACTCGCCTTCAGCGGCGGTCTGGACACATCCTTCTGTGTCCCATATCTCAAGGAAAAAGGTTATGAAGTCCATACTGTGATGGTCAATACCGGCGGCTTTTCAGCAGAGGAGGAAAAGACCATTGAGAAACGTGCCATGACACTCGGTGCGGCATCACATACGAATGTGAATGCTGTAGACACATACTACAGCAAAGGAATAAAGTATCTCATCTACGGCAACATCCTGAAGAATGCCACATATCCACTATCAGTCAGTTCAGAGAGGGTCTTCCAGGCTCTGGAGGTTCTGAATCATGTAAAGAGGATAGGTGCAGGAGCAGTGGCTCATGGAAGTACAGGAGCGGGCAACGACCGGGTCCGTTTCGACATCGTCTTCGAGATTCTGGCACCTGAAGTCGAGATCATCGCCCCTGTCCGTGACGAAGGATTCACCCGTCAGTTCGAGATCGATTTCCTCCAGAAACATGGTTTTGACTTCTCGTGGGAAAAGGCCAAATACTCTATAAATCAAGGACTTTGGGGCACCAGCATCGGAGGCGTGGAGACTCTTTCATCTGACGGATACCTCCCTGAAGAAGCATATCCGACAAAGGTGACCAAGAGCGAACCAGAACATATAAAGATAGGCTTCCGCAAAGGTGAGCCTGTGTCATTCAACGGCGTGGAGATGAGTCCGGTCGATGTGATCAAGGCCGTCCGCGACGCAGCGGGTCCTTTCGGAATCGGTCGCGACATCCATATCGGAGATACCATCATCGGCATCAAGGGACGTGTAGGTTTTGAAGCCGCGGCTCCTCTGATTCTGGTCAAGGCACACCATCTTCTCGAGAAGCATACCTTGACAAAAGGCCAGTTGTACTGGAAGGACCAGATTGCCTGCTGGTACGGCCAGCAGATGCACGAGGCGATGTACCTGGACCCTGTCTGCAGGGATATGGAGGCAATGATGGACAGTATCGAACAGCATGTGACAGGAGAGGTGGAAGTGGCATTGATGCCTTATCATTTCTCTGTTCTGGGATGCACCAGTGAGCATGACCTGATGAGTTCGAAATTCGGTGCATACGGTGAGGTCAACAAGTCATATACCGGTCGCGATGTCGTGGGATTCACCAAGGTGATAGCCAATCCTTTGAAGATATATTATTCTGTAAATTCTGAAGTAAAATAGTCATTATTGCAGGGTGAGGGTGGAAAAACTAAATCCCTCCCACTCCTACGGAGCGGGCCCCTCCCGTTCACAAGGCCACGGGCGGCCATGGTTTTTCCACCCTCACCCTGCAATAGTTACCAGAACTAATTTGATTATGGATAAAAAGATCAGTGTGGCGATTGCCGGAGGTACAGGATATACGGGAGGAGAACTTTTCAGGATCCTTCTGAACCATCCGGATGTGGAGATTGTGGCGGCGACCACGACTTCTTCAGAGGGCACGCCTGTGGCATCTGTCCATCGGGACCTCATCGGCGAGACAGACCTATGTTTCGGCAAGGAACTGAACGACCCGGATGTGATATTCCTATGTCTCGGACATGGGATCTCACGTCAGTTCGTGGATACTCATGAGATAAAGCCGGAATGTCGGATCATCGACCTTGGGAATGATTTCCGTCTGGACGGGGATTATGCGGGAAGACATTTCGTATATGGACTTTGTGAGAGTGCGCGCGAGGATGTGAAAGCGGCTCACAATGTAGCGAATCCGGGATGTTTCGCTACTGCCATCCAACTTGCGGTCCTTCCTTTAGCATCGGCAGGCCTGATCAATGACGAGATACATGTGACTGCTATCACGGGCTCGACCGGTGCGGGCAAGAAGCCTGTAGAGACGACTCATTTCAGTTATCGCAGTGACAATATTTCGATATACAAACTGTTTGCTCATCAGCACCTTGCGGAGATCAGGCAGAATCTTGCGAGGGTGCTGGAGCATGCCAATTCCATCAATCAGACAGACCAATCATCACACGCGAGCAATGTAACGGCAGAACCAAAGGTGAATTTTGTGCCGCTTAGGGGGGATTTTGCGAGGGGAATATTTGCCAGTGTGTATACCAGGGCGGTCGAGGGAATGACTGAGGCAGATTATCGCAGGCTTTATGAAGGGTATTACGCGGAGTCTCCGTTTGTATTCCATAGCGATGAGGGGATTTCGATGAAGGAGGTCGTGAATACGAACAAGGCTCTGGTACATGTGGAACTGCATGACGGGTATGTCCATATCGCGTCATGCATAGACAACCTGGTGAAGGGTGCTGCGGGACAGGCGGTGCAGAACATGAACCTTATGTTCGGACTGCCGGAAGACACCGGCCTTCGCCTCAAACCATCTGCTTTTTAGGTAGTCCGGTATCAGCGGGAGGTGGCTTGAAAACTGAATCCCTCCCACTGCTTCGCAGCGGGCCCCTCCCGCTCACGAGGGCTGCGGGCGGCCACGGTTTTCAAATCACCTCCCGCTGATACACCAAAGGACAAAGGCAGAATCCATTCAGGCGAAGAACTTTGATCTGCACTGTGACGAGTTTCGGGACTCTGGCGTCACAGTAGTGGTCAAAAGCATTCCTTTTTAACGATTTATGGCATCACTGTGACGAGTTCTGACGATTTCGCGACACAGTGCTGCAAAGTGAAATAAGAAACACGCCACATACCTGATTGATAGAAGATTATGGATTTATTTGAAGTATATAAATTGTGGGACATCGAGCCGGTACGAGGGCTCGATACCACTTTGTGGGATAAGGATGGCGAGGTGTATACTGACCTTTATGGCGGGCACGCCGTGATTTCTGTGGGACATTGCCATCCTCATTATGTGAAGACTCTCTCCGAGCAGATCGGAAAGTTGGGGTTCTATTCGAATGCTGTGCAGAATCCCTTGCAAAAGGAACTCGCTTCCCGCCTGGGTAAGGTCTGCGGATACGATGATTATTCCCTGTTCCTTTGCAACAGTGGGGCTGAGGCTAATGAGAATGCTCTCAAAGTGGCATCGTTCCATACCGGCAAGGCCAAGGTGCTGGCATTCAGGAAGGCATTCCACGGAAGAACTTCCGGTGCGGTAGCAGCAACTGACAATCCTAAGATACAGGCTCCGTTCAATGCGACACAAAACATAGTTTTCGCACCTCTGAACGACCTGGAGGCGGTTGATGCGGAACTTTCGGGAGGCGGCTTTGCTGCAGTCATCATCGAGGGTATCCAGGGAGTGGCCGGGATCTATGAGCCTACAGCAGAGTTCATGCACGGATTGCGTGCCCTATGCGACAGATACGGCTGTGTCCTGATTCTGGACGAGATTCAGTCCGGCTACGGACGCACCGGAAAATTCTTTGCACATCAGCACCACGGGGTATGTGCTGACATCATCACCACAGCCAAGGGAATGGGCAACGGCTTCCCTATCGGAGGTGTCCTGATTAGCCCTTCCATCAAGGCATCGTATGGTATGCTTGGAACGACATTCGGAGGCAACCATCTTGCCTGCACTGCAGCACTTGCCGTACTGGATATCATTGAGAATGAACACCTTGTAGAGAATGCCGCAAAGATAGGAAAGTACTTCGCAGAAGCATTTGCCGCAGACAAGGCCATCAAGGAATACAGGGGCAAGGGACTGATGATCGGTATGGAACTGAAAGATGAATACGTCGGGCTCCGCGACAGGCTTCTATTCGAAAGGCATTTCTTCACAGGAGCGGCAGGTGCCCAGGTCATCCGCCTCCTCCCTTCACTCACCATCTCGCAGGAGACTGCAGAGTCATTCGTTAACGCATGGAAGGAACTGACATTATGAGACATTTCACATCAATAAAGCAATTAGGCAACCTGCAGGACGCACTTGCTGCAGCAAAATATGTAAAGGAGCATCCGTTCGCCGACCAGGACCTCGGCAGGAACAGGACTCTCCTGATGATTTTCTTCAATTCGAGTCTGCGTACAAGACTGAGCACACAGAAGGCTGCAATGAATCTCGGAATGAATGTCATCGTGCTTGATGTCAACCAGGGAGCATGGAAACTCGAGACCGAACGCGGAGTCATCATGAACAGCGACAAGCCGGAACATCTTCTGGAGGCAATCCCAGTGATGGGATGCTATTGCGATGTGATCGGAGTACGTGCCTTCGCCAAGTTCGAAAGCAAGGAAGATGATTATAACGAAGTGATCGTCAATCAGTTCATCAGATATTCCGGCAAGCCGGTGTTCAGCATGGAGGCTGCAACAAGGCACCCCCTCCAGACCTTTGCAGACCTGATAACCATCGAAGAATACAAGAAGACAGAGAAGCCGAAGATCGTGATGACCTGGGCACCTCATCCGAAAGCGCTTCCGCAGGCAGTGCCGAACTCATTTGCCGAAGGTATCAACATGACCGGCTATGAATTCGTCATCACCCATCCGCACGGCTACGAACTTGATCCGGCATTCGTCGGAAGAGCACATATCGAATACGACCAGCGCAAGGCCTTCGAGGGCGCAGACTTCATCTACGCGAAGAACTGGTCTGCATATACCGGTGACAATTACGGCAAAGTCCTATGCACGGACCGAGACTGGACTGTGGATGCGGAGAAGATGGCGTTGACAAACAACGCATACTTCATGCATTGTCTCCCTGTGCGCAGGAACATGATCGTGACTGACGATGTGATCGAAAGTCCTCAGTCGATCGTGATTCCGGAGGCCGCCAACCGTGTCGTATCGGCACAGACGGTCTTGAAGGAGATTCTGCGTGACCTATAAATCATTATCGATCAAGCACTTGCTTAAAGTGCGTGCCGCCAAAGGGGTGCACGCAGATTGCATAAGATACTGAAAATCAACAGAGTACAAAACACAACAAATGATCAAGGTAGTCAAGATAGGAGGAAATGTGGTAGACAATCCCGAACTTCTGAGGCAGTTCGTCAAGGATTTCGCCGCCATGCCGGGAATGAAGATCCTTGTACATGGAGGAGGAGTGATGGCGAGTCAGATGCAGAAGTCAATGGGCATGACGCCGCTGATGGTGGAAGGAAGGAGGGTGACCGACGAGGAGACACTGAAAGTCGTGACCATGGTATATGCCGGATGGTGCAACAAGAACATCACTGCACTCCTGCAGGGCGAGGGATGCAATGCAATAGGCCTGAGCGGTGCAGACGGTAATGTCATCAAGGCACAGAAAAGGCCTCCGGTAGAAGTAGCAATGAGCAGAGAGGCGGCAGAAGCATTGATGGACAAGACCTCGGTGACTGAAAAAGAAGAGGGTAAATGGATGGTGGATTACGGATTTGTCGGAGATGTAAATGCAGAAAGCGTCAACGCCGGATTCATATATTCGCTTCTTGAAAGAGGAATCGTACCGGTATTCAATGCCATCAACCATGACGGAAACGGCTATCTTCTGAACACCAATGCCGACACGATAGCATCATCAGTAGCAGTCGCAATGGCCGGATACAGATACCGTTCACCCAAAGACGTGTGCTGCAGATGCGAAGAATGCACTCATTGCAGTGATGATGGAAGACTTACACATGAAACAGAACTGATCTACTGCTTTGAGAAGGACGGGGTCCTTTATGACAAGGATGACGACTCAAGCGTGATACCGGAAATCGGACGCGATCTCTTTGCATCACTCCGGGAAGAAGGAAGAGTGGCGGATGGTATGATTCCGAAACTGACCAACTCATTCAAGGCTATCGACAGCGGAGTTGCAAGAGTGATCATCAAGCATGCCCGCAACCTGCTCAACAGTAAAGGAACCATTCTTATATGACAGAAAAGGAATACATACAGAGTCTGACTGACGAATCAGTGGCATTGCTGAAGGAAATGATTGCTGTCCCATCCCCGTCCTTCAGCGAGGATGCCGTATGCACCCTTATATGCAACTGGCTCACAGACAAGCAGATCAATCACGAAAGAATCGGCAATAACATCATCGCCGAGCACATTGCCGACCCGGCAAGACCGACACTTATGCTATGTGCCCATATCGATACGGTAGCGCCATGCGAAGGATATGGTTTCAATCCATATACGCCGGACTACGAGATTGCGGCAAAGGTAATCGGAGAAGGACTCGGAAGGCATTGCAGGCCTGATGAAATCGTTGCAGGACTCGGCAGCAATGACGACGGAGCGTCAGCAGTAGCGATGATCGCCGCACACCGTTACTTCTGCGGCCTGCGCCCATTCAGGGGCAGGGGTCATGGATGCAATCTGACATTGGTACTTACATGCGAGGAAGAGAGATCCGGCAAAGACGGAATGACCAGTTTATGGCCAATGCGATTAAGTCAGATTGATTATGCGATAGTAGGAGAACCCACAGGAATGAAGGCAGCAACATCGGAAAGAGGCCTGCTTGTCATAGATGCAACAGCACACGGAATCAGCGGTCACGCTGCAAGAAACGAAGGCAAGAATGCAATATACATTGCTCTAGAGGACATCGAAAAGATCAGAAACCACAAGTTCTCCAAGGTATCCCCGAGAATGGGAGAGGTCAACATCAACGTCACACAGATCAATGCAGGAACGGCTCACAACGTCATTCCTGACAGATGCGACTTCGTCATCGACATACGCCCGACAGAGCAATACACAAACGAAGAGATACTTCAGGAACTTCAGAGCATCTGCAAGAGCGAACTAAAGCCCAGGAATCTCACAAACCGCTCAAGCGCGACCTTTGCCGATTCCCCTCTCCAGAAGGCAGCGGAATCACTTGGCATCGGGACATTCTCTTCGCCTACGACTTCGGACTGGATGAGGATAACATGCGATGCGGTCAAGATGGGACCGGGAGACTCGTCCCGGTCACACCGCAGGAACGAATTCGTCCTCGTTTCTGAAATCCGTAATGCCATAGAAACCTATATTGATTACATAAACAACATTTATATTATGTCATAGATGCGTATGATATGGAAGTGACATGCCACCCCCGGCTAGGGGGGTGCCACGAAGTGGCGGGGGTCACGGAATATCATATGCATCTATGGCAAAGAAGAAAAATCATGAGCACACTTTGGAGCAAAGGAACACAGGCAACAGACCTGGTTGAAGATTTCACAGTAGGAAACGACCGCATACTTGACATGCGTCTGGCCAGATATGACGTCATCGGATCGAAGGCCCACATCAGGATGCTTGAATCGATCGGATTGCTTACGACGGAAGAACTTGAAGTCCTCACTCAGGCTCTCGATCAGATATTGAATGAAATCGAAGCAGGAGAATTTATCCTGGAAGACGACGTGGAAGACATCCACTCGCAGGTGGAACTTCTGCTGACAAGACGACTGGGAGACATAGGAAAGAAGATACACTCAGGTCGCTCGCGCAACGACCAGGTACTGGTGGACGTTAAACTATTCCTCAAGGATGAAGTCCTCAGACTCAGAGAAGAAGTGCTAACACTTTTCGACACCCTGCAGAGCCTCAGTGAAAAGCATAAGAACATCCTCCTTCCCGGCTACACGCACGGGCAGGTGGCGATGCCGTCTTCGTTCGGCCTATGGTTCGGCGCATATGCAGAGGCATTTGCGGACGACATGTACATGATCCGTGGAGCATATGGAGTTGCAGACCAGAACCCTCTCGGCTCGGCAGCAGGATACGGAAGTTCCTTCCCTCTGGACCGTCAGATGACCACAGATCTTCTCGGGTTCGGCAGCCTCGACTATAATGTAGTGGCGGCTCAGATAAGCAGAGGGAAATCCGAGCGCGCAGTAGCATCCGCAATGGGAGCGATAGCACTCACACTCAACAAGTTCGCCTCCGACTGCTGCATGTATATGAGCCCGAACTACGGATTCATAAAGTTCCCAGACGAACTGACCACCGGCTCCAGCATCATGCCTCACAAGAAGAATCCTGACGTATGGGAGATCATGCGCGGCAACTGCAACCGCATCATGTCGGCAGAAACCCAGATATCGATGCTATGCAGCAACATGCCTCACGGCTACCATCGTGAGTTTCAACTCCTCAAGGACATTCTCTTCCCTGCCCTCGAACTGATGCACAGATGTCTCGTGATGGCAGACTACATGCTCAAGCATATAGAGGTGAAGGAAGGCATTCTTGATGCTCCGATATATGACTACCTTTTCACCGTAGAGGAAGTCAACCGCCGCACACTCGAAGGCACACCGTTCCGCGACGCCTACAGAGAGGTAGGAATCGAGGTCAACGAAGGCAGATTCATCTATCAGGGAGCATCGGGAAAACCAAACGGCCGACTGACAGCAGAAGACCTCAGGCACACCTCGGCTGGAAGCCTCGGCAACCTCTGCACAAGGCAGATACGCGAAAAGATGTACAAGACTGCGGATTTCCAGAAATAAAAGAGTATATTTACACCAAAACACATGAACATGAAAAACATATTTACAATTCTTGCCTTGATGGTGGCATCAGTCACCGCATCGGCACAGCAGGCCCTCTGGAGCGGCTCAAGGATAGTATCTCCGGAGATCAATCCGGACAACACAGTCACCTTCCGCCTTCATGCTCCGAAAGCAGTGAAGGTACAGGTCACAGGAGACTTTCTGCCGTCACAGGGTTGGGTTCCTGGATATGCTGACCTGACTGAGAAGGATGGAATATGGGAATACACCACATATCCACTCGCTCCTGAACTGTACAGTTACTCTTTCATTGTCGACGGATTCGTGACCAGAGACCCTTCAAACGTATACATGATCCGCGATGTGGCATCAGTAATGAATGTATTCATCATAGGAGGCGGACGGGCAGATCTCTATAAGGTCAACGACGTACCGCATGGCACTGTTTCCAAAGTATGGTACCACAGTCCAACGCTCGGGACAGACAGAAGGATGACGGTCTACACACCCGCAGGATACGAAAAGAACCGCAAGCAGAAGTATCCTGTATTCTATCTTCTGCATGGCGCAGGTGGAGACGAAGAGGCCTGGATGGACCTGGGACGCACGTCACAGATACTTGACAACCTCATCGCACAGGGCAAGGCAGAGCCTATGATAGTGGTGATGACAAACGGTAATGCAGGAGAAGTTGCTGCTCCGGGACAGTGCCCCGAAGGCTATGAGCGCATACCAGGCATGCAGCAGCGCGGAATGATGGAAGGTTCATTCGAACTGCATTTCCCTGACGTGGTGAAATATATCGAAGACAACTACAGGGTATATAAGGACAAGAAGCACAGGGCCATCGCAGGCCTGTCAATGGGAGGATACCATTCTCTCCACATCTCCAAATATTATCCTGACATGTTCGACTACGTGGGACTCTTCTCAGCAGCCGCAAGATTCCACGAGAACTCGGAATGTCCTGTATATCAGAACGAAAAGTCTCAGATAGACACCCAGTTCGCAAAGAAGCCTGCCCTGTACTGGATCGCCATCGGAAACACCGATTTCCTTTACGATGAAAATGTGAAACTGAGGCAGTATCTGGACGAAAAGGAATACACTTACGAATATATGGAATCCGACGAAGGACATATCTGGAAGAACTGGAGGATATACCTTACCGAGTTCGTTCCGAAACTTTTCAAGTAGTCCCTTCACCGACTTATTCTTCTACCTCTTCCAACCCGATTTCGGGAGGAAGAGGTTTTTTAGGGTTCTTCGGTATGCCGTAACTGATCAGTTTATTGGCCGCACCGACAATGCTCTGTCCCCTTTCGCGTATCTTCCTGTCGCAGGCCTCATACTGTTCCATGGCCTCTTCAAGTCTGCGCCCCATCTTGGCATGTGCCGCACATAGGTCCGAGACTCTTGCAATGACAGTCTCTGCCGCTGCTATGATCTGCTGCTGATTGGCAACCTGCTCGTGGCTGGTCCACGCAATCCTTATCATACGGAGGAAAGGCATGAGGGTCTCTTCCGTCGTGATGAGGACTCCCTGCGAATAGGCATCATGCCAGAGATGCCTGTCAGATTCGGTGGCTAGACGGAGGGCAGAGTATACCGGGACAAACATGATGACATAGTCGAGCATCCTGTGCCCGGGCTTGAGGTATCTGCCGTAGTCCTTTCTGGCCAGTTTTCTGACCTGTTCCCGCATGGAAGCGACATGACGGTCGAGAGCATCTGCCTTAAGAGCCTCATCATCAGTGGAATAATAGTCATACATGGCGGTCAGGACGACTTTGGAATCGACAACGATATCATTCCCGTCAGGGTAATGCAGAATGAAGTCCGGCCTCATCAGTCGGGATGTATCCTCATTACGGAGAAGTATTCCGTTTTCATCGCGAAGGGTTTCCTCCTTGTCATAGTCACGCCCCTCACGCAGTCCCTCGGCAGTAAAGAGATTGTCAAGAATGACCTCGCCCCAATTGCCCTGTGTCTTGTTGCGGCCCCTGAGTGCATCGGCAAGATTGTCCGCCTTGTCACCGATTGAGGCGGTCTGTTCGCGAAGGCTCTTCACGGCATTGTCCAGATTGGCACGGAGATGTTGAGATGCCTCTGCATGAGTCATGCGGTTCTTCTCGAAAGCATCCTTCATGTCCTTTATCTCCTTGTCAAGACTGCCCGCAAGGGATTCGAACATGGCTTTTGCCCTTTTGTCAAGGTCTTCTTCACGCGCTTTCAAGGCCTTTTCGCTGTCTGCCGCCAACTAGGCCTTGAGGGCCTCCATCAGCATCAATGTATCCGTTCTGTCTTTCCTTGCAGCGATAAGCGATACTATAAGCAAAGTAAACAGTGCGGTAAAGAGCACCGCCGCTGCCATGATAATTATATTCGTACCTGTCAACATAGGTACAAATATATAGATATTCAAAACGGAAAGCAAGAAAGACTACGCAACAGTCCTGGAGTAGTCCGCACGATGAAGGTCGTCAGCAGATGTGCTGAATATGATTTCCTGATAGAGGCGGAACTCCCCTGTAGCAAGTTCCCTGTAGATCATCTCATCATCAATGGCATCAAACCGGTCTGTACCGGAAACTTTCTGAACTGCAGAGGCTATCGCCTGTGAAGGATTGTCCAGATACTCTTCAATGAAATTATGCATGACTCTCTGATTTAGGTAGATTATCGATCTTTAAATCTGCCTGAAAACAAAGGGCACGCCAAACTACACAATTTTTGTATATTTTTATTCAGAAATTGTAATATACCGTCTCAGGATCCTTCCTTTCCTATCGGTTTCCAGAATGAAAGGCAAGGTGGAAAGGTCGAAGGAATCGAACACACGCCCGGCAAGAGACGGAGATGACGACAGGACTTCATCCACATTGACCATCAGGACCTTCACCTTCGGTTCCCGCGCCACCAATTCACTCGCAGAAGCCTTTTCTGCTGCACAGACATTGCATCCGTCGGTATAGAAAAGCACTATATTTCTATTACCCCGCAATTTGCGGAGGCTGAAGGTCCCGTCCTTGACCTTACGGGAGGTCATGAGCCGGCCAGGAAGTTTCAGGTCCGGCACCATCCGTCCTGGTTCAGACCTGGAAAGGAGGTCATCCGTCATCTGCGCAAAACCGATTACCTTAAGAGAATCATCAGCAGAGCGCCAGATGTCACTACGGGAAAGGATGTGCCTGTCGATAAGATGTGCAAGTCCTTCCTTGAACCCATCCCCTCTTTGCACCGAGAGGTAATACAGCAGATCACCTGTCATCTGTCTGAACATCACAGTATCTCCTTTTGCCAGCGTGACTGATGAAATATAGTCAGCAATATCGGTCACTTCTCCGGCAGATGGCGTTCCACCGGCAAAAAGGCCGTCAAACATAGTCATCGACTCTTCCGAGCCATATGTCAGTTCCTTTACATCGAATATGGCATGAAGCATCTGGGAAAGGGCCTGGGCGTCAAGACCGCGCCCTATAATAGTGCGGTCTGGGGCAATCAGGAAAAGACGAGGGGTCTGGACTACGCCATATTTCCGCTGAAAATCAGACTCAAGTTCCGGATCCCATAAATGGGTGACCGCGGTCCTGGCTCCGTTGAAAGACAATCTGTCCCCGACATATTTTTTCCATTGTTCATGATTATCGGAAGAGTATACAGCCACAAAATCCACCGGAAAGTCATTGTCTTCTAAAAGATTGCGCAAGAGGATCGACTGCACCTTGCAGGTAGCGCAGGATGTGTCATAGAAATACAGGACCGTATATCTGTTTCCGGGCCTGTCAAAAAGTTCCACCGGAGCATCCGACATATCCTTAAGGGTCAAAGACGGAGCCTTCTGTCCGATCTGGGACTGTCTGTTGAACTCGGCAAACACCTTGGCACCAAGAAGTTCCATCTCATCCCTCATCTTGACCACACCCGTCAGAAACCATCTGTCCACAACATGAAGGGCAACTGCCTCTGCACCCATGATGTCAGAGTCTATATAATGGTCATATATGCTCAAGGCCACATGCTGTCTGACAAGAGAATCAGTGCAGGTCTCTATCATGAAGTCACATTCTTCCTTCTGCACGTCAATGCTCTCATATTTCAATGCATCGAAATATTCCGTCATCTTAGCATTGAGTGCACTGATGCGGACAGAGTCAAGTTGAGCCATGGCATCTGCACAGAAGCATAATGCCACGGCCATGGCCGTCATATATCTTTTCATCCGGGACATTACATTAAATTTTCCGAAAAGGAAAATACGCCATCGATTCCTCCCGCTTCGTAGGTCCCTCCCCAAGCAGGGGCTGGCAAAATGTCGATTCCGTATAAATTTCCATTCGGAACAGGACAATCTATAGTTCAACACCGTCAGGGACAAAGAGTGATGTGTCACCGCCGTGTTTCAGGAGGTCACGGACTGCTGTAGAGGAGATGTGTGCAAACTCCTGAGCAGTAGGAATTATGATGGTCTCGATATCCGGCGCCAGTTTCCTGTTTGCATCCGCGATGGATCTTTCGGTCTCAAAGTCTATCATGTTCCTTACGCCTCGCACTATATGGTGTATGCCAAGTTCACGACATTTGTCAATCGTCAGGTTATCATACTGGATGACACTGACCCCATCCAGACCGGCAGTAGCCTGACGGATTATCTCTATCCTCTTCTCATTAGGGAAGAAGCCTCTCTTGTCGATATTTACGCCTACCGCAACCACGACTTCATCGAACATGGTCAGAGCCCTCTTCAAGATATTGAGATGGCCCGCAGTAAAAGGATCGAAAGATCCTGGAAACATCGCTTTCCTTTTCATATTTCCCGACATTATCACATTATTCTATATAAGTCAACTTATCTCAATTTTTCTCTGCCGCACTCAATCCGTGACACCCAAACACCTAAACACCAACAACTTAGCATACTTGTCCCGACATCTCTAGCAGGCAGGATGAACTATTCAACTCACTGCGAATCAACGGATTACAGATCATAGAATCCAGTCGATAGGGGTACGTCCTTGCGAAGTCAGGAGGGCATTGGTCTTAGAAAAATGCCGGCATCCGAAGAAAGCGCCTCGTGCAAGGGGCGACGGATGGGCAGCCTCCAGCACATGATGTCTTGACCTGTCGATCAGAGCACTCTTGCTTCGTGCGAAATTGCCCCACAGAAGGAAGACCACTCCCTCACAATTATCTGATATATATCGTATTACCGCATCCGTAAACTCTTCCCATCCCTTTCTGCTGTGAGAGGCAGGAGCACCTGAACGGACAGTCAGGACCGCATTCAGAAGAAGGACTCCCTGACGTGCCCATTTCTCAAGGTTGGGCCGGCCGCTCATCCTGATCCCCAGATCCGTCTCTATCTCACGGAAGATGTTCTTCAACGACGGAGGGGCAGGCACACCATCAGGCACGGAAAACGACAGTCCGTGAGCCTGGCCAAATCCATGATACGGATCCTGACCCAGAATCACCACCTTCAGTTCCGACACCGGCGTCAGGTCAAAGGCCTTGAATATCTGACTTCCGGGAGGGAAGATCCTCTGGCCGGCAGCCTTCTCTTCATGAAGAAAACGCACCAGTTGAGCGAAATACGGTTTCCCGAATTCGTCCGCCAGCGCGTTCTTCCAACTCTGTTCTATGCGTACATTCATAATCAATTGAATATGTATTCAATCACTTCCTGAATATTGTTGACATAGACAAAGGTAAGACCTTTTATGTAAATTTCCTTTATATCCTCGACATCTTTTCTGTTTTCCTCGGAAATAACTATGGTGTGGATTCCAGACCTCTTGGCAGCAAGAATCTTCTCCTTGATGCCTCCTACAGGAAGGACACGTCCGCGAAGAGTCATCTCACCCGTCATGGCAATGCCGCTCTTCACCTTCTGCTGACGATAGGCAGAGACCATCGAACTCACCATCGTGATACCTGCCGAAGGTCCGTCCTTAGGGACCGCTCCTTCAGGGACATGCACATGAATGTCCTTTTCGATGAATTCCTCATATGTAAGGCCTGTGAGTTCCGGATGAGCCTTGATGTACTGGAATGCGATCTGGGCTGATTCCTTCATCACGTCACCGAGGTTACCGGTCATGGAGAGGACTCCCTTGCCCTTGCTTACGGAACTCTCGATAAAGAGGATCTCGCCTCCCATCGAGGTCCATGCCAGGCCGGTCACCACTCCCGGAGCCTCATTGCCCTTCTGCACATCGTGAGAATTGGTCGGCAGGCCGAGGTATTCCTTCAGATGGTTCGGTTTCAGCACCTTAGGATACTTCTCTCCGAGGGCGATCTTCTTCGCTGTGACGCGGGCAGCCTTTGCTATCTGCTTTTCCAGACCGCGCACTCCCGATTCGCGGGTATACTCATCAATGATCTTTGCAAGAGCATCTCCGCTGAACTTCAACTGTCCCTTCTCGAGTCCGTGCTCAGTCATCTGCTTAGGCACAAGGTAGTTCTTCGCGATCTCCATCTTTTCCTCAGCAAGGTAACCGCTGACATTGATCATCTCCATACGGTCCTTGAGGGCCGGCTGGATGGTCTCGATATTGTTCGCTGTCGTGATGAACAACACATTCGACAGATCATAGTCAATATCGAGGTAGTTGTCATGGAAGGCCGTATTCTGCTCAGGATCAAGGGCCTCAAGGAGAGCAGAAGACGGATCGCCCTTGAAGTCGCTGCTGAGTTTGTCCACCTCGTCAAGGACTATCACAGGGTTGGATGTACCCGCACGGTTGATGCCGTTCAGGATACGTCCCGGAAGTGCTCCGACATAGGTCTTCCTGTGTCCGCGGATCTCCGACTCGTCATGCACTCCACCGAGTGCGATACGTACATACTTACGCCCCAGAGCACGTGCAATGGATTTGCCGAGACTCGTCTTACCCACACCCGGAGGGCCGTAGAGGCAGAGTATCGGCGACTTCATGTCGCCCTTGAGTTTGAGGACGGCAAGATACTCTATAATTCTTTCCTTGACCTTCTCAAGACCGTAATGATCATCGTCGAGGACCTTCTGAGCGTTCTTCAGGTCAAGGTTGTCGTTTGACATCTCACCCCACGGAAGGTCCAGCATGAACTGGATGTAGTTGTACTGAATGCTGTAGTCCGGCGAACTCGGATTGTATCTCTCGAGTTTGGCCATTTCCTTGTCGAAGATCTCCTGGACCGAAGCAGGCCATAACTTCTCTTCTGCACGGGCACGAAGTTGTGCGAACTCCTCCACGTCATCCATTCCGAGTTCTTCCTGGATGGTCTTGAGTTGGTTGTTCAGATAATATTCCCTCTGCTGCTGGTCAATCTCAGTCTTCACCTTCTGGTTGATCTCCTGCTTGATCTTCTGAAGTTCCACCTGGGTATCAAGCACTGACAGGAGTTTCATCGCCCTTACGGCAAGTTCACCATGCTGGAGAAGTTCCACCTTATCCATGAAATTCTCAACTTCGATGGTGGTAGCAATGAAGTTGACAAGGAACTCAAAGTTATCGATACCCTTCAAAGCACTTGCGGCCTCACGCGGCACGAAGGTAGAAGTCCGGATGATCTGAGTGGCTTTTTCTTTCAGAGATTCTGCCATCATGCGCGTAGGTGCATCATTTTCAGGCACGATATCGTCAAGATAGCGGACCCTTCCTATCATATAAGGCTCATAATCGTATATGCTCTCGACCTCAAACCTTTTGTAGCCCTGGAGGATGGCGGTGATGGTGCCGTCCGGCATCTCGAGAGTCTTCACTATCTTGGCCACGGTACCAAACGTATAGAGGTCATCCTTGCGAGGATCCTCGACTGAAAGGTCGTTCTGAGGAACCGCCCCGATGAATGTGTTGTGCTTTTCCGCATCCTCGATAAGACGGATGGACTTTTCCCTTCCGATGGTGATGGGATATACCGTACCCGGGAAGAGGACGGCATTGCGGAGAGCAAGAATCGGCAGTGAATCCGGCAGTTGCGACTCATCTATCTTCATCACCCCCTCTCCCTGCATCACCGGGATGATGCTCACTTCGGTGCCTGCTGCGGACATTATGTCGTTAAATAAATCTCTCATATTTCTTCAACTAATTACTCTAATTCCAAATCACTTAACTTAACTCTTACTTCAAGGTCCTGCATGAAAATGAAAGATTTTTCATCCACGTTACCTCTCCCCTAAATCCCCTCTCTCGGAGAGGGGACTTACTTTCACTTCGTTCAAAACCTATCTTTTTTCTTCAACTTATTACTCTAATTCCAAATCACTTAACTTAACTCTTACTTCAAGGTCCTGCATGAAAATGAAAGATATTTCAATCTACCAAGGCCCTGCACAAGGTGTCACTACTGACAAAATGGCAGAGTTATCCCATTTTATCAGGTTGCAATATATATGGTCAATCTCCATGCCACAACCGATTTGCATCAAAAGTGTCATGAATTATGACAAAATCATCACTCTTATACGTTTTTAAGGCAGATTTTTAGAGATGTGATTTGGTTAATTGAAAAATTCGCTCTACCTTTGCGGGATATACCGAAAAATAGTTTTTGAATTAAATTTAAATAAGTTATGACAAAGGCAGAGATCGTAAATGAGGTTGCAAAGGCAACCGGCATTGAGAAAGCAACAGTACAGATCGTTGTTGAATCTTTCATGGAGAGTGTCAAGAACTCACTCGCAAAGGGCAACCCTGTATACCTTCGTGGTTTCGGCAGCTTCATCATCAAGCACAGGGCTGAGAAGGCTGCTAGAAACATCACCAAGAATACCACAATGACTATTCCGGCTCACAACATTCCGGCATTCAAGCCTGCCAAGGTATTCGTTAACGTAGTAAAGTAATCTTAAACATCATAAATTAAACCTTATTAACTATGCCAAACGGAAAGAAGCATAAAAGGCATAAGATGGCTACGCACAAGCGCAAGAAGCGCCTGCGCAAGAACAGACACAAGAAGAGAAAGTAGTTTTCTTTCAGTGTCTGCCATTTTAGCAGTCCGCTAAAGAAGGCCGACCAGGATGGTCGGTCTCTTTTTTTAAAATTCTCTTATCACTGAAATTCCTGATGGAGTCTGTAAAAGATCTTATCGTTGATGTCAATTCAACTGAAGTCTCGATAGCACTGATGGAAAACCACAGGCTGATCGAGTTGAACAAAGAGTCCAGCGAGGGCCATAGTTTTTCCGTAGGAGACGTATACCTCGGAAAAGTAAAGAAGATTCTTCCGGCCCTCAACGCTGCCTTTGTCGACATCGGAGACGAGAAGGAGGCATTTGTCCATTATCTTGACCTGGGACTTTACTTTCAAGCATTCGACGAATTCGTCAAGAGAGTAAATCCTAACTCAGACAACAAAGGCATATACAAGCACATCAAGCCTGACCACATCCTGGAAAAGGAAGGCAGGATCGAGAACGTGCTTACGCCCGGACAGATGATCATAGTCCAGATTGTAAAGGAGCCGATTTCGACAAAAGGTTCAAGACTGACTGCAGAAATTTCATTGGCAGGACGAAACATTGTACTGCTCCCCTTCGCCGAGAAGGTGAGCGTATCCCAGAAGATTTCTTCCAAAGAGGAGAAAAGAAGGCTGGAGACACTTGTAAGGAGCATTCTTCCAAAGAATTACGGAGCGATCATCCGTACCGCCGCAGAAGGCAAGAACGCTGCGGTCCTGGATGCGGAACTGATGTCGCTCGTGGAGAAATGGGAGAACTCCTGGAAAAAACTTGCAAGATCAAAAGGGGTGCAGCTGCTCTTCACGGAGTACAGCAAGACGACCACCATCCTCAGAGACCTTCTCAACGATTCATTCACAAACATCTATGTGAACGACGAGAACATATATGAGGAGACCCGCAAGTACATCTCTCTGATCTCACCGGAGCAGGAGAAGATCGTGAAGTTTTACAAGGACAAGACACCGATCTTTGACCACTTCGAAGTAACGAGACAGATCAAGAGTTCTTTCGGAAAGGTCGTACCTATCAAACAGGGGGCATACCTGGTGATCGAGCACACTGAAGCACTGCATGTGATCGACGTCAACAGCGGCATCCGCTCGAAGAACAAGGAGCAGGAGCAGAACACCTTCGACGTCAACTGCTATGCAGCCGAGGAAATCGCCAGACAACTCAGACTTCGCGACATGGGCGGAATAGTGATAGTGGACTTCATCGACATGGAGTCGAACGAACACAGGAACGCTCTCTTCAAGAAGATGCAGGAACTGATGGAATCCGACAGAGCCAAGCACAACGTGCTGCCTCTGACCAAATTCGGCCTGATGCAGATCACAAGACAGAGGGTCCGTCCGGCAACCGAGATCAATACCCAGGAGGTTTGTCCGGTGTGCAACGGTACCGGAAAGATATCTTCAAGTGTCGTAATCGATGAGGCCATCGAAAGAAGACTGTCCTACTATGTGGGCGAAAAGAAGATCACGAATCTGACCCTGAAGGTCAATCCGATCCTCGGAGCCTACCTTACAAGAGGACTCTTCACCTCTATCGTCGGAAGATGGAAGAAGAAGTACAGATGCAAGATCGAAGTTGTGGAAACAACCGACTTCACTGTCCTGCAGAATGAATTTTACAATGAAAAAGGAGAGAAACTCGATTGAGTTTCTCTCCTTTTTCATCTGCATGCAGTCCCGTTACCTGACTCTGTTGTTTCCCGTATCGGAAAAAATCCTCAACAGGTCTTCCGTCAGTTTAGGAAGGGCCATCACATTCACCTTCACATCCGTGCCCTTGGCCGGGTATTTATTGTGGTTATATGCATTTCGGATGGCTGACAGGATCCTTGCATCCTCATCATTCAGCAGGCTCCTGCCGGTCAGGGCATCGAGCGCAGCCTTGAAATCCACCCTTCCGTCTAGTCCGAATCTCTTTATTGAAGCGGCCTCGAAGCGAAGGATGATCTCACAGATTTCATGACGACGTAAGTCATAATTCATAAGGTCTTCATCAAACAGCGACTTGTCTATGATGACCTTATTATCCTTCACAGTGATACGGTCACCTGTAATGTTTTCAGATAAGGCTGAATCATATATATGAGGGAGAAGGGTCTTCACTCTGTCGTCATGCAGAAGTCGGAACATTCTTCCATAGTTCTTTATGACCACATCATTCTCCTTTATGGATGCTGAATGCGTCACCTTTGCCGCACCTTCTTTTTCCGTCCATACCACGTCTACCGAGAACTCGTCAATGGCAGATGACAGAATATTCTTGTTGCCTTCAGAAAGACTGAGGTTCTTAAGTCTGAACACCTTGTCCTTAGGAAGGTTCAGAGTCTCTCGCGCAGCAAGGAAAAGGACGATATCCTGCACCTTCAGGCGTCTGAGAGCCCTTTCGCAATCGTCATATTCCTTTCTGGCACTTAACAGACGTGAATAGAAGACACCGTCCTTCATCTTGAGACGGGCCTCACCGGATGCATCCTTCAGGCTGTTCCACATAGCATGCTCCGCCTCCACAATCTTAAGTTTTTCCCTCCAGTCAACTGCAGTCCTTTTACTTTCATATCCTTTATAGAACTTCTTCAGGCCTTTATAATATTCACCCATCCTGTTCCAGAATATGTTGCGCTTGGCAAGTCCATACTTGCCTGCCTTATCGGACCGTTCATTCAATCTCCAATATTTCGGTTCATCGGTGAACTCCAGAAGATCGAACACACGATAATTTCGCTTGAGTCTGTACAGAGGCTGCTCGCTGTCATGCTCCACCTTTTCAAAATACTGTGCAATCAGATAACTTGCATTTACCTTGTCATTTTCCAGCACAGGTTTCATGACATCAATCTTGGCAAGTTGATCCTTCAGCATATCCGTAAATATGCCTGTCGGCAGATATATAGGGCAGTTCCTGTAGGATTCAGCAAGCCTCCTTGCATAGTCTGCCTGATCCACCGCATACTTCTGACGTCCGGACTTAAGGAACGGAAGATTCCTGAGTCCTGACTTGTTCGCGCCTTTCAATGCATTCTCAAGATATGCCTTCCTATATTCCAGATAATGTCTGTACAAGGCCAGGACAGATGACGGTTTCTTCTTGGTGAGAAGTTCTTCCAGAAACGGATGAGAGCCGTCCTTCACTCCGATGATCCTGGCATCTCGGAACACACCGGTCAACGCTTCGAGTCCTCCCTCGGAAGGCTTATATGTCGCAATAGCCTTCTGCACAATGTTGTAATTCAAGCCGGTCGGCTTATTGCGGCCGTTATCAGACACTGGCATAAGACGCACGATGTCCCTGGCAAGGAAAGTTGCAAGAGAACCGGCACGTATGTCCACAAATCTGTCTTTTCCCTGTTTGTTTGCCTTGAGGTCACGAGCCGATGCGAGTTCCCTGTCAAACTTCTCCAACTGATTTTCCGTCCTCTGAAGCATTCTGGTCAGAGCCTCTCGGGCCAAAGTCTCAAAAGACTTCTTCTCCTCAAAATCGCGGTCACCGCCCAGAAGCGGCATCTTACGTCTGATCTTCATCGGAACATCATACCATCTGAGGGTATATCTTACCGTTCCCTCTCCTGCACAGTAGTCCGATACATTCTTTTCTCCCTCCCACTTTCCTTTTGCAAGATCATCAAACAGTTTCATGTAGGCAGCCTTGCAGTTGGCCAGAAGTTTCTCCACAGCGGAAGAATTCTTTCCGAGGAGCCATGTCAGGAAGAGCATTGCAGGAATATCATATACACTCAGATAGAAATCAGGAACACCGGCATGCTTCCCCCACTCCTTTCTGGAATGGATATCCCCTATGCCTGGCATATATTCACTCATACTGATGCCGATCTTATCACGATTGAAAAGATATTGAGTCCTGAAATCTGTTATATAAGGTTCCTTCTGCACCTCATCGGTCACCACTTCTTCAAACTTCCTGATCAGTCCGGTCCCGTCCCAGCCCGGTTCAAGTCCGGTCCTCTTCCTTTCCACCGTCTGAATACGCCCGAAGCCGTTCAATTCCTTCTGTAGCCACCTTGGACGGACTATTCCGTCAGCACACTTCTTATCCTGACAGAAAAGCCACCTGTACTTTCCGAAAGTGACATGAAAACGCAGATTAGCGAACTTCTCGTTCTCATCAAGCCACTTCAACGCCAACTGAGGAAACCTGTCCGAACTTCTTTTCATCAACACCCCTTCTTCGTTCTTGAAGGACTCCCTGTCCTCCGGAGAAAGATGCTCAAAAAGTTCTTCCGGGCACTTTCCAAGTTCATTCAGAATGTCCAGAGCAAGCGCCATATCACTCCTTGTACTTTCAAGGCGTTCCTTCGGTATGCGCACCCGATATACGCTATAGGCCTCACGCAATGCCATGCGCTGCTTCTGCACCTGCTTCTGGGCCTCATCCCCCGTATACATAGGAACCATCTTACGCTCATACTTCGTACCAACGTTGACCATCGGTATGGCATCCGCTATTCCATAGAACCTTGCACCATTGCTATGCTTGTCAAGGGCGTCAAAGAACATTGACGCATACTGCTTCTCGATGAACTGACAGCATAGAAGCACAAGTCCCATCAATGTGAGCCTATAGTCTTCTGTACGGACCGCATGAGCAAATCCCGCATTCAACAGAGGCTTTCTGTTCACCATCATATATCTGTTCCGGTTATAGAAATCAAGATCTGAAACAGCGAGAGAAAACCTGTCCTTGACGATACGTAACGATACGGTCATCATGTAATTCAGACACTCGGCCACCTTCTTTTCCTTTGAAGCGAACTCAGCAGAAACAGTACGGTCATCATTGAACACGACATGAGAGGCCATGTCCCTATAGTATGACAACACATCCAGAAGGTCCCGCAGCATTTCTGACACGTCTTCCGACGTAATGACGATCCTGGCATAATCATCCTTTTCCTTGTCGACCGCCTTCCTATATCTTATCATCGGGTCGAGCATAGGAAATGCCGAGAGCAGACGACCTCTTATAAGGTCGCTGACCTCCTTCTTAGGACTAAGAAGTCCGTTCTGCCCGAGAAGAGGGGACGACGTAAGCGTGGTATCCTTGACAGAAGATGCCTTGAATCCGAGAGACTGGGAAAGGTGGCCCAGGATGATGCAGCAGTTCTGACGGGCCATATTGAGATATGCCGTAAAATGGCTCTGGAATGCCAGGTCGTCAGGTCTGAGGTTCTCGACAGGACGCACATACTTAGGGCGTTTAGGCCATGAATGGTTCTGGATCTGGACACGCCTGATGAAAGAGTCTATAAATGTATTCATATCAACAAGGTAACTGTTTATCCTGTTAAAGTTACCCTATTTCTCCCAAACCCCCAAAACAAATCTTAAAAATGTTGTCATACCCGTTCAAATACAGGCTTCTACAACTTGAGCGTCATGTAAGAACCAACGGATATGCAAGTTGTTGTCATACCTGCTCAAATACAGGCTTCTACAACACAACCGATGCTTTTCCTGAGATGAAGTGGACAAGTTGTCATACCTGCTCAAATACAAGCTTCTACAACAAAGTAGGAGAAACCTATACCGCCACAGAAACCGTTGTCATACCTGCTCAAATACAGGCTTCTACAACTGCAGGTAGTGCAGAATATGCCGACAGAGGTTGAAGTTGTCATACCCGTTCAAATGCAGGCTTCTACAACGGAGAGCGAGTTCTCTACGCAAACCGTACAGTTAGTTGTCATACCTGCTCAAATACAGGCTTCTACAACCTTGCAATGGAACAAGCAATCAAGGATATGCGTGTTGTCATACCTGCTCAAATACAGGCTTCTACAACTTCCTGATTCTCAACAGTAATCACATTCTTTAAAATTGATGACTTTTTGAACATTTTGTAAATCATAACATTAAGGATTTAGTGATTTTCTTCGCAAATATAACGATTTTTATGTTTCTGAAAACCACAAAAAACAACTGAACGAAACCCATTTCCCTTTTACAGAGGTGCTGATATGTAAGTTTACACAATTGTCCAACCAGAATCAAAAAATCCTACTGTTTTTTGATTCTAAACGAAAAAGGGTCAAAGAAAACCACTTTTATCACACAAAACAGACATCAGAATCAAAAAAACGCCCGATTTTTTGATTCTGACCTGAAAACTGCTCCTCACCAGGGATTTAAACTATCGAATTCGAGAGGTTTGAAAAAAAGATATTGCTCAAATGACGTGTTATGAACGCATGAAAGGTAAAACTGCCTCCGTCTTACCTTTTAATATCCGTTTTACAGAATACCATCGACACTCCTTTACACTTTTGAGTGTTCGAGGGGCAGAAACGGCGAAGGTTTATCCGAACCACAACCCTGCTGATATGGACAGGATTTATAAGAATTAAGGAGCAGAAACGGAGAAGGTGTAGCCGACAATGTCAACTATGAAGTAATGTTGACCCCGATTTCTGTTCAATGACGAGTGTATCATACCTGTTTAATATATCTGAGAAAACACTACCTGCGGTCCATCGAAAACAGGTCGCACATTGGGCGCTAGAGAAAGAGTGCTGTGACGTGTTTTGGCTGAAAAGTGTCACAGTGGTGGATGAAATCGAGGAATTTGTATGAAAATCGGAAGGGCTGTGTCACGAATCGGGCAAAAAGCGATACAGTTATCATTAAAAGTTTTTTCGGTCACCTGGACACTTGGGGTGATAATTGAGTGCCCAAACTCAAGGGTGGACATTTCGGGTGATAGAAAGGCAACAGATCAAGCGTGAGGACGGCCCTTGGGCCGAGCCGCACGCAGCGCTTGATCTGTAGTCGCCGGAGGTCGTATATTCCGGCGACGGTGCCGCGGGTCAGTAGTGCCGTTTGATATTTTCATCCGACAGTTTCTTTCTATGTTCTTTGCTGATCTCACTGTGAACTCTATTAGATTTCTGGTCTGAGAACAAGCCTCCCAGCGTATTATTGGTGTCTGGAAGTCCTGTTCCCGGATAATCATAGAATCTAAAACGACCGGGAACAGACATTTCTCATAGCACTGTTACAAAAGATTGACAATCAGGTAATTGCAAATACTCTTATTTTATACCCTACTACATATTAACCACTTGCAAAAAGACCCTGTTGCCGGTCGCCGTAAAGCAGGCGCATAGTTCGCACCCACGATTTCAGAAACTTCAACCATTCTTCAGAAAACCGTCTGCACACCGACAACTCATCTCTTTACCCGATAAAAAACCTGTTGTCATACCCGTTCAAATACAGGATTCTACAACTTCTTTCAAGAGCAAGTCTTTGCCACACAAAAAGGTTGTCATACCCGTTCAAATGCAGGCTTCTACAACGGAGAGCGAGTTCTCTACGCAAACCGTACAGTTAGTTGTCATACCTGCTCAAATACAGGCTTCTACAACTCTACGCAATCGTTGCGATTGCTATCCTTGTCGTGTTGTCATACCTGCTCAAATACAGGCTTCTACAACACACCATTGACGCAGACGAGACATTTACAGTAAGTAAGTTGTCATACCCGTTCAAATGCAGGCTTCTACAACACAACAGAAGCCGAAAAAAGAATTGAAACCAGCCTGTTGTCATACCTGTTCAAATACAGGCTTCTACAACCATTCAACTGGTCCAAAGGCAAAATCGCTATTGTTGTTGTCATACCTGCTCAAATACAGGCTTCTACAACGTACTTTCTGTACCGTTGACTGTTGGTTGCTGAAGTTGTCATACCCGTTCAAATACAGGCTTCTACAACAGGTTTGATAAGATAAAAATTAATCAGAAACAGTTGTCATACCCGATCAAATACAGGCTTCTACAACAAAAACTGACCTTCTCTACTATGTTCAAGAGAAGTTGTCATACCCGTTCAAATACAGGCTTCTACAACAGTGGGGTTGGGCTTGTGAGAAGAAACGTGAGGGTTGTCATACCTGTTCAAATACAGGATTCTACAGCCATACGATCCTTGCCCGCACTGCAACCATTAACAAAAGTTGTCATACCCGCTAAAATGCAGGCATGTATGTCTATTCCTCTTCCAGAAACTGGGTCATGTTCTCGGAGTATTTGCGCCATTTGTCTATCAGGGACTGCATGTCGGCAGGAAGTTCAGAGTCGAATCTGACCATCTGCCTTGTCTTAGGATGGACGAAGCCGAGAGTCTTGGCATGCAGGGCCTGCCTTGGCAGCAGCCTGAAGCAGTTCTCGATGAACTGACGGTACTTGGCATAGATTGTACCCTTGCGGATCTCCGAGCCGTCATAACGCCCGTCATTGAAGAGAGGATGGCCGATCCAGTTGAAATGGACACGGATCTGATGGGTACGTCCTGTCTCCAGGCGGCACTTGACCACTGTCACATACCCGAATCGCTCGAGGACTCTGTAATGGGTCACCGCATGCTTTCCATGATCTCCCTCCGGGAACACCTTGAACCTCATCCTGTCGTTAGGGTCGCGGCCTATGTTCCCGATGATGGTGCCTTCGTCATCCTTAAGGTTGCCCCATACGATGGCCACATAACGACGCTCGATCGAATGGACGAAAAACTGCTTTGCAAGGTCGAGTTGAGCCTCGTCATTCTTGGCGACGACAAGAAGTCCGGAAGTATCCTTATCAATACGATGCACAAGCACACCCATCCTTTCGTCATCTGCATCAGGGCCTTGAGAGATGCCCAGATGGTGGGCAAGGGCATTCACAAGAGTACCGCTGAAGTGTCCGTGTCCCGGATGGACCACCATGCCGGCCTCCTTGTTGAGCACCAGCACATCGTCATCCTCATATATAATGTTCAAAGGAATCGCCTCAGGAAGAATCTCCAGTCCGCGGCGCTGATAAGGCATGACGAACTTCACCACATCACCGGGACGGACCACATAATTGGCCTTTACAATCTTGTCATTGACACGGATATACTCTGCCTTTATCGCAAGTTGGATGCGGTGACGTGAGGTGTACTCCATATGTGTCGCAAGATACTTGTCCACACGCATAGGCACCTGACCGGCGGAAATGTCGAACCTGTAATGCTCGAACATCTCCTGCTGTTCGTCCTCAAAGGCAACCTCGTCACCTGCCGAGTCTACATCAATATCCTCTACCGGATCCTCTTCAAAATCGAAATATGTGCTCATCCTACTTCTCCTTCTTTACAGGTACACGTGCCTGATCGACGGTAAGATACAGCACCACTTCATCTCCCATGTTCACTTTCACAGAATCAGAAGGAGCGGGCTCCTGACGGTAAACCATCGCATTCAGACTATCGTCATAGTCCTTGACAGTAGTATCAAACTTCAATGTCTTGACATTCAGGGAATGATCCTGTATGGCCTCGACGGCACTGAGGTTCTTCAGACCGGAAACGTCCGGTACATAAGTGACATTGTCCATCGAATTCAGACCGACCACCAGGTCGATGGCAGATTCGCTCTCGATCATGGTGCCGGGCTCTATCTCCCTGTTGCCACGCAACTGTCGCAGGACATTGTTGGTCGCCAGGTCCTGAACATAGATAAGACGGTTCAGCACAAGACCGCGTGACATAAGTTCCGCCTTTGCCTGACGCATAGACAGGCCGACAAGGTCAGGCATGGTCACCTTCTTGGCATTGACCGCATTGATGGTCAACACGATACGACGTCCTTCCTTCACCTTGGACCCTGCAGGAGGATTCTGTCTGTATACCGCTCCCCTCTTCATCCTCTTCACGAAGACAGAGTCTGTCACCTCCAGTCTGACACCAGCGTGTGATGCCGCAGTTTCCGCCTCCGAGAGGGTCATGTTCGAGAAATCAGGGACACTGATCTCCTTGTTATGCTGCGTGACCACATTCAGGAATATCATCGCCCCCACTACAAGCACCGCCACAATAAGTACTGCAAGAAGCAGATTACGGACGATCCAGTTGCTGAAAAAGCCTTTCTTCTGAGTCTTCTCTGCCATCACCATCAGATCTTGACAAGTTCATAATCACGGCTTCCGAGACCGATCTTCTCGCCGTATTCCACACCGGCTTCCCAGTTGGTATCAGGATGTACGATACGGAACTTGTCCTCACCGCTGTGGTGGTGATGGTGTCCGCATCCGCAGTTCTCACCATGGTCTTTGTCTGTCACCGCATTGCCCATCAGGGACGGAGCAGCCTTCACAAGGTCAGCACATGCGCAGTCGAGTGCAACAGGATCGAATGACGCAGCAATTCCGAGGTCCGGAATGATGGCGGCATCATTATGGTTCCAGCAGTCGCAGTTAGGCGACACGTTCATGATGAAACTTATATGGAAAGACGGCTTGCCATGCACGACAGCATAGGCATATTCCGCAATCTTGCTGTTGAGGACTTCAGATGTGTCATAGTCCTTCACCACTGCCGCTGCCTTCTGGCACACAGCGACACACTGTCCGCAACCCACGCACTTGGTGTAATCGATGACAGCCTTCCTGTCAACCACCTTCACTGCATCATGACGGCAGTATTTCTCGCAGATATGGCATCCGATGCAGTTGTCAAGGTCGATCATAGGCTGGGACGAAGAATGCAGTTCGAGTTTTCCTCCGACACTTGCCGAACCCATTCCGAGATTCTTGAGCGCACCGCCGAATCCGCTCTGCTCATGTCCCTTGAAATGGTTCATGGAAATGACGATGTCGGCATCTGCGATCGCAGCACCGATCTTAGGAGACGGGCAATAGGTGCCGCCGCATGAAACTTCCTTATAGTCAGTACCCTTCAGACCATCAGCAATGATGACGTCCGCATGGGCTCCGATCCTGTTGAATCCGTTTTCCATCGCCGCATTGAGGTGGTCCACCGCATTTGAACGGCCTCCGGAATACAGAGTATTCGAGTCTGTGAGGAAAGGCTTTCCGCCGAGAGAACGGATGACATCGATCACCCTTGCCGCATAATTCGGACGGATATACGCCATGTTGCCCGGCTCGCCGAAATGGATCTTTACTGCAGTGAACTTTCCTTCAAAGTCTATTTCACCGATGCCGGCTCTCCTGATGAGTCTTTCAAGTTTGGTAAGAAGGTCGTTTCCCGGAACCGTCCTGAGGTCCGTGAAGAATACTTTTGATTTTTCCATAATCCTAAATTATTGATTCTCCCTGGAAGATGACATTGAAGAGTCCCTGTCCAAGAAGTGCTATACCTATGATGACTATTATCGCTCCCGTTATCCTGCTGATCCAAAGGATTGTCCTCATCCTGAACGTCTTACGGAAACGGCTCAGGAGCCATGAGATGCTGAACCAGTATGAAACGGAACCGAGACTGACGGAAAGGATGATAGGAGTCACGCTCCAGTTGTGCGGCGCCTCATCTGCAAGTCCGAAGAAGGCGAAGAGGGTGAACATCACGAATATGGCCATCGGATTGGAAAGCCCCATCGCCACAGCCTGACCGAAATCCTTCGGCGAGACTCCCGGTTCTTCATTGGACTTCATCTTTCGGAACGGATCCGAAAAGGCCATTGACACGCCTACCAGCACCAATACCGCACCTCCTGCAAGCAGGATCACATTATGATGGTCCTCTATGAACTTCTGGGCAAAGGCCAATGCAAAGATAGCGATGGACGCATAGAGGGTATCCACCACACTTGCTCCCAAGCCGGAAACAAATCCCGACTTATGCCCGTTGCTCAGGGATTTCTGCACAACGAGAATGGCTATCGGACCTATCGGAGCCGACGCGCACACCCCCACGAGAAAACCTTTGAGCATATCAACCAGCATGACGCACCAATCTTTATCTTTCTACATCAAATCACTAAACAGACAAAGGTAGTAAAATTATTCATATCTTTGCCTGAAGTTCACTTATCACTGACAATGAAAAAGGAAAATATATTGCTATGGGGACTGACCGTACTTTCTGCGGTCATGATGTCGATTCCGTTTCTTGTTCCGCATACCGGCCTTCTGGCTCTGTTCGGCCTCGTGCCTCTTCTCTGCATGGAGAGGATCGCGACCATGCTTGAGAAGAAACTGATATGGATATATCACTACTCATGCTTCGTGCTCTGGAACGCCATCACCACCTTCTGGGTATGCAACGCCACAGTAGGAGGAGGGCTCTTCGCGATATTCGCAAACGCCCTTCAGATGTCTCTGGTATTCGGCCTCTTCCGTCTCAGTAAAAGGAAATTCAAGGGTGCCCTGCCGTATATTTTCCTCATGGTCACATGGATAGCATGGGAGAGATTCTATTTTGATGCCGAGATATCATGGCCATGGCTTGTCCTTGGCAATTCATTCGCCCGCACCACATGGGCCATACAATGGTATGAGGTCACAGGCACTCTCGGAGGTTCTCTCTGGATATGGGCCTGCAATCTTCTGCTCTTCGGACTGATGACGAGCCTGTCGGACGGAAGGTGGCAGACTTTCAATGCAAAGGCCAGAGCGGCTTATCCTGCCGGTTACATTCTCCTTGTCCTCCTGCCTATAGCGGCATCTGCAGTCATCGGCAGGCAGTATGACGACGCCATGGACTCAGACGACAGTCTTCCGGTGGCAATCATACAGCCGAACATAGACCCGTACAACAAGTTCCAGGCACTGACCCAGGCCCAGCAGAACGGCATTCTTCTCTCGCAGGCAGAGAAAGTCCTTGCCTATCGCAGAAACGACTCCACCGCTGGTCCCCTCCTGCTTCTGGCGCCTGAGACATTCACCAACGACATCACATGCGGAGACTACGCCAGAAGCCGTACATGGAACGGCTTCACCACCTTCCTCAAGGACTATCCGGGAGTCAATCTCCTGTTCGGCGCCTCTTCATACGAATACATATATTCGAAAGAAGCCCCATCATACACAGCGCGTAAGATTCAGGACGGGCTCTGGTATGAGTCTCACAATTCAGCACTTGTCACAGACGGCACGCAAAGGACCGAAATCTTCCATAAGAGCAAACTGGTAGTGGCCGTCGAGCACACACCATATCCGAGGATATTCTGCCCGATAGATGACCTTCTGGGAGGAGTGATGGGAAGATGCGTAGGACAGGACGGAATCAGTCTTCTGCATATACAGGACGGCACCACAGTGATCCCTGTCGGCTGCGCCGTATGCTATGAATCGGTCTACGGAGAATATTATACCGGCTATATCCGCAAGGGGGCACGTGCAATGACCATCATCACCAACGACGCATGGTGGGGCAACACCCCGGGATACAGGCAGCATCTGAGTTATGCTTCACTTAGAGCCATCGAGACCCGCAGAGCGATAGCAAGATGCGCAAACACCGGCATCAGCGCCATAATATGTCCGTCCGGTAAAATAACAGAGCGGACTCCCTGGTGGGAGCCCGCCGTAATCGAGAGTCAGATCCCTTTGAGGGATGACATCACTTTCTATGTAAGCCATGGGGACATCACAGGCCGCGTCTGCACGTTCATATTCATTCTTCTCCTTCTGGCCCTTCTTGTCCGATTCCTTAAAGGAGCCTAGCGTCTAGGAGGTCCCATCGGGCCGCCCGGACCACCCGGACCACGACCGCCTCCGCGGTTGAAGTTACCGAAACGATAAGTCAGGGACAGGATGACATACCTTCCGAGCGTATTGTTACGTGTCTCAATGTGGTAGTTGGCAGAATCCGATACTGAAAGGTTCTTGGACTGTCCCAGGATGTCATATGCCTTCAGAGCAAGAGTGAACTTATTCTTGAAAAGAAGTTTTGTAATCTCCGCATTGAGCACGATCTCATCCTCCTGAGGAGTGGTATAGCCGTTGTACCAGTTGTAGTCCAGGTCAGCGATGAGGTTGATTCCTCCAGGAATGGTCCAGTTCATGGATGCATCCACCTGATTGCTCCAGGTAGCCTTGAGATTGGAATTCTCCATGGTATACCATGACTTGTTCATCCTCGTACGTCCTCCTGCGGTAAGTTCCACAAAGTCGTTCCTGTAGGTCAGGCGCAATCTCTGGGTAAAACTCATCGTCTGGGTCTTGTTATTCACAAACAGGTCGCTCTCGCTCAGGTCTGGGAAGTCATGATGGAAGAGTCCGTAGTCGAAACTTGCCTCTTCCGCATTATAATATTTGTCAGACTCCAGATTTCCCTTTCCGATATATGACGTAGACTGGTTGTAACGTGCAAATGTCATGGAGAAGATAGAGAATCCTGACTGGCCGAATGGAGAATTGACCATTATGCGCAAATCTGCAGAACCTGTTCCCGGACCGTTTACAGGGATAGAATACTGCACACCTGCAGGGTCGTACCACTGCGCATTGGTGATGGCATCCTGAACAAGACTCGCTCCGAAACGCGCATGCACCGATGTGAATGTCTTCCTGTTGGTATATCCGAACATTCCCCTGACGTTGTGGTTGAAGTACGGATCGAGATTAGGGTTACCGAGAGAGATGCTCAACGGATTTGAGTTGTCAGGCACCGGAAGAAGTTGTGAGGTAGACGGCTGCGCCGACCTTCCGAAATAGAAGAACCTTATGTGCGAGTTGTCATTGAACTCATAATTGAGCATCGCCTGCGGAGACCAGTTGTGCGTAACCTGATGGTATGGATCATATCCGGTCGTCTTGTTGTCTGTGACCGTCGGATTGTACGACGCACCGAGTTGGGCACGGAACTTCTCCTTCTGGTAACTGATGTTGGCTCCTACCCTATGGTTCTGTGAACGGTTGTCGATCTCATTCGAATACCTTGGATCGATGACAGCACCTTCAGGATTGTAAATAAGGAAGCCATCCTCAGTCATATCATTGGTAAGGCTGCTGAATGTATTCTTGACAGAACTGTTCTTGTTCCAACTGTATTCATAGTTTGCCTCCAGAAAGAAGTCATGTCCGAGAGGTTCGGTATATACTACCCTTCCGCTGAGTGATGCACTTTTCGAATTCTGATCGAAACGCTGGTTCACAAGAGAGTCAGACCACTGTGCAGTCTGCACATCCTTGATGGAAGTCACTGACTGGTTCAGTCCGTCAAGGTTGTTGTCACTGAAACGGTAACGGATGTTCGCTGAAATCGTCCTTCCGGGTTTTCCCAATCTCTGTCTGAAGAGGAAGAAGCCGTTTGCAGACCAGTTCCTGTTGTCACCGAGGTTGGATGTATAACCTACATTTGTAGAATCGCGAAGGTTGTCGCGCTCCGTATATGTCTGGAAATCTGACAGTTCATTGAATGAGCCATGGCCGAAGTTGAACTGAGGCTCGAAAAGGATTGAAGTATTCTCGGAGAACTCATGTTCGAGACGGATACCGAATCTATGACCCTGACTCATGGTATTGCTCACTCCGTTCTGGTCATTAAGAAGGCGCGTGCCGTCATCCAGATATGTAATCTTTGAACTTTCCTCGATTACATCTCTTGAAGAACCGTTGTAGAGGTAGTTTCCGGCCAGATCCATGTCACCGTCAAATAGAGTGAATGCTCCGTTAAGACCGCCCATCCATGAAGTGGCTATACCGTTTCCACGGCCCCAGCCGCCCATTCCCATGCCCATTCCGCCTCCGCCTCTCATTCCCTGCATCATGCTTCCTGCCATGTCGTTGAATCCACGGTTATTGGTATTGTTGGCGTTGAGGATGACACTTATCTGACTGTCTTCTGTAAAACGGCCCACCATTCCTGCACCTTGAAAACGCATGTCGTTCATATCAGAACCTGCTCCTGGCACATCGTGACCGCCACCCGCCATGACGTTTCCGAACCATCCCTGCATCATTCCGGGACGGAGCGACAAGTCAATGACTGTCTCTTCCTCGCCATCGTCAATACCAGTGAACATAGCCTGATCCGACTTCTTCTCTACCACCTTCACCTTCTCGATTATCTTTGCCGGAATGTTCTTGGAGGCCAGTTGAGGGTCATCCAGGAAGAAGGTCTTGCCGTCGATTGTTATCTTCTTGATGGTCTCACCGTTTGCAGTGATCGATCCGTCAGCCTCGACCTCGACTCCAGGAAGTTTCTTGAGGAGTTCCTCGAGCATGTCATTGTCTGAAGTCTTGAAGGATGATGCCGAATATTCGATAGTGTCCTTCTTTACGACTATCGGGTTGCCGACTGCAGATACGCTTGCCGCATCCAACTGCTCTACATCCTCAAACATCTTGATGTCTCCCAAGTCAAGGCTCTTCGCCACGACGATCTCCTGAGTATGGGTCTTGTATCCCATCAGTTCAGCCTTAAGCACATAAGTACCCTTGCCGACCTTTGTAATGGAGCCTTTTCCTTCCTCATCAGTAAGAACATATTTAGTGGCCTGCTCTGCACCCTTTGGGGTGAGTGATGCAGTGGCAAAGCCCACCGGCTGGGAAGTCTTGTCGTCTATGAGTCTGAGTTTTACCGTATATGAGCCCTGCGCAAAGGCAACAGACGCAACGAGCATTGCAGCACAGATCAGTAGAAGTCTTGATAGAAAAGACACTGTTTTCATAGTTAATTCGTTTCAAATACTTTATCAATCACACAAAAGCGGGGACTTGCTACTCCCAGCAATGAACAAAACATTTAGACGGAATTTGCCGTCAAAGGTTTAAAGAAATGTCATTTTTTTATCCTGTCAGGATTGTTTTCCAGAAACTTCTTCCAGTCGGATTTTCCTCCTACCCCTGCAAGCGGATTAGACTGCTGATAATGATGGCATAGTGCTATTGCAAGTGCATCTGTCGCATCAAGATATTTAGGGTCCAGTTCCACATTCAGAGTCTTCTGGATCATCATGGCCACCTGCTCCTTGGAGGCGGCGCCATTGCCGCATATGGCAATCTTGGCCTTTCTCGGGGCATATTCGGCAACGGGGATACCGTGCATGATGGCAGCGGTAATTGCCGCACCCTGAGCCCTGCCCAACTTAAGTATCACCTGAGCATTCTTTCCATAGAAAGGAGACTCCACAGCGAGTTCGTCAGGCCTGAGTTCCTCGATTATTTCGTTGACGCCGGAGAATATGTTCGCAAGTTTCTCGAACGGGTCCTTGATCTTACGCAGATCAAACACACCCATATCCACATAATGCGGCCCCTTGGAATCAATGGAAATGACCCCGTAACCTAAAATATTGGTTCCAGGGTCAATTCCTAATATGATCTTATCCTTAGTCAATATAGTCGAATCCTGTGTACGGACGGAGAACTTCAGGAATCTCGATCCTGCCGTCCTTCTGGTTATTCTCAAGAAGAGCAGCCACCACACGCGGAAGTGCAAGAGAACTTCCGTTCAGGGTATGTGCCAACTGAGTCTTACCTTCAGCATCCTTATACCTGAGTTTCAGACGGTTTGCCTGATATGACTCGAAGTTTGATACAGATGATATCTCAAGCCATCTTCCCTGTGCGGCAGAGTACACCTCGAAATCGTATGTGATCGCTGAAGTGAAACTCATGTCACCACCACAGAGACGGAGTATACGATATGGAAGACCAAGTGACTTCACGATATTCTCGACATGCACAAGCATCTCATCCAGAGCGGCATAAGATTCCTCAGGCTTTTCCACGCGGACGATCTCGACCTTGTCGAACTGATGCAGGCGGTTGAGTCCGCGCACATCCTTTCCGTATGAGCCGGCCTCGCGACGGAAACATGGAGTATATGCCGTCATCTTTACAGGGAATTCGTTGTTTCCGAGGATAACGTCTCTGAAGATGTTTGTCACAGGTACTTCTGCTGTAGGAACGAGGTAGAAGTTGTCAGCAACTGCATGGTACATCTGTCCTTCCTTGTCAGGAAGCTGTCCTGTACCGAAACCTGACGCCTCATTGACCAATATCGGAGGTTCCACTTCCAGATATCCTGCTTCAGTATTGCAGTCCAGGAAGAAGTTGATGAGAGCCCTCTGAAGCCTTGCTCCCTTGCCCTTGTAGACAGGGAATCCCGCCCCTGTCAGTTTGACTCCAAGGTCGAAGTCTATGATGTCATACTTCTTTGCGAGTTCCCAGTGAGGAAGGCTGTTCTCGCCGAGTTCAGGGATATCATTGCCCGTCTTCACAACGACATTGTCCTCTGCACCCTTGCCCTCTGGAACCTGATCACATGGAATGTTAGGCAGAAGGACCAGGAGAGAATTGAGTTCCTTATTGTTTTCCTCAGACTTCTCTTCAATCTCTGCAGAACGTGTCTTCAGTCCGGCAACTTCAGCCTTCACAGCATCAGCCTCATCCCTCTTGCCTTCCTTCATAAGGCCTCCGATCAAGGCAGCCTTCTTCTTCTGCTCTGCAAGACATGCATCAAGTTCTGTCTGAAGAGCCCTTCTGTTCTGGTCAAGGGCATTGATCTTCTCTACGATCTCCCTTGCATCGAAATTCTTGACTGCTAGTTTTGCTATCACGAATTCCGGATTTTCACGAAGCAGTTTTAATGTCAGCATATTATTATTGAATAAATTGTTTATAGATCCTCACGTCGGCCTTCAGCCTCCTCAGGATGACATCAAAAAAAGGACCGTATACCACCCGGGTCTACAGTCCTTTCATTCCTTTATCATCAATCCCCGAGTCTTAGTTCTCAAAAGGGACTACCGAGACGTAAGATTTGTTATCAGCCTTCTTGCGGAAGCTGACCTTACCGTCGATCAGTGCGTAAAGCGTATGATCCTTACCCATTCCTACATTCAGACCTGGGTTGTGAACAGTACCTCTCTGACGAACGAGGATGTTACCAGCCTTTACTACCTGATCACCGAATTTCTTGATACCGAGTCGTTTGCTATGTGACTCACGACCGTTCTTAGAACTACCGACGCCTTTTTTATGTGCCATATTCTGTTCCTCCTCAATTAATTAAGCGATCGCATTGATCTGAAGTTTTGAAAAATACTGACGGTGTCCGTTGAGTTTCTGGTAACCCTTGCGACGCTTCTTCTTGAATACGAGGACCTTGTCGCCCTTCATTCCGTCATTGACGCCTCTCTCGGCTCTTCCGAGAACTGTTGCTGTTACCTTGACACCATCTACGTAAGGTGCACCTACCTTTACTGTGCCATCTGCGTCAACGAGGAGTACCTTTGCGAACTCTACAGTCTCGCCTACCTCTGCCGCAAGGCGGTGTACGAAGATTTCCATACCAGCCTCTACCTTGAACTGCTGGCCTGCAATTTCTACGATTGCGTACATAAAAAACTTAAAATATTAAAAGTTTTAGACAGCAAGCGGTTGTTCGCGACAACTCTTTTCCATTGCTTGACAATCTCTGAATAATAATCTTCTTTTCTAATTACTGCTCGTCCTGGAGCTGAAGATGCTGAACGTAGATAGCCTTCTGCATCTGCATTCTCTTCTTAACTGACGGCTTAACGAAGTTCTTTCTTGCGCGGAGTTCACGGATTGCACCTGTCTTCTCGAACTTTCTCTTGAACTTCTTAAGAGCCTTCTCAATGCTCTCGCCATCCTTTACTGGAACTATAATCATGTCTAAATCACCTCCTTTTCATTATAGGGCTGCAAAGATAGGCATAATATTTTAATTTCCAAGACTCCTATTTCGAATTTATCATATTTTTAAAGGTTTCCATCCCTTTGGTAGCCACATCCTTGATATGAGTCAGGCGGCTGTCGCGGACAGGCACGTCCTTAGGGTCAATAATATATATAGGGGTACCCGTTCTGGCATACCTGTAAAGTCCCGCTGCAGGATAGACCTGGAGGGAAGTGCCGACTATGAGAAGTACGTCGGCAGCCTCCACAGCATCGATTGCGGCATCGATCTTAGGGACAGCCTCACCGAACCATACTATATGAGGACGGAGCTGGGCCCCGTTCGGAGCAAGGTCTCCCACCTCCACCGAGCCGTTTCCTATATCGAATACGGTTTCCTCCGAGAATCCGTCCATCTCATTGCAGCAGTTCTCCGGACGCACCTTCGTGAGTTCTCCGTGGAGATGGATGATCCTAGTGCTTCCTGCCCTCTCATGAAGATTGTCCACATTCTGTGTCACGACCGTCACATCGTATTCATCTTCCAGAGAGGCGATCGCAAGATGGGCCGCATTGGGCTTCACCTGCGCCAGCTGTGCCCTGCGGGCATTGTAGAAATCAAGGACCAGAGCCCTGTTCCTGTACCATCCTTCTATCGAGGCGACATCCTCTACATTATGATTCTCCCACAGTCCGTCGCTGTCACGGAACGTCGTGATTCCGCTCTCGGCACTCACACCGGCGCCGGTCAGAACAGTTATCTTCCTCCTTGCCATCACTGCTGAATTTCAAAATAATACTTGCTGATCCAATATTCAAAGAGCGGGTCGAGAATGACCGGCTCGTCCTTGTCGTTGAAGGTGATGATTTCCTTCTTGCGAAGGGCATCCTTCACTCTGCGGACATTCGCTGACGAATTAAGGCGATACCTCTCTATGACATCCGACGCACTGAACTTGACCACTCCGTCCAGAATCGCACGCATCAGGCTCAACTGATGGTCGGTAAGATCATTCACGAGCACATTGAATCTGGGCTCATGCACCGCAATCACGGCATTCAGGGCATCTACCAGTATGGCCTCGTTGATGAAACCCTTGGACATGGAGTCACATACCGCAAAGAACTGGTTAAGATACCACATATGGGACCTGAAAAGTTTGCAGGCCCCGAGGGCAAGATCCCTCTCGATCACTTTTCCGCTGGAACGGAATCCTCTGATCACATGCTCTATGGCATCACGGTCATCTATCTGCTGAAGAGGCAGGTGGTTGACCTGGCGATAGAAGTACTTCTTCTCAGCGAAAATATATTTCATGGCATTGACCATGGAACCTGTGAATATGAAAGCCGATTTCGGAAGAGCCATCCTGTCCCTGTCCGCAAAAGCCTTCTCCATCGCGCCGAATATATCCTCAAAGGCATCGGCCATCATGACATTCTGGAAATCCTTGACTATCACATAAAAAGGCATCCCCTTCTCCTGCGTTATCTGCTGCGGCAGATGCATCATCCTATATACGTCGTTGAAATCCGGGTCCCAGTTCATGCACACGATGTCCTCCTTTGATGCGAACATGGCGTCATCAAAGACGAAGTGCGTGCCTTCAAGATGACGCTGTATCGCCGACGCATAATCATATGGGGTTGAATATGCCGATCTCAGGACAGCACCGCCGAACTTCTTGAGGAAGTCTCTTCCGGTCCTCACATTGAAGACATTCACATATGCAACCATAAATGGCTTTCCGGCCGCCCTCATATTGAAAAGAGTCTGCTGTATGAGCGACAGTTTTCCTGTCTTCGGAGCATCATACAGGCAGACATGCTCACCCGCATCCAGGAGATTCGCAAGAACTGAGCATTCTGTCTTCCTGCCGACGAAATTCTTACCGGTCACAGGATTGTCATAAACGAAAGGAGCATCCATATCTTATCATCATTATTACAGCACAAAAATAGCATTATTCCTCATTTTATGGAAGAATTTGTGCAACAAAAATGTTAATGGACAAAGATTGAAGTTTTTTATGTAAGTTTGTAAAATGAATCCTGCATTACGAAGGCTTATAAGAATCCTATTATGGATAGCGGGGATCTGGGCCGCCCTGATCATTCTCATGGAAATTGTCCTGTCATCATCATTCATGACGGAGACCGTGCAGCGCATCGCTACGGAACATATCGACGGCGACCTTGATTTCGAAAGGATCTCGCTTTCAATGTTCAGAAAGTTTCCCGATGCCACACTGACCCTTGATGACTTCAGTCTGACTTACCCCGCCAAAAGATTCGACAGCATCGAGAAGGTGGGGCCTCAAGGGCATCTGCTTTACAGCGGCTGCGGAAGCGATGCGGATACTCTGGCATCTTTCAGGCATTTCTCTGCAAGTGTGAACATATGGGCGCTCCTGGCAGGCAAGATCAGCATAACAGACGTAGAACTTGCAGGTCCGAGAATATTCGCACACATGTACTCTGACGGCAGGGCCAACTGGGACATATTCTCAAATACGGCAGATACCGCTATGCAGGAGGACACATCCGCTGCCGGTCTGCCGAAGATCGACATCGGCAGGATCAGACTGACGGACAGGCCGCACATCGTGTATACAGACAGCAGGGACACCATATTCGCGATGATCGGTATCAGAAAGGCAGGCTTTGACGGCAGACTGACTACAGGGAAAGCATCCAGGAACCGTATCGGTCTGACTGTAGACAGCATGTTCGTTGCCGGCAGGATGGCCGCCGACACCATAGCGCTCGGACTTGACATGCTCCATATCCATGAGCACCGCAACCATATCGACTTCAACGCCACTGCAAAGGCACTCGCAGCGACCAGGCATTTCGGAAGAATAAACGTCCCTATCGGCCTCAGCGGCACCTTACACTTCCCGAAAGACTCCGTTCCGGCACTTGCAGTCCATGGATTCAATGCAGTGATCGCAGCCATTCCGTTCAAAGGAGAGGCTGCTCTGCGTTTTCACCAGGGAAGGACCGAAATCGACGGGACTCTCTCCGTAACAGAATGCAAGGTGGACGACCTTATCGGAAAGTTCATCAGAAACTTCATCCCTGAGGCGGAAAAGATCAGTACAGATGCAGTCATAGGCATGGAAGCGACCTGCAAAGGCGACTTCATACATGAGACAGGAAAACTCCCTGCATTCAGAGTGGACATTTCACTTCCCGAATCCAGGATAACCCACAAGGAAATCGGAGAGGATATCCGTCTGGCTCTGGACGCCTCTCTCTCCAACACCAGGAGAGGAGCATTCAACATTACGGTAAACGACGTGGCGGTCAGGACGACAGGTCTGAGATTCAGTGCGTTCGGAGGATTCATGGACATGCTGTCCGACGATCCGCAGATCAACCTTGACGGTACCATATCGGCATCCCTCGACTCATTGATGCGCTTTCTGCCGGACAGCACCGACCTTATCGCCCAAGGGCGGCTGGATGCGGGAATAAGCGGCTCGGCAAGACTGTCCCAACTCAGCATATACACATTCTCGCAGTCAAGCCTCAAGGGCAATGCCGTCAGCGACAGCATCATAATCAGGTCACCTGGAGACAGTCTGGACATATCCATAAAAGCCCTTGAACTAGGGCTTGGGCCGGAAACGGCAGTTTCCAGAATAGACTCCACACAGTCGTTCCGCCTCATGGGCATAAGCGGTTCCATCGGCAGCATTGATGCAGAATACAGGAAAAGCCTGGCAATCAAAGGAGAGAAACTGCATCTTTCTGCCAAAAACTCCTCTGCGGGGACGGACAAAGGCAAGATCAACAGGCTGGGAGGAAGGATAAGTGCAGACAAACTTGCCATAACGGACGCTTCCGGAACAAGCATAAGCATCGACCAGACACAGAACGGATTCCAGATGATACCGAAAAGGGACAACCCTAAGGTTCCCGTCCTGTCATTGACCAGCGGCAACAAACGCATCACTCTGGCGACAGATGTGAACAGAGCGATTCTTACCGATGCTTCTGTAAAGGCCAGCGCGGCAATGAATTCCATCGAACGCATGCAGATGCGCAAAGAACGTCTGGACTCTCTCCAAAGAGTTTATCCTGACATACCACGCGACTCTCTGATGAGACACGCCATGCGGAACAGACCGGCAAGAGAGGTACAGGAATGGATGAAGGAGGAGGACTTCCGGAAGAGGGACATCAACATCACTCTGGACCAGAGCATTGCGAAATATTTCCGGGAATGGGATATGAACGGGTCCGTGAATATACGTACAGGCATCATAATGACTCCTTATTTCCCTCTCAGAAACATTCTCAGAGGATGCGCGGTCACATTCGACAACGACAGGATAGGCATAGACAGCATCAAGGTACTCACTGGTAATTCCAGCGTCATGGCCAAAGGAGAACTCACAGGACTGAGAAGAGCCCTTACGGCAAGGAACGCTTCTTCAGCGGTGATGAATCTGAAGATAGGCCTCAGCACAGACAAAATGAATGCAAACGAAATACTGACGGCATACAGTGCAGGCTCAAACTTCAACCCTGATGACTCACGCGAAGAAATGTCCGGTGCGACCAACGCCGAATTCCTGCAGATGGTGGTAAGTGACACATCTGATGTCGACGAAAACATCCGGCTCCTGGTCATACCGGCAAACCTCAATGCCGACATATCGGTACAAGGCAAGGAGATCAGATACTCAGACCTCCTGATTTCCGACCTGAATGCAGCCCTGAAGATGAAGGAAAGATGCGTACAGATCACAAATACATCTGCCATATCCAACATAGGCGACGTCAGTTTCGAAGGCTTCTATGCAACGCGCTCGAAAAAGGACATCCGCGCAGGATTCAACTTTGACTTCAAGGACATAACGGCAGAAAAGGCAATAGACCTCATGCCGGATGTGGACACGATAATGCCTCTGCTAAAATCCTTCGCCGGCCAGTTGAACTGCAACATAGCGGCTACAGCGAGTCTGGACACCAACATGAACATCATCACCCCATCCATAAACGGAGTATTGAGGATAAGCGGCGACGACCTTACGATAAGGAACAGCGACATGTTCACCTCTCTGGCGAAGAAACTCCACTTCAGCGACAGCAAGGTCGGCAAGATAAAGCAGATGACCGTAGAAGGAGTGATCATGGATAATGTGCTGGAGGTGTTCCCGTTCGTCCTCAAGATGGACAGATACACACTTGCCCTCAGCGGAAAGCAAAACCTCGACCTTTCATACAGATACCATGCGTCATTGATCAGGTCTCCGATGCTTGTCAAGGTAGGAGTAGACATCTACGGTCAGGATTTCGACAACATGAAGTTCAAGATCGGAAAGCCGAAATACAGGAATGAGAATGTGCCTGTATTCACAACTGTCATCGACGAGACAAGAATAAACCTCGCCGAATCCATCAGGAACATATTTGCCAAAGGCGTGGAAGCTGCCGTAAATGAAAACGAACGTCAGGAAGCCATCACCGGACTCAAGCAGGAGATCGGATATGTAAATGCCGTAGACCAGGATCTTGAAGAACTGAGTTCGGAAGAGCAGAAACTCATTGAAGAATCACAGGAAACAGATATCAACGAATCATCAAACACCCAACAGGATGAACAGTCAGGAATATATTGAAGTCGCTGTAAAGATAACGCCCTACAGCGAAGAAAATGCAGAAATAGTGACTGCAGAAGTCAGCGAACTCCCGTTTGAATCATTCAGCAGCGAAGATCCCTTTCTCAAATGCTACATTCAGAAGGACCTCTATGATGCACACGCACTCAAGATCGTGCTGAGCGGACTTGAAGGAATGGGATTCGATGTCGAATTCAACGCCACCCTCGTCCCGCCTGTCAATTGGAATGCAGTATGGGAAAGCCAGTTCCCTCCTATAGTAGTCGACGACAGGTGCACCATCAAGGCATCTTTCCACGAAGCGCTCAAACGTACAAGATTCAACATCACCATCGACCCTAAGATGGCCTTCGGCACAGGTCACCATCAGACCACATACATGATGTGCCGCGCCCTCCTTCAGAACGAAGAGGCAGTAAAGGGGAAAGTCGTCATGGATATGGGATGCGGGACAGCGGTCCTCGCCATACTTGCGGCAAAGATGAAGGCAGCAAAGGTCTATGGCATCGACATAGATGCGATAGCGGCAATATCGGCATATGACAACGCCCGCCTCAACAAGGTCGGCACCCGTATCGAGACATACTGCGGCGACGCCTCACTCCTTCAGAGAAACACCTACGACGTGCTTCTGGCCAACATCAACCGGAACATCCTCCTTCAGGACATACCGACCTATGCGCTTTCGCTCCACAAAGGCGGACTCCTGTTCGTGAGCGGATTCTATGTGGAAGACATGCCTATGATCATCGGAATGGCCCAGAACTCAGGCCTCACCTACGTGAGTCACGACTCCATCGACAACTGGTGCTGCATCAAATTCTCACGCTGACATTACCCTCAGAAACTTCATCCCCGCGTTCAGCGATGGGACTATATAAAACGGTTTACGGTATTCTCCTGAAGCATTTCCCTTGTTTTCTGCTTCATGAGAATACCGTAAACCGTTTACTCAAAAGGTCCTAGAGCGTCCTTTTGATCTCTTCAATAGTATAAGCCTCGACTACATCACCCACCTTGATGTCATTGTAGCCCTGGATGTTAAGACCGCAGTCCATACCAGTCAGAACCTCCTTGACATCATCCTTGAACCTCTTCAGAGATCCGAGTTCACCGGTATAGACAACGATACCGTCGCGGATCACGCGCACCTTCGCGCTCCTCTGAAGTTTACCCTCACGGACAATACATCCTGCAATGGTACCCACCTTGGAGATCTTGAATGTCTCCTGAACCTCAGCAGTTGCGGTGACAACCTCCTTCTGCTCAGGCTCAAGCATACCTTCGATACCGCTCTTGAGTTCGTTGATACAGTCGTAGATGACAGAGTAGAGACGGATCTCGATCTCTTCCTTCTCAGCAAGTTTACGCGCAGAAGGCATAGGACGCACCTGGAAGCCGATGATGATGGCATCCGAAGCAGCCGCCAGAAGGATATCCGACTCCGAAATGGCTCCCACAGCCTTGTGGATCACATTCACGCGAACCTCCTCTGTAGAGAGTTTGATGATAGAATCCGAAAGCGCCTCGACAGAACCGTCCACGTCTCCCTTGACGATGACATTGAGTTCCTTGAAGTTTCCGATGGCGATACGACGTCCTATCTCCTCGAGAGTCATGTGCTTCTGGGTCTTGATGCCCTGGATACGGATAAGTTGCTCACGCTTGTTGGCGATATCCTTGGCCTCCTTCTCGTCAGCCATGACAACGAAGGTCTCACCGGCGGTAGGAGCACCGTTCAGACCGAGAACAGACACAGGTGTAGAAGGGCCGGCCTCGTTCACCTTCTGTCCACGCTCGTTGAACATAGCCTTTACCTTGCCTGTATAGCATCCTGAAAGCATCACATCTCCGACACGGAGAGTTCCGTTCTGAACGAGAATGGTAGCAAGGTAACCCCTTCCCTTGTCAAGAGAAGACTCGATCACAGCACCGGAAGCCCTCTTGTTAGGGTTGGCCTTGAGTTCGAGCATCTCGGCCTCGAGAAGAACCTTCTCAAGAAGAAGTTCAACATTTATACCCTTCTTGGCGGATATCTCCTGACACTGGAACTTTCCTCCCCAGTCCTCTACGAGGATATTCATGTTGGAAAGTTGCTCGCGGATCTTGTCCGGGTTTGCGCCCGGCTTGTCAATCTTGTTGATAGCAAACACCATAGGAACACCGGCTGCCTGAGCGTGATTGATAGCCTCGACCGTCTGCGGCATTATCGCATCGTCGGCTGCAACTATGATGATGGCGAGGTCGGTCATCTTCGCTCCACGGGCACGCATGGCCGTAAACGCCTCGTGGCCAGGAGTATCAAGGAAGGTGATACGCTGTCCGTCAGGAAGTTTCACATTATATGCACCGATGTGCTGAGTGATACCTCCCGCCTCACCTGCGATCACATTGGCCTTACGTATATGGTCGAGCAGGGATGTCTTACCATGATCGACATGTCCCATCACGGTGATTACCGGCGGACGTGGGAGAAGATCTTCCTCCGTATCCTCAGACTCACCCTGTGCAATGGCATCGGTGAGGTTGGCTGTAACGAATTCCACCTCATAGCCGAACTCCTCTGCAACAAGGACGAGAGTCTCGGCATCAAGACGCTGGTTGATGGACACCATCATTCCAAGGCTCATGCAGGCTCCGATGACCTTTGTAACCGGAGTATTGTTCATAAGGGTCGCAAGATCGTTTACAGTCACGAACTCGGTCACCTTGAGCACCTTCTGCTCCATTTCCTGCATCTCCATCTCCTCCTGCATCCTCTGCGATGCGAGTTCCCTCTTCTCCTTTCTATGCTTTGCTCCGAAATTACCCTTCTTGTTCTCGTTCATGCGGGCGTAAGTCTCCTTGATCTGCTTCTGGATCTCCTTCTGCATCTCTTCCTGCTCCGCCTCGGTCATAGGCTTGAACTTGTCGCCACCGCGGTCACGACGGCTCTTCTTATCCTTCTTACCGGCATTCTGCGCAGGAACATTTCCTGCAGCCTTGCCGCCGTTGTTCTTGTTCTTGTCCTTCTTGCTGGCATTGTTTGAGGCATCGACCTTGGTAACATCCACCTTCTGGCTCGCACCCTTCTCGATCCTGTCTCTCTTCTTCTTTTTCTTCTTCTTGTCAAACTGCGAGAGATCGATCTTGTCCACGACCTTAGGTCCCGCCAGTCTCTCCACTTCTATCTTCACCTCACGTGGCTCAGAAGGTCTTGCCGGCTCTTCCGCTGGGGTCGGGGCGGGAGCAGGCTTCTCCTCCACGATAGGGGCAGGAGCCTTCACAGGCTCTTCTTCCGGTACAGGGACCGGCTCCGGCTCATTCTCCTGCGCTGGCGCAGGTACAGGTTCCGGTGCTGGAGCAGCAACCGGTGCTGAAGCCTTCTTCTCGAACTTCGAGAGGTCGATCTTGTCTATCACCTTAGGACCGGCTGTCTGTACAGGTTCTTCCTTAGGTTCAGGTTTAACCTCAGCAGGACGCTCTTCCTTGGCAGGCTCGACATTGAGCACATTGCTCTTTATGACGACCTCCCTTTCAGGAGCCTCCTCTTCCTGACCCGGCTTCTTCTTGGAGCCCATCTCGATGATTTCCTTCAACTTGATGGTCACCTTTTCCGAGTCCTTCTTAAGTTTCTGGTCTTCACCGAACTTTGCCTCGATAGCCGGCAGATATTCATCCGATATCTTTGCATTCGGATTCATATCCACATTGGCTCCCTTCTCGTTGAGGAAATCAACAAGTCTGGCAAGTCCGATGCTGAATTGCTTTGTAAGTTTACTTAATCTTATTTCTGCCATATATTACCCCCTTAAATATTACTCTTCGTCTTCAAATTCAGCGCGCAGGATATCAAGCACCTCTGCCACAGTCTCATCCTCGAGGTCTGCCCTCTTGGCTATGTCTGCAGGAGAAAGTGCAAGGACACTCTTGGCGGTATCACATCCGATAGCCTGAAGTTTCCCGATGATCCAGTCCTCGATAACATCATTGAAATCCACGAGGAGAACATCCTCCTCATCGTCATCGATGTCAGTCTGCGGAAGTTCCCTCCAAACCTCGATCTCCTTTCCTACGAGCATGCTGGCGAGCCTGATGTTGCATCCGCCCTTACCGATACCCTTCTTCACTTCGTCAGGAAGCATATACACCTTGATCTTCTCTTCCTCAGGTCCGCCAAGTACGATTGAAGAGATCTTTGCCGGATTGAGCGCCCTCTGGATAAGGAGTTGGGTATTGTTTGTCCACTGGAGGACGTCGATGTTCTCATTGCGGAGTTCGCGTACGATACCGATGATACGCGCACCCTTCACACCGATACATGCTCCGATAGGATCGATCCTCTCGTCATAAGACTCCACTGCGACCTTTGCTCGCTCGCCCGGTACACGGACAACCTTCTTGATAGTGATGAGTCCGTCGTAGATCTCAGGAACCTCCTGCTCGAAGAGTTTCTCAAGGAACTCCGGAGTCGTACGCGAAAGGACGATATACGGAGTGGTGTTGTTCTTCATCTCCACACTCTTGATGATTGCGCGTACGGTATCGTTCTTCTTGAAGTGCTCGCCAGGGATCTGCTCCGACTTAGGAAGTCTGAGTTCGTTTCCGTCCTCATCAAGGATAAGGACTTCCTTGGCCCAGGTCTGATATACCTCTCCTGTGAAGATCTCACCGATCTTTCCTACATATTTGTTATAAAGATTCGCCTTCTCGATATCCATGATGCGTCCCTGAAGGTTCTGACGGATATTCAGGATACCGCGACGGCCGAAATCCTTGAGTTCCACCTTCTTTGCGAAGGTCTCACCTATCTCGTAGTCATCTCCGTCCGCATTCACCTCCTCAAGGGAAATCTCCGTGTTAGTGTCTTCCACTTCCTCTACAACCTCCCTGTTCCAGTAAATCTCGCAGTCTCCCTTGTCGATATTGATGATGATATCGAAATTGTCCGCAGATCCGTAGGTCTTGGTTATCTGAGTCCTGAACACATCCTCAAGCACACCCATCATGGTAGGTCTGTCAATGTTCTTCTGGTTCTTGAACTCTGCAAAAGCGTCTTTAAGTTCTATCTTTTCCATTTGTGTCTATATGTTTTAATTGAATTCAATATATGGACGGACAGCGTTGACCTGATCCATCGCGTATGTCTCGGTATGCTCCACCAGTTCCTTCTTCTTCTTTCCTTCCACGGCTTCCTTGACCGAATATCTCAAGGTCACGCCGTCTGCATCCGCATCAACCAGTTCGGCAATCATCTTGCGGCCACCCTTCAGAGACACCTCCACCTTGGTACCGACAGCCTTCCGGAACTGCTTCAGCACCTTGAAAGGCTGATCCAGTCCCGCAGAAGTCACCGTCAGAGAATAATCCTCCACTTCCCTGTCGAACTTCGTTTCAAAGAAACGGCTGATGGAAACACAGTCTTCCAGTTCGACAATCCCCTCTTCCGACTCGATAGTCAGAATAATATCATTATCTTTGCTGACAGAAACGTCAACAAGGAAGAAACCGCGTGCAACGATTTCCCCTTCAATTGCATCTTTAATAACTGATACGTTCATTCTGCTTCCGTTAAATGCATAAAATAAGGGGGCCTCCAGCCCCCTGAATCATTCTCACGGTGCAAATGTACGAATAAAATCAGAATAAACAAATATTTGTACCTGAACCTTCAAGATCATGGAATTCAAAGCAAAAGAGATTGCAGAGATCCTCGGCGGCACGGTCGACGGCAACCCTGAAGCGACCGTCACCACTTTCGCCCGCATCGAAAGCGGCAAGCCCGGAAGCATATGCTTCTTCGCAAATCCCAAATATGAGCACTACGTCTACACCTGCAAGGCAGACATCATAATAGTAAACAGGACATTCGAGCCTAAGGAACCGGTATCGGCGACCATGGTCCGCGTAGATGACGCATACTCGTCTGTGGCAGCCCTTCTGGAATATGTCACTGCGAAAAAACGCTCATACAGGCGTCACAGAGGCTTCAGGAGCAAAGTAAGGTGGAGCGCCAGACTCGGAAAGAAGGTCTATGTAGGAGACTTCGCATATGTCGGAAAGAACGCCGTGGTCGGCGACTGCACAAAAATATATGAAGGCGTCTACATCGGTGACGACGTGAAGATCGGTTCATTCTGCACCATCTATCCGGGAGCAAAGATATATCCTGGCATGGTCATCGGAGACAGGGTGATCATCCATGCAAACGCTGTGATCGGAGCGGACGGTTTCGGTTTCGCACCACTTGAGGACGGCACATGGAAGAAGATAGAGCACACCGGCAACGTCATCATCGAAGATGACGTGGAAATAGGAGCAAACACCTGTATCGACAAATCACAGATGGGATCTACGATTGTCAGGAAAGGTGCAAAGATCGATGACCTCTGCATGATAGCACACAATGTCGAGGTCGGCCCGAACACAGTAATGGCAGCCATGTCCGGCATAGCGGGTTCGACAAAGATCGGCGAACACTGCATCCTTGGAGGCCAGGTCGGCATCGCAGGTCATCTCACTGTCGCCGACAACACATCATTCGGAGCACAGACCGGGCTGCAGTCCAACGTGAAGGTGCCAGGGCAGTCTTTCTTCGGTACTCCTGCCCTTCCATACATGGACTACATGAGAAGTTATGCAATGTTCAAGAAGGCAGGTAAAAAATAAAATAGGGATATAGGATATTTTTACCTATCTTTGCGGGCTATTTATTAAGAAAGACATGCAATTCCAACAGACTGTCAGAAAAACATATTCATTTGAAGGGAAGGGACTTCACACCGGAAAGGTCGCCAAGATGACAATCACACCTGCTCCGGCAGATACCGGCATCCGTTTCAGAAGAACGGATATCGGAGAGGATGCATACATAGATGCATTGGCAGAGAACGTATCGAGCACAGCCAGAAGCACCACAATATCACAGGGAGAGGCATCGGTATCAACCATCGAGCACGTAATGTCCGCACTTACGGGAATGGGCGTCGACAACGCTATCATTGATATAGACAACATCGAGGTCCCTATTCTTGACGGAAGCGCAAAGCCATACATAGACGCCATCTGGGCAGACGGATTCCAGGAACAGGATGCGCCAAGGAAGTTCATCGAAATCAAGGAGACCATCGAGGTCACGAACGACAAGGGATCAGTGGTAAGGATAGAGCCTGCCGAGGAATTCAGTTACGACATAAAGATAGACTTCAACTCAAGAGTCCTCGGAGTGCAGCACGCGATCTGGGACTCTTCTGTGCTTTATCCTGAGCAGATAGGAACATGCAGGACTTTCGTCTTCTTCCATGAAATCGAATTCCTTTTCAACAACGGACTGGTAAAAGGAGGCGATGTAGACAACGCGATAGTCATTGTGGAGCATCCGGTAAGTGACGATCAGGTACAGAACATGTCGAGACTTTTCAATGTTCCTGCACTGAAAGTACGTGAGGACGGCTATCTCAGCAACCTCGTGCTCCGTTTCCCTAACGAATGCGCAAGACACAAACTTCTCGACCTGATCGGAGACCTCAGGCTTGCAGGAGGCTTCCTCAAGGCCAGGATCACGGCAGAAAAGGCAGGACACGGAATCAACACCACAGCAGCAAAGAAGATAAGACAGACACTTTAATAAAAACTACAATTATGGCAAATATTCATCCGCTTGCGACAGTACATCCGAACGCAAAACTCGGAGAGAACGTAGAAGTAGGACCATACGCATATATCGAGGAACACGTTGAGATCGGAGACGGCTGCAAGATCCTTCCGCATGCCACCATCTTCAACTATGTCAAGATGGGAAAGAACTGCACCGTATTCCCTGGTGCAGTCATAGGAGCCATCCCTCAGGACCTCAAGTTTGACGGAGAGGTGACATATGTGGAGATCGGTGACAACGTGAACATCCGCGAATGTGCCACCATCAACCGCGGCACAAAGGCCAGCGGCAGAGGCGTGACAAAGATCGGAAACAATGTGCTCCTGATGTCATACACACATGTCGCCCACGACTGTACTGTCGGAAACAACTGCATCCTCGTAAGTTACGTCGGCATCGCAGGAGAGACCGATGTGGATGACTGGGCTACGATCGGAGGAAGTTCCGTTGCACACCAGTTCTCAAGAATAGGCAAGCACGCATTCATCGGCGGCGGCTGCAAGATCAACAAGGACGTACCTCCATACGTCCTCTGCGGACGCGACCCACTCACCTACGCCGGAGTCAACATCGTGGGACTTAGAAGAAGGGGCTTCACTTCAGACCAGATCCGCAGCATCAAGGACATGTACGACATCATCTACAACAACGGTACGAATGTGTCAGATGCACTTGCAAAGATCGAACTCGGCTTCCCTGAATCTGAGGAAAGGGATACCATCATCGAGTTCATCCGCAACTCCAAGAGGGGTATAATCAGAGGCATGGGCAACGACGTGAAAGGCAACATCGACTAAAGTGCCCGTACTACTCTCAACAGCATACTTCCCGCCCGTTTCCTACTTTGCCGCAATGGCAGAGGAAATGGAAGGACTGAGCAATAGACGAGACGGAGGCAGTTCACTGGAACTGTCGCCGTCCGTCGTTTATATAGAGGCCTGCGAGAACTATCAGAAGCAGTCCTACCGCAACAGATGCCGCTTCTATGCAGCAGACGGCGTACAGACCCTTTCATTCCCCATAGTCCATGAAGGAGGCACACATAAACTGCCTATATCCGAAATCAAGGTCGACTGGTCCAAGCCTTGGCTCCAGCAGCATAAAAGAGCCATCGTATCAGCCTACAGGACATCTGCATATTTCGAATACTATCAGGACGAACTCTTCGACATCCTGGACAGAAGACAGGAAACTCTATTCGACCTGAACATGGACCTGATACGGTTCTTCATCGAAAAGACAGGACTGGCAGTGGACCTGCGCATCACCACGGACTATTCACGCGAGGGCTTGATTACTGAGTCTGACGGGACCATTTCATCCTGCCGCGACCTTCGCGACACGATCCATCCCAAACGCCAGTCAGACATCCTGTCCGGTCTGAATCTGGAAAAGCCGTATTTCCAGGTATTTTCCCGGAAACACGGCTTCCAATCCGACCTGTCCGTCATGGACCTTCTGTTCAACGAAGGCCCTGACAGCATCCTATATCTCAAATCTATCGGTAGATGACATTGCCGAAACGTCCGTAAACCATTTCGACACCCGTATCGTCCATAGGGATGAAGTTACGGGCCATCTCCTTGGAAGGAGCAGACGCACGCCCGATGCCGGAGTCACTCCCGACAATATCCTTATACGCATGATAAAGAGCCTTGTTGAACCCCATGTCTCCCCAGTCTCCGAATGAATAAGGAAAGACATTATCTATGTCATCCGAATAACTGTCATTCTGATTATTTATCAGCACATCCGGCTCGAACCCGTCAGGATAATCACCGAAACCCTTTGCATTAGACACCCTGAATGTTATCGGAGAGAACATATAATTCCGACCTTTGTATGACGTCTGTGTAGTGGTCATGCCGACATTCTTGCCCTCTGTCCTTCCACCGTAAAGATAAACAGGGAAATCAATGCCTCTGAGCGAATTGATGACAAGTTCCGATGCAGAAGCAGTACCATACGAACCTATCACATAGAGCCTGTCGAGACCAAGATCGGTCGCTATTCCGAGATTGTCCTGATCGTTCGGGCCACCTCTGAACTTCCAGGCCTGAGTCTTTCCGTCACGGAACTCGACATTCACGAAGACATCGTCCAGATGGGCGGAACCTGCAATGGCTGAGGTCAGATAGCGGCTCTGAGCCACTGCGCCACCCGGATTGAAACGGAGGTCAAGAATCAGATCCGTTATATTCTGCCCTGCAAACTGGTCTATTATATCCACAACGAATTCCTGACAACCGAGATCGAAATTCTCCAGTACAAGATAGCCGATCACATGCTCATCCTCCTTCATGACAGCCGAATACAGTACCGGATTATACACATAACTTGCGACTGCAACTTCCACCGAAAACGCTGACTCGAAATCAGCATCCCTGATGAATTCCAACTTATAGGATCCCGATGGGCTGTAGTACAACTGATTCATGTAAGTCTGATAATTGGAAGACGTGAGAGAAATACCGTTGACCTTATATATGGTGTCTCCCCTCTTCATCCCTGCATTATACGCAGGAGAACCCTGATGCACATATGCGACAGAAAGTCCCATCAGACCGTCCGGAGTTATCTGAGAGGCGAAAATAGGACCGAAGCCGAGGCCGCCTGTTTCATACGCCCTTGTAGATACCGGCACCTCCTGAATGTTTGAATAGACGAAGCGTGCTCCCTTATTGAAACGGTCATGACCTCCATCCTCGATATTGACATCTCCTAGCCTGGTCAGATGCTCATGGAGAAACTTCGTATAGTCCATTTCCAGATCCACATCCAGTTCGGAATATTCGTCTGCCCACAAGTATTCTTCAAGCAGGATTTCATGCATATATGTATTCAGCGCTACATTCTGCTTCACAGCATCGGACATGCCGTCTGCACTTTGCGTAAACTTCGCAACAGAGACTTTTGAATTATCCTTGACCTGGACGAACAGTTCCGCCTGACGCTCCGAGTCAGAGTCGTTAGGGTCAAAAACTATTCTGATATTATTCCTTCCAGCTTCACCTGTCTGGCCTTTGACTAAAGAAGCCCAGTCCCCTGAACCGGACAAAAGCACAAGTTCAGCCTCGTATGGCCCCGTCGCCTCGAGCACGCAAGTCAAGGTCTCACCATTGAATGAGATGCTACGCTCCGCTGCCGGGTTGGTGAACAACTCTATGCCATCCTTGGGAGTTTCCTCAGGCTTCTCAGGGACCTCAGGATCGATCATATCATCACCTTCACACGACACGCCGCAAGAAAGGGCAAAGACTAAAGCGGTAACTGTGAATGCCCTGGTAATAATTCTGCTGTTTAATCTCATATTTTTCAAATGATTATAATTCGGTAAAGATAATAAGAATTATCTCTCCAAGCAAACCAGTCCTCTCACAAAAGCAGAAAAGTCCTCCAGCGCGCAGTCCAAAATTCTGATTAACAAAGACAACCCCATGTTCAAGTCACTCATCTGTGATGATATATCACCCATTGAGCGGAAAGAGGAGATATAACATCGACATGCATCAGATATGAAACGGGGAGTGACCGGACGGCCACTCCCCTTATATCATTAGGATTCCCCATATCGATGGGGCTGCTGACTATCTGTACAATACAAGACTGCCGCCCTGCTTGCTTTCAATCATGAAAGGTGCAGGAGCATATGACACTTGCACAGAAGACGAAGAAGGCTTCATCGGGTTCTTTCCTGTCCTGATCCAGCCATATGCGGCATTACACAGGAAATCCTGATTGGATCCGAAGTCTCCACCCGGGAAGTAGCCTGAATCATCCAGATACAGATCCGGCTCAAAGCCATCCGGATAGTCACGGAAACCTACAGCATTCTCAATATAGAATGTAACAGGATAAAGGAGGAAGTCATAATTCCTGTAACTTGTAGAATAGCCCTCCATACCTACATTCTTGCCGCTTGTCCGTGTACCGATCAGATTGACTTCGATACCAAGACCTCTCAAGCCGTTAATGATGATCTCACTGGCAGAAGCAGTGTAACCTGAAGTTATGACAAACACCCTGTCAAGATCCAACGAATGTGACAATGCATCCTCGATGAGCGCATAGCCATCAGGATACTCCTTCGTTTCAGGAACGCCTATCTTATATGAGGCAGTCTCTCCGGCTGCTGTTCTTGCAGCATTGAATGTAAGTTTCGCAAGAACCTCACCCTTATGCTTCTGTCCGGCAATCATTGTCGCCATCACTGTACTTGATATGATTTCACCTCCATTATTATAGCGGAAATCAAGTACCAGATCCTCAATGCCGTCAGCCTTGAACTTATCAAATGCCTCAATCAACTGCTCGTCGTAATCGGTATGGAAACCCATATAAAGAAGATATCCCACCTTCTTGCCATTGCTCAACTCCACAGTCTCAGCCTTATAGATCGCCGGATCCACAAAGTTCTCAGGATGCAGATCTATCGTCGAAACCGGAGTGACTACAGCCTTGTCATTATTGGCACCCTGCCACTCTACAGTATTTACAAGCACAGATAAAGGATCGGTATAAATCTTTGTAGTCACACTCTTATAATTAGCCATAGTGATCTCCACACCATTGACTTCAGTGATGAAGTGGCCTCGGCATATGCCGGCCCTGTCAGCGGGACCGCCTGGAATGACAGCATCCACCACAACACCAAGCGCTGTCCCGAGATCCACAGGGCGAAGCCTATAGAAACCGTTTCCATACTCCTGCTGTCCTGTGACCTTGGTTATCGGAGCAGCACTGATTATCTGACTGTAATATTCTGTGCGAAGTTCCTGATTGTATGCACCGTCATCATGATTGACATCATCATGCTTTGCCACTCCATCAAGAATAGATTTCAGGAAAGACTGGTAATCAAGACTATAATCCAACGGCAATTCCGGAATAGGCTCATTCCAAAGATAATTATCCACCATCCTTCTGTATACCCATTCATTGACCTCACGATATCTTCCGTCTCCCTTCTCAGTCACACCTTCCGACTGGGAAATTTCAATAGTCACAGATTCGGGATAGCCCTCGACCGAAACGATTATCGATGCTCTCCTAGACACCGGATTCACATTGACGCCCACCTCTATCCTCATAGCAGAAGGGCCTGCAACACCTGTAGGAGTAAGCACCTTGCACCATGACGGTTCGGAAGACTCTGCACTCCATTTGCCATCCGCATTGAACGTCAAAGAGATGACCTCGCCTTCCTCATCGGCAGAAACAGTCCCTGCCCATGACATTTCAGAGATACCGGCACCTTCCGGAATCTTAGGCTCCTCTTCCTTGCCGCATCCTGTCAATGCAGCAAGGAAAAGAGTCGCCATAAATATCTTTCTCAACAGATTGTTCATACTATCTTCCTCTATGAATTACAGGTCTTACTTCACGAAGATCCAGAACCTTCATCTGCGGAATCTCCACTACATCATAAGGCTTTACTGACATTGCGGACATGGCAGTCTTCTGTTTTGGAGTAAGCACCAGGGCACTGTTGCCGCAGAAGATGACTTCATTGGAAGCACCTGACCACGAACGTCCGGATTCAACTCCAGGATATTCCGTCACCAGTTCACCCTTGGCAGACCAACTCTTGTAATGGGTCACAGGATTGACTGTAATGACACCTGTCTCTTCATTGAAGTCCACATCATGGATAAGCGTCGTAGCCATCGCTATATCCTCACGGTTAGGATTTGTAAAGTCTCTCCAGAACGTACCCTTGAACCAGATGGTCCTTCCGTCGAATGAAGCCATAGGATCCTCACCATCAGCAGAATAATTCACGAGTTCGACATTATTCACAGGATCAAACGATGAACTTGACACAGCATGCTTGTATGTCGTGATGTTGTTGTCCTGATCGACCTCAAGGAACCACTTAGGTCCATAATTCCTGTTAGCCTCCTCCTCAGTAGAAGCCCACTTCTTGTCCAGAAGGTCCTGAGGCGAGTGATACTTGATGCCGCATGCATCAAAGCCAAGGCAAACCAGAAGGTTCTCCGCCGCATAAGCCTCTCTGGTAGCATCATTCACTCCATCAGCGACAGTCACATCGAAAGAGTGCTCCTTTCCATCAAGGTCAGTTATCGTTGCGACATACTCACCCATCAGTTTCTCGAACAGAGTGGATTCAACGACCGGTTCCGCACCTGTCCTGAACTCGTATACATGGTACTTCGACACATGCTCCGAATTGGTCGCCATCACTCCAAAGATATAGTCAGTATTTGCGCTCAGGCCATCGAAGGCAAGTTTACAGCCTTCTTCCGACATGGCAGCAGCCAACACGTCCTTACTTATAGGGTCACCGTTATTCTTGATGACTGTCTCAATAGTTATATCCTCATTTCCAGGAGCATTCAGAACCTCATCCAGCACATATTTCGTACGGAGCATCATCACGCCGCTGACAGCATTCTGCATCTTAAGGTTCACTGCTGCAGAATTCCATGGTTCTTCCACCTCAATAGCATCGACAACAATCTCAGGAGCCGGTCCCGAAGGCTCTGCAGTGTCAAAAGTCTCCTCTATATAAAGTTCGCGCATATCCTTATCGAACACCACCATGCAGACATAATATCTGGTATTCGGCATAAGGCCGGTCAAAGTAAGTTCAGCCTTATCCTTATACTCAGTGGAAGTATCATCCCAATAGCCGATAACGGCCCTGCGGACCATCTCTTCACCTTCAAACAGGAAAGTCTCATAATCGGTCTCAGACATTACGAATGCACGATATCTGTCCACTCCCTCTTCAGGAGTAAGAGTGACCTTGGCGGTAAGAGAAGTGATGTCAGACACTTCAACCGCCACCTCATATGGACAGATCTCAGCCTTAGGCGTAGTGAATTCAAGGACCTTGACATCCTCGGCAGTAACAGCATCCTCCAGGGTCACACCTGCAGACTTGCCTGCAAGAACAAGATATTTTGTATCCGAATATATGTATGTAGGAAAATTGTCCCAAGCGTCATACTGCACCCATTCGCAATCGAATGTCTCGCTCTTGTCAGATCCATGACCGAATGCACTCAGATAAGAACTGTGAGTTGCTCCCACCAATGCCTGGATATACACAAAATCATTATAATCAACCAGCATGTGACGGTACGCCACAGCATCCTCAGGCATCTCGATATGATATGATACGGCTGTAGTGGTCACCTTTTCCAAAGTGATCATATCCGTATATGCCTGCTCTGTCACCAGATCTTCAGACAGCAGTTCGCTATAGACATAAGGATTGATCTTTCTGACTGCCACATAGAGTTTGTACTTGTTTCCTCCTTCAAGTTCATTATAAGTGACAGATTCCGATTTTGACGAATTGAACATATCTGTCTTTCCTGTCTTGAAGAGAGACTCGGCATCAGACACGGATTCAGATGCAGGGACTATCTTCCATGCGAAATCTCCCGGAGAATCCGACTTGATGGTAAAGGTCACAGAGGTACGCGTGAGTTCTCCCACCTCAACACTCGCTACAGGAGCGACAACCTCAGGCTCTTCCTCCTTCTGCACCGGACCATCCGGCTTATTGCAGGCAACGGCAAGCATTGACATTGCCGCAAACACACTAATAATACGAAAAATGTTCTTCATAAGATTGAATTTAAAACTACTTACCAATGAACGCAAATATATAGAAAAAACAAATAACGTCAAACACTTCGCGGACGTCCAGGTCATAAAAAAGGGCCGACTTCGAAAAGTCAGCCCAAAATCGCTATAACTTGTGATTTATATCGCTCAGTTCCGGATTATACACCGAAACCGCCGGTAATGTCAAGTTTCTCTACATATGTCTCATAGTAGTTGCCCTCAGCATCGCAGATTACAGTATAGATATTGTAACCCTTTGATGCCCATGGCTGGCTATATGTCTCTCCTGCTACTACGTCAAACGTGTCGATATATGGATAAGTAAGAACGAAAGTGACGATATCCTTCGCTGTCGGATAAGAGTCCAGATAGTCCTCAGAGAAACAAGCGGTCTTTGCTGTGAATCCCTCCTTTACCTCAACAGACCAGGTCACTGTTGTAAAGTCACCTACCTGCTCGATATCATATGTAACTACTGGCTTAGCGGCTACCCACGCAGCATTCTCAGCACCGTTGTCGTCTGTTGCGTATACGAAAGCATCACCGAGATCCATCTCAGGAGTGAACTCCAGAACAGTCGCCTTAGTAAACGAACCATCTTTAAGTTTTGCTGATACTACGAATACAGATGGAGAGCCAATAGTGAGTTCTGTGATTTCAATACCCTCAGCAGGGACTTCAGCAGCAGAAACACTTGAAATGAGCCAACTATAATTTGCTGCACTCATTGCAAAAAACGCACTCACTGATTCTACTGTTCCACCCATATAATATGAACTGGTCCAGTATCCATCATCTGCTGTGCCTGCCCAGTAGTAATACATATCTACATCTGCATCACAGGAAATCTTTACGCGACCTGTCTGTGCAGGAGTTCCCTGAATTTCGGCAGTCACTACTGCAGAAGCAAATTCCATAGCCTTTGTAGAATACTCCTTTACAAATACATCACCATAGCAGCCGTTCTGGTCCACTGCCATAGCAAACAAAGTCATAGTGGTCCCTGGAGACATATTATACTGGCTTGCAGTAACAGCACCACCTTCGCGCATTGCTCCGTTCTCAAGCAGATAAGCAGCCTTGTCAGTAATAGTAGACACCATCTCAGGATCTACAAACTTATAGTAGATATAGACAGCACCCTCTGCAGTAAGAGGAACAGATACTGACTTGTATTCTACTGTAACGTCACCAGGAGTTACAGAGAGTGTTCCGCCTGATACAAGGGCTTCAGTAGTCCACTCGTAGTAGTACATGTCTGCCACAGAATACTTTGTCTTACCCTCTACATATGGAATTATATAGAGATAGTAAGTTCCATCTGGCATGATCGACTGCCATCCGTTAACCAAAGTATTAGGGTCACCTGCATATACACCGTCAGTCATTCCCTGAACATCTTCAACAAAGATAGGCATTGGAGCGCCCCATGAATCATTCAGACTTGAGTTGAATTCAGAAACAAGGCCGCTTCTGATATCCTCATCGTTATACTTCATTTGGAAGGCACCATAGAATGCAGTCACACCCTCAAACTTGGCGCTGATCTGGATGTCGTTGAAAGAAAGTTTTGTTGTCTCAAGTTCAATTGAAACATTATTATAAGTTACTGTAGAGATCGAGCCTGCTGAATAGCCGAAATCATATCCTTGGGACCACTGATTGACAGCAAGTGCCCAAACGACATATTGCTCACCGAGAACCATCTCAGGAAGAGACATAAGGTCATCAACAGGATAGTCTGTAATTGAATATTCAAAGTAATCATATTCAGTATTATTGCCTGGCCAATCAGGATATGATCCCCATGGGCTCTCCACGATAGCCTCAATCAGCGGTTTCAACTCTGATACGATAGCATCCGGATCATAGTCTGAGAGAGATGATACTCCGACAACATATCCACCAAGTCCATTGTTCATCTGAACTGTAAGAGCACCTTGTCCTGCAGAGAACTCCTTGAAAGCCTTTGTCGTAAGTTTCAATGATGCGGAAACATTCTTTCCACCTTCTGCAACGGCAAGCACCTTGAGATATCCTTCTGCAACAGCCGAACCTGAAAGCACCTGTTCTTCTGTAGGAGCAGTAACACGGAAAGATGCACCTCCATACTGAGCGTTTTCTACATCAATCTCTTCAACCTTCCAACCTGCTGGAACTTCCTTGATCCAATCGATAATGTTGGTTGTCATGAAACCTATGTCAGTTGTAGCACCACATGATACATATTGTGTACCGGAGATAAGTCCACCCATATGGCCTCCGAACATGAAAGATGCGACACCGTCAATGGTGACAGAGATTGTGCTGCCGTCAGGAAGAGTGAGGACAACATACATAGGAGTCTCCTCTCCCCAACCCTTTTCCACTTCTTCGTCAGTCCAGTTATCTGTATATACAACCTCTGCACCTTCGAACACACAAGGCTCGTTGTAACCTATTGCAATCCACTCAACGCCACCGTCGAAAGAGATCTCTACAAGGGCAGTCTCCTGGTCTACGCGCACCTGAGGTACAACGTCAACTACAGGGATAAGGTTGTCATTCGCATCCTTTGCAGGTGCTGCAACGCCATCCTCGCCATATACGGCCCAGTAAAGGACGCCGTCAATCTCAACTGTAGTCACAAGACCGGTATAGTCCTGCTCGAACTTAGGGAACACGGTGAACTTTGTGTCATCTGAAAGAGTGATGGTCACAGAACCGTCCTTGTTCTCTTCCACTTCCTTTACAGTCACCAGACCGTCAACCTTTCCTTCGAGGGCACTGATCTTTCCTTCGAGGAGAGTCTGGAGCGCCTGAAGATCTGTGTTGAGTTTCGCCTCAAGAGCAGCGAGTTTCTGCTCGAGAGTAGCCACATCACCATGGATACCGTCGATCTCATCCCAGAGAGCGGCATCGTTGTAACATGATGTGAACATTGGACATGCCATCGCCACTACCAGCGCGGCATTTCTGAAAAATTGTCCGATTTTCATAAGCATGAAATTTTGGGGTTAATAATGAATATAAGTTATAGTGAATTATTTCTCAGTATAGTTCGGATAGTAGTCGCTGATCTTCTTCTGCTGACCGTCCTTTGTGAGGATTACATACTGAAGTTTGCTGATGACCTCATCTCCGTTCTCGTCCCTTCCGAATCCTACTGCAAGGGCCACGCAGTCCTTGCCGGCTACTGAAGTCTCAGTAACTGTCTGATAATTCGTCTCAAGGCCGAGCGAACCGACGAAATTGTCCCAATGATTATAGAATTCAAACGCCCTCATCTGATCGGTTCCCAAACGGTTCAGATACATGCCGTCATCATCATTAAGAGTGTACTTCATCTTAGAACAGTCCTTGACCATACTGAACTGGACAGTCCAGGTCTGAGATTCGGCATCCCATACCGGAGAGATGGAAACCTCAGGGTCCGGTCCCGGCTGAAGTTCCTTCATGGTCACAGATGCAAACTTGACCTCAGAAAGGACTCCATCCATATCCTCCGCACAGTATGCATATGTGACTGTGATGCCCGGGTCAATACCTGCAAGAGTATAATGGTCATGACCTGACATCGACCTTGGCCAGATATTCATGAACTCGGTGGCGCTCATTGCCTTGAAGAAAGCGAGCCACTCATCATTCGATGCTCCGGAAGCAGGCGCCGGCACGGCATAACTCTGTTCCATGTCGCCATATTTGGTGCAGATGAAACTGATTGAAGCGGTGTTCTGAGGATCGTAGTCGAAATTGATTGTAAATGAAGTGGTAAACACATCTGTATATGTCAGCACACATTCCGACTTGTTGTCCTGTGGCCTGTCTGTAACAAGCGGCTTGGTACGGAAAGTCTCCGAGAACTTAAGTTCAGACAAGTCATTATATGCATTCTTGCCGCAGTATGCTATGATATACTCTGTATCAGGATCGAGGTTGTATTCCACCCACCTGCTGGTGAATGCCTGGCCTGTAGCCTCATTATTATCGAAATCGAAACTGAAGTTCTCGTTCTTTATTCCGTAACCGTAAAGTCCGATATGGGTTCTGAGAGCCTCCCTGACGTCGTCCCCGCCTTCAAGATATGTACGTCCCGAAGAAAGATATCCGTCATAATTGCCTGCATCCATCCTGAGGACAAGATGGAAACCTGAGCGGCACTCCTTATCGAGCACAACATCCAGTTCCGCATAGGTCGCTGAGTAATTGTCCTCATCAAGAGAATAACTCATCGTAGCATCATCTGTCTCAGGGATTTCCAGAAGATGGAAGTCGCGACGCCTGATATTCTTTGAAGGAGTTCCGTTGGCATCTACACCGATTGCAAGAGCGGTAATCATGAGTGTAGGGTCCGGATTCTCCCATGGGCCGATCTGATACCAGAGATTGTCGGCATCATTTACAGATACCGGAGTATTAGGTACATAATAGTGGCGCATGAAGTCACGCAGCATCCTGTCTCCGAAAGCATCCACATAATCATCGATCATATCCATGTTGGTCGCGAAGTAGTAGATTCCGGCACAGTCCGCATTCGGCTTGTTGGTAATGATCGCGCCCTTGTACTGTGCATTGACCTCAATATCCACATCAGGATTGCCGGCAAGAGGCTTGCTCTTGGTATGGACATATACAAGGGTCAGTTCTGTCATGGCCGCTTCTGAGGCACTGTCATCGTAACATGCACCTACGGCTATGATGTACTGGGCATCAGGGACAGGTTGAAGTTGTGCATAAGTGGAGTTTGCCCAGTCTATGGTAAACTCGGCATAGTCTTCACCGAGATTGTCCGGACTGAATGCGTAGCCACCGTTGCCTTCTGCATTGAACAGGTGGGCAAGAATGGTCTCCTCGACCTCCCTTTCAGTCTTTCCAAGTCCGCACTCGTCAAGTATGAAGTTGTAGAGTATGCAGAGAGGATAGACATCCAGTCTGTATGACGCCACGTCCTTTCCCGGACGGAGAGTGAATGAGAAATTGTTCTCTGTGATGTCGAAAGCCTCCACTGAGACTCCTGCATCTGAAGCGACACACTTGGTGTCATATATCTTCATCGGAATCTGCGGATGCGGAACAGGATTCTCACCTTCTATCTCAATGATGTCCGGCTCGGATATCTCTTCCCCGCCAGGGGTGTTTCCACCATCAGGAGGCGTAACAGGAGTTTCCGTTCCAGGCTGGTCGGTATTTTCATTACCTGAATCATCCGGGTCAACCAGTCCTGAATCTCCACAGGACACTGCCATCAGACCTGCAGTCAAAACGGCGGCAGCAAAGAACAGAATTTTCTTGGCGTAGTCAATTTTCATAGTATCATTCATTTAAATAATCATAATCGGCATTTTCGCCCGCCTTGCAGAAATTCATATTGTTTATATGGCCGTCTGCATTGATTGCAAGCGCATAAATATATGTTTCATCAAGATTCCATGATGAATCTATATCGATTTCATAGGTCCTGGATGCTTCCGAACCCGCAGCGATTTCCCTAAGGGCATCACCCATGTATGTGGATGACACGACCTTACGCACGACATGGCGATGATTATACTCGTCGTGAGTGAGGGTACCGTCCTTCTGATAATACTTCACGCGGTCTTCCACCACAAACACGGCAATCCTGTATGTAGAAGACAGTCCGGACGCCACCTTCGCCGTAACATTGATCTTTGAATCCGTCAGTTCTGATGAGACTGCGACTCCACAATGCGCAGTATATTCATTGAAAGCCTGCTCCAGACTGCTGCGGAAAGCGGTCGCATCCACCAGACCGCCAGAAGTACGGAGTTCGGTCAAGAACGAAGGAAAGCCTTCGCTGATATTGTAGTCCATCATGATCCGGTCGGTGAGATTGTCCGGAAGAGCCAGTATGTCCTTGCCAGAATAATCGGAATGAAAGGCCATAAGATGCACATTCTCCTTGTAGGCATCGTTGCGGCTTATGACAAAGTTCATGTTGGAATATCCTGAAGGACAGTTTGTGCACCATGCTCCAGTAAACTCCCATACGGCAACATGTTTCCGGAATGCGGCCTGCTCGGTACCGTCTTCTTCTCCCTTCATCGCATAGCCGACTGATCCGCCCACCTTGCATTCATTGGCATTGCTGCATGTCCATGTCGTGCCACCGTCAAGGGTAGTCAGTGCCGCTACCACAACCCTCATGTTTTCTGCTTTCCAACTGTCATCCAGAGTGACAGACCTTTCAGCCGTCACTTCAACACCTGGAGTGAAAGGGTTGCGCGAATTGATGTCAAGGCCTGTTGTGGCAGGAGCAACCATGATCCTGACAACATTGTCATGGATATAAGATCTGTTTGCACCCATCTGGTCATAGCCTGTGATTCCGTCCTCCACAAGGAAGATATGATACTTATGTCTTACCGCTACGTTCGAAGTGATCTTCGCGGTTATGTCCAGCCTGCGTGACGACGCATCATATCTGGTATCGATGGCCACGCCGCATGTGGTAGGATTACTCTTCAGTTCGTCGCCAATCGCGTCAATGATTGAGGAAGCGTTGGCATTCACTCCGCCTGACTTGTGGAAGTTGAGATTGAAGTACGGCAGTCCCTGAAAGCCATAATAATTATAGAACGCCCTTGTAGTGTCTATCGTCATAGGGTCAGCAACCCCGCTGAAATCCATATGGAAAGAGACAGGGATAAGTACTCCCGGCATGGCCGCCTGCACCTCCTTGATGGCAGTGCTGAGTCCGGGACAACTCTGGCATCCCAAAGATGTGAACTGCTCGCCTATGACCTTCTGGACATACGGCACCGCAGACTCCACCTCAGCCGCGGTCACAGTCACCTGATTGTCAGACACATACTCACCACCTGAATAAAGGTATGCAGAGAACTTGTATGTGCCCGGCGCCGTGGTGCTGAAGACATTGACTCCGTTGACGAGATTCTCGGTCTTGCCATCGAACTCCTTCACTATATGCATGGTCTTCTTTGTGCTGACGTCCTCTGAGCCGAACATGACCTTGAATGTGACGGACTCGCTTCCGTCAGCCTTGATCTCCGACTTGTCCGCAAAGATCCTGAGGACTCCTTCAGGGACCACGTCATCCTTTCCGGATTCATCGGGCTCCGCTGACGGAGAACATGATGCCGACATCGCAAGAACGGCAAAGGAAAGTATGTATGTGAAAATATTCTTCATGACCATTACTCATTATACACATAACCGGCAGCAGAGCCATAAGCACAGTGCGCAGAATTGTCCACTATGGTCTTTCCTGACGCATCCTTCTTCAGCGAGAGCACAACCGCACTGAGATTCTCAAGCATGTCTGCAGCAGGGACTTTGTCTCCGAACGGGAACACGAATTCACGTGTATATTCCTCATCCGCCAGGAGACGGAACCTGGTTTCATTCTTCATGTTCATGAAATTGGTCTGGTCGATGGCAATCACCATATGATGGTACAGTCCGTCTTTTGAACCCTGGCCTCCGGCATTGACATTATCGGCCAGAACAGCACAGGTCAGGTCATAATCACCCGCCTTCGAAGCCTTCACTGAAGCGGTGACCTTGAGGTCTGAACCATCCATGACAACAGACGATATGCTGATACCTGTCGTTGCAGGACAGTCGATGCGGCGCTGCATGATCTCCTTTGTGACCCCGGACACTGTCCTTACGTCACTATGGACTGCAAGGTCGTAGACGTTTGAAGGCGCTCCGAGCACATCAAGTTCAGGATTGACGTGCAGAGCAGCAGATGCTCCCAGATCAAGGCTTGTCTCACCGTAGACGACACTGTACTTCCCGTCGTTCCAATGACATGCAAGAACGATGGAATGTTCGTCTGCGTCTTCACCGAGGGCATCAAGCGTAGTGGTCATCGACGGACAGTTAGGGCACCATGTGCCTGTAATCTTGAATATGGCCACATTCTTGTGGAACACCTCGTACTTGGCGCGGTTCTGTACCTTGACCTTCACAGTATTGAGCGTCTTCACATTGTTGTAAAGAGCGGCAAATTCATATTCACCGTCAACAATGGATGTAAGGCCGGTGGAATATGCATCAAGACGTGTGTCATCAGCGACATTTACATACCAGATCTTTCTGGTCCCGATATTGTCTTCAGTAGACACGACATTTCCTTCGTGGTCCTTGACCGTGAAGGTGGCGATGTCCTTTCCATCTGCCTCTATCGTGGCCTTGTCCACATAGATATAATAGCCTTCCTTCAGAGCGTCACCTCCCTCTTCTCCTGTCGCAGGAGGAGTCACGGGATCTGCTGTACCTACACCGCTGCATGAGCACAGGAAAGCGATAGGGGCCAGATATAGTAGTCTTTTCATATATGAGTCTAGAATGATGTTGTTATGGAAAGGTTGGCACCGGTGTAGGCAGGAACCACACGGCATACACCGCCGGAGCAGATGTATCCGGCCTTGTAACGTCCATAGCCGAGTGCGACTCTGGTGCGTGACTTGGCATAACTTACACCGAAGTTGTAGTAATGGATCTTTGAACTTCCATGGTTGTACATGTCGCTTCCGAAGATGCTCCAGTGAGGTGCAAAACTAACCTCCAGCAACGCTGCCATCCAATCCTTCTTGTCCTCCTTGGTCTGGAGGTACTGAAGTTCAAGTCTGGTCGAGAATGTAGAGGTCCATTTGTAGAGAAGGTCTGCAACCGCTATGTTCTGGGTCATGTATTCCGGTCTGGCGCCATAACTTTCGTTGTACTGCTGGAGAGAGTACAGGAGCACCATCTTGAACTTCTTTGTCCACTGCTTCTCCACATCGAAACTGAAGTCTCTGAAAAGAAGGTTTCCTGCCTTGCATGTTCCCTCCTCTGCAATTGCATAGTAGGTTGAGAAGTTGGCATGCACCTTCATACCCCTCTTGCCACCTATGGCCGTACCGCGACGGAAATTGTAGAAGGCGTCGATCTGGCCGCCTATCTCACCGCTGTTGACGAAATTGCCGATAGCACTTCCTACCTGTGCGGTATACGGATGATGTGTAGTGAGCATATATGTATACTGGGTACACATAGCAGGGATGTAGTTCATCATGTTTGATGTCGACATGTTGCCGGAAATGATCTCGCTCTTCATCCACTCGAGACGACGTCCTGTCAAGGTCACGCCAAGTCCGCGTCCGTTGTAACCGGCCTCGATGAGTTGTGCATTGGCACGTTTGTCAAGATACCAGTCTCCGTCCTTAGGATCAGGATTGGAGATGTATCTGGTGCCTCCGTCCACATATTCAGCCTTTGCGAAGAAACCGTGCGACTCGAAGTTTGCGCGTCCAGACCATCCGAATGTGCTGGCCTTGCCGCCCTCATCCAGAATGTCTACAGACACAGGCTCGAATCTGTTGAGTGCAGAAGCCTCTACTGCAAGATATGTGTCGGTCCAGCCCACGAGGTTGGAGATCGCGAAACTTACATCGGCTCCACGGACCTGTGTCGAGGTGTTGGTGACGGTCTGAGGACTCTTTGTGTTGTTGGTGAAGATACCCATTCCGAATCGTGGCAGTCCCCAAAGAGCCTTGAATGCAACGATATCCTTATAATTGTATGTGAAACGCGCACCCATCACGGCATTGTTGAGGCCCAGAGCCCTGTCCTCCCAACTGCGGAAGAGCAGTCCGCTTCCGAACTGGTCGTAGAATGTTCCTGCAGTCACGGAGAAGTCATCGTCCTTCCATGTAGCATAGAGATTGCTGAGGTTGATTCCGGAGAGTTCCTTAGGATAGCCGACCGTCGACGGGAGGTATCCCTCTATCTGCATGCCTGCAGAGAACTTGCCGTTGTAATAGTCCAACTTGAGATAGTTGTTGGAGCCGAAACGGTCGTCACCTGTCATGGCACCTGTCTTCTCATCGTCGAAATAGAAGTGGTCATTGGTCTCGAAACTACCTGTAAGATAGCCTTTGTTCTGCGCGACTACGGCAGCAGAACAAGCCAGAAGGCAAAGAGCAAGAATATATCTTTTCATTGGAATAAAGTTCAGACAATGATTATTTCAGACATTTCTTTATGGCATCGAAAAGTTCCACTTCATTGCCGGGAACATAGGAAGTGTGGGAGTATACCACCTTGCCCTTGCCGTCCACGACAAACACATGAGGAACCACAGACACGTTCATCGCCCTCATGAAATCCTGATTCTTGTCAAAAAGAAGAACGAAATCTTCTCCCCATCCGCGTCCTTCAGCAAAAGACTTAGCCTTGGCAAGAAGACGGCTGTCGTCTGTAGAGACTGCGACCACACGGAAATCAGCCTCATCCTTCCAGTCCGGAAGAGCATCATAGACAGCATCGAGTTCGCGGATGCAAGGCTTGCACGAAGTCGACCAGAAAGAAATGATCATAGGAGTGCCCTCCTCCAGAAGGGCCTTAGTATCAAAAGCCTCCCCCTTGGAGTTTTCAACCTTTACTGACGGTACCTGTGCAGCACATACTGCAGAGATGAAGAGCGCGATGCTCAACAGGAATGTTCTCATAATCTGTTATCTTTAGTTTTGTTTATGCAATAAAATACCCTTACCCACAAAGGCATATGAACGGGCAAAAGTACATATTATTACCATGAAAATCAAAAATTTTTATGCGAATTTGAAAGAATGAGGCATAGAAGAGCCTCTAAGCGATCATGTTGAAAAGTGTAACCACCTGCCTTGCTTCCTTGACGTCATGGACACGCAGGATATCCGCCCCATTCATAAGGGCAAGCATATGCGCTCCCTGTGTGGCCGGAAGAGAATCTTCAGGAGCAATGCCTAGAGGTTTATATATCATGCTCTTGCGCGACACTCCTACGAGACATCTGCGTTTCCTGCCACCCTGAGAACTTCCGTCATTCTGAGAACTTCCGTCATTCTGAGCGAAGCGAAGAATCTCCCCCAGATCCCTGAGCAACTGCCAGTTCTGCTCAACGGTCTTGGCAAACCCGAATCCGGGATCGAGGATCCAGTCCCTGACGCCAGCGTCATCAGCACGTACAGCGAATTTCCGGAAATAAGAAATGACATCTTCCGTCACATCCTTATAATCCGTAAGATACTGCATGTTTTCAGGATTGCCTCTCTTGTGCATGGCAACATACTGAAGGCCAAGTTTCCCCACAATCTTCAGCATATCAGGATCGTCTTCTCCTGCAGAAATGTCATTGACGATGAAGTCCCCTATCAAATCGTAAGCATTCTGCACCACAGACGACCAATATGTATCGATGGACAGCGTTATATCCGGAAATCTGCAAGCAACTGCAGCAAGAACAGGCTCCAGTCTCTTCCACTCCTCATCAGCACCAACCGCTTTAGAACCAGGACGGGTAGAGCAGGCACCTATATCTATGATGTCTGCACCTTCATCCAGAAGCATGCCTATACGGGAAAGTGCCGCCTCCGGATCCTGACATCTGCTCTGTGCGAAATAGGAATCATCGGTCAGATTGACGATGCCCATTATGTCTATCTGTCGTTTCGTTTTCATTTCGGCCGCAAAAATAATAAAAAGATTTCTCGACTTCGCTTGAAATGACAGTTTTTGATTAACTTTGTAAGATAACATTTAAACATTCATATGCTTGTAGTCCTTGAAGGCCTGGACGGGGCAGGAAAGTCCACCCAGGTAAAGAAACTCAGAACATATCTGGAAAGCCTCTTCGGCAACCTTGAATACATACATTTCCCACGCTATGACGCCCCCGTATACGGCGGGCTGATAAGTGCCTTTCTCCGCGGAGACTTCGGGAACAATGAGGCAGTACATCCTCAACTCGTGGCGCTTCTGTTTGCAGAAGACCGTCATGGGGCTTCACCAGCCATCAAGAGACATCTTGACAACGGAGGCACAGTGCTTCTTGACAGGTATGTATACTCCAACATAGCATATCAGTGCGCGAAACTCGGTGACGAAGAGAAGGCAGAGTCCCTCAGGGACTGGATATTCGACACCGAATACGGCGAATTCGGACTCCCTGTTCCTGACCTCAACATCTTCCTCGACGTCCCGATAGGATTCGTCGAATCAAAACTGAAGAGCCAGCGCGGAGGCGCCGACAGGGAATACCTGGAAGGCGCTCAGGACATACATGAAGCAGACATCGAATTCCAGATACGTGTCAGAGACATGTACAGGAAGCAATGCGGTCTCGACCCTAAGTTCATCCGTATCGACTGCTCTGACGAAAACGGAGAGATGCTGCCTCCGGGCGCGATATTCGCAAAGATAAAGGCTGTGGTTGACGCCGCACTATAAGACATTGACACCATGAAATATCTGCTTCTGCGACTAAAGAGGTTCTGCGGATTCCTCACCGGCATAGTCTTCTTCGCATCCGGCATACTGAAACTTCTCGACCCGGTAGGGGCGGGACTTGTGATGCAGGAATACTTCGGGTTCCTGCACATATCCTTTCTGGACTTTGCGGCAAAGTTTCTGGGCACCGCACTGGCCCTTGCCGAGACAATCATAGGCACAGGACTCATCACAGGGGTCTGGCGCAAGCATTTCGCCATTGCGGCGATCATATTTCAGGGGTTCTTCACCCTCCTTACATTGCTGCTGGTCATCTTCAATCCTGAAATGGACTGCGGATGCTTCGGAGAGGCCATACACCTTACCCATGGGCAGACATTCATCAAGAACCTGATACTCTGCGCACTGCTTGGCGCATATTATTTCCCGCCGAAACTTCTCGGTCAGCACCGCGGACATAAATATGTATCATTCGCCATAGTCACGACATCTGTGATCGCCTTCGCTGTGTACTCGTGGATGTACATTCCGCTTGTGGATTTCACTGACTACAAGCCAGCCGTCCGACTTCAGGCCGGAGAACAGACAGACGAAGAAAACATGTACGAATCCGTATTCATATATGAAAAGGACGGTGTACAGGAGACTTTCGACCTTGAACACCTTCCCGATTCGACATGGACATTCGTCGCCACAGACATACGCATCCGCGAAGAATACCAGGAATCCCATACCGTCAGTCTGTCATTCTACAATACTGACGGGACATATATGGACCCCATCGCTGCCGAAGGGAACGTCATGGTCATTTCCGTATATGACACAGACATAAGCGAAACTCGTTGGAAGAAGATAGATACCTTCATTCAAAGAGCCTCAGAAGCGGGCTTCAGGACACTTCTGCTCGTATCTGCTCCCGAAGTACCGAAAGGAACAGAATATTTCATCTGCGACTACAAGACCCTCATCACGATGAACAGGTCCAACGGAGGCGTCACCTATTTCAGTGACGGCCACCTCATCAGCAAATGGTCCTTCAGGGCCTTGCCTGACTCTAAGGAACTGGAAGAAATCAGGGACTGGGACATAACCGAGACCATCATCAATGAAAACACAAAAGGAAGCCTCGGTTTCCAAGGCTTCCTCTTATATGTGTTCGCAGTCATGCTGCTGCTTTAAAGACTACTTGTAGTCATATGGAAGTTCACCCTCGATGCCGTCAAGTCTGACAACATTGGTCACGGTGTCCATTCCATCTTCATCCCTTGCGGTGACAAAGACCACAAGTTCCATATTCTCGACCTTCCATGCATCCTTGAGGTTCATCACGAATACATACTCACCTGTCTTGCCTGCCTTGATGGTTCCCAGGCTATGACCGGTATAGTTTCTTGTAGAAACCTTGCAGTCTGCAATGCGGATGTTATCGTCATACATATTCATCCAATCCTCTGCGATGTTGTATAAGTCAGCCTGCTGGCCCTGTATTCCGTCTTCTGTAAGGAAGGCGCCCACACGGTACTGGCCGTCTTCAGCAGCCTTGACCACAGCCTTGACCACCACCACACCATCTGAATGATTGGCCTTCAAGGCGATTCCGGCCTTTGTATTGCCCTTACCATATGCAGAGCGGATGACTGAAGACGCCTCATTTGCAGTCTGCGAAACCTGTCTGTAAGCGCCGAAAGTATACTTCCAGTCAACTATGACTGTAGGCCAACCGTCTGCAGGCTGATAGAAACCCGCAAGATAAGCAGGGTCCTGTGAAGAATAATTATGAGCATCCACCTTGACAACATAATCGTTGAATTCCGGATAATCGGTAAAAGCCTTCTTCAGACCTGCCTTCATAAGAGGACAATTGCCGCACTCCTGCCCGGTAAACTGCAGAAGGAGCACCTTGCGTACAAATGAAAGATTTTCCGGATCCGGGTCTGCCGGAGTCTCAGGAACTTCGCAGTCCACAGCCTTTATCTTCACCTCACCTTCAGTAACAAGACCTTTATACTCAGCCCAGATGACAAAATCACCAGGTGCAGTTGTAGTGAACTTGAAGTCAGGTATCTGAACGACAGCATCCTTTGCATTTGCATCATGGAAAACCACGTCAGAAGTGACGGCCTCGCCATCAAGCAATACCGAGAGCACTGCCGCATCCTTACCGTCCGACTGGATGATCTGCTTGTCAACCTCTATGGTCAAAGTTCCTTCCACCTTATCTTCAGGTGGAGTTACAGGAGTCTCTGTGTTGCCGTTGTTTCCGGTATCATCTCCGCCGTTGTCATCCGGTTCAACACCTGTACCGTCACAGGCAGTTGCAAGCATCGCTGCTGCAAACAGCAGCGATGCATATTTAAAAAACTTCTTCATTATCTTCTCTGATATTTAGATGCATACTTCTCAAGAGACTCCTCGATCATCTCCATTGTGATGATGCAAGGTTCAGCCTCCTCGAACCTGATGTTCTCCCTTTCAGGGAACTTTGTCATGGACTTCCAGACAATACGCTCGCACTCCTCGTCTTCAATATTCACCTTCTCCACATATGTCCTGCCTGCACTGCGTGTATCCGAAGACTTGGTCTCTGTCCAGCCTCTGGTAAGTTTGATCTCGGAAACGACAGGCTCGGTGATGGCTGCATCATACTGATTCCATCCCGCAATCGCATTCATATAGTGCGGTTTGCCATCCACATCACAAGCCTTGATTATGATTGTCTTCCTGTCTGCGGAAATCTCTACAGGGAAGCCTTTCTCATGAGTCTTGAATGCGTGGTTTGTCTCAAGGTCATAACCTCCGACAAAGAACACATAGTCATAAGCAAAAGTCATAGGCGGCATTGTCTCCTGATTTACAGGGACTGTCACAGAACCGTCCTCTGCAACCTGAAGATACCACTTAGGTCCGAAGTCATAGAACAACTCCGCATTGTCATATGACTGATAGTCAGTAGCCTTGAAGAGGTCGAATGCAGTCCTTGTCGTCAGACGGCTAAGTTCATAGATATCCTTGTCGAACCATCCCGTGCAGAGGAGTCTGTTCCTGTAATAGAGTCTGTAGTCGTTGAACAGGGCTGCCTGTGTCTTGAAATCCTCATAATATCCGTCGACCTTGCTCTGTGACCATCCGAATTCAGCATATGCATCATAAACCGACTGATCCAGCGCAGGAGTCTCGATGGCATCGGTGATGGTGATCTTGGCCTTGCTGGTCTTCTTGTAACTTGTCTGCTGATTGTTTACATACGATGTCGCATATACTGTAGCAGTCGCTGTCCAGTCGCCTACCAATTCCTTATAGAGAGGAGAATCGATATGCGGATCCAGGTGCTGGAGTCTTGTAGAACAGTCTGCGATAGCGGAGCAGCCTTTCTGGAGGATATTAGGAGTATATTCCTTGTTGTAGCCGAGAACCGCTATACGTGTGGTCTGTCCGTCAAGAGAAGGGATTGAGATGGTAAGTCCTTCAGGAGAATTGATGGCCTTGACATCTTCTGATGACAGAGGATTCTGAACAAGACTCGCGTATGTCGCACCTGAGTTGAGTTCAGGGATCCAGTCCCTTACATAGTTGGCACCGTAATATGCCTCGACAAGGTCTCCGTTAGGAGCCTTGATATTGAACTTTGCTTCATACACATTCTCGTTGTCCTCGACAGCGGTAACGACAATCTCAGGAGCATCAAGCACCTTGGCTGTTGTCTGGAACTCCTGATGTATGAACTTCTGGGTCGTACCGTTCTCATCACCAAGGGCTGTTATGAGCAGGTGGAAGTTGCTCTGCTCGTGGAGCCAGTCCACAAAGAAGTCTTCCTTGACATTGATTGTGATCGGGCCGTCGGCGTATCCTATCATGAAACTGAACCGCGCCCAGTAAGAACTTACAAACCACTGCAGCCATTCTTCCCTACCGTCAAGAAGCGAAAGAATCCCCTCATAAGTGGCGTCGTCAACGACACAATAGCAATAGAGGAAGACATTGTCGTCAGGGATGACCTTGATGGTAGCGTCGATAGGCGTGATCTCCTCATATCTGATATCGAACTCGGCATCAAGAGGATCCGGCTGCTCCAGAGTGAACACCATCTTCTGATATGCTCCATACCAACCTGCTTCCTCTTCCTCGTAAAGACGTACATCAGTCTCCAGTCCTCTTGTCATTACAGAACCCGCAGGTGCAGTCTCGTCTCCATAATAACCCTCAAGGTCACAGAGAGGGATGAAATATCCCCAACCGTCTCCTTTAGGGCCCCAGTTTGCAATATATCCTTCTCCCCACTCGAACTCTGCCGCCATGAAGATCACCGGTTCACCAGGAGCATTCGGTTCATGCATCTGGTAAGGTTCTCCTGTCTCCGGATCTACTATCAGATTACCGTTCTCATCAGTATAATATTCATTGTCGGGGTTGATGTCCACCGTAATGTCCTTACGGGTGTCCACCTGTCCGTTCTGATAGAGAAGGTCGGCGTCATGCATGCCTTTCATCTTGTTTGACAAGTACATAGGAACGCTTGAGAAGGCATATCTGATGGAGCGTGTGTCATCTTTCTCCACATTCTCGGGAACATTGACATGGACCTTATAATTACGCTTGCCCACCTCGACGAGAGTAAGCAGGCCAGATGTGTCATATGCCTTGGTCTCTGCCTCCAGTTCCACTACTTCCTCATAGAAATCCGTACCTTTCTGACCTGCGAAGTAGAAGTAATACTTGGTCTGACCTGTAAGGTTCTCGAGTTTGAAGACTATCTCGCCGCTCATCTCGAGTTTCTCTCCCGAACGGAAGATGGATGCCGGCTGGAGTCCCTCCTGAGCCGATGTGAAGTACTGATAAGCGACAGCGTCCAGTCCGGTAGGAACCACCTTTATCTCAAGGAAGTCTGTTCCGGCTGTCACAACAGATGCTGTCAGGTCAACCGAAGTCGACGGTTTTTCCTCGGGGATTTCCGTGTCGGTACCCTCATCCTCCAGATCCGGGCCTGAGCAGGAGAAACTCTGAAGCATCACTGCTGCAAGGCAGCACCCGATAAGAGTGAATTTTGTAAAGATTCTTTTCATTAGTCTATTGTTATTTAATAAGATGAATATTCATAGTTTTGCAATAAGTACAATCGGTGCAAATTTATAATTAATTTTATGAAATGCAATAAAGTCCACGTCAAAAACAAAATTTCATAATTGTCTGTATCATCATTATTTCCTATATTTGCGCCACATTTAAAATTAAAACAGAATGGAATATAATTCACTTCTGGCGGTTTCGCCTATCGACGGACGCTACTCGCGTCAGACAGGACCTCTTAGGGAATATTTCAGCGAATATGCACTTATAAAGTACAGAGTCCGCGTGGAAATAGAATACTTCATCGCACTGTGCCAGATTCCTCTGCCGCAACTTGCAGATTTCGATTCTACAAAGTTCGAGGCCCTGAGGGACATCTACAGAAACATGACTCCTGAAGACGCTGCCAAAGTGAAGGAGATTGAGAAGGTCACAAACCACGATGTAAAGGCCGTGGAATATTTCATAAAGGACAGGTTCAAGGAACTTGACATCATGAAATGGGGAGAATTCGTGCATTTCGGCCTTACCTCACAGGACATAAACAACACATCCGTGCCACTTTCGTTCAAGGAGGCCATCGATGACTGCTTCATGCCTCTGCTCCAGGAGGTTCTTGGAATCATCAAGGGCATGGCATCAGACTGGAAGGATATCCCTATGCTTGCCAAGACCCACGGACAGCCCGCCTCCCCTACCCGCGTAGGAAAGGAGTTCAATGTGTTCGCAGTACGTCTCGAGGAGCAGATCCGCCAGTTTTCTCTTCTGACATATCCTGCCAAGTTCGGTGGCGCAACCGGTAACATGAACGCCCATAAGGTGGCTTATCCGGGCATCGACTGGATAGGATTCGGAAATGATTTCGTCGCATCCCTCGGTCTGAAGAGGTCATTCCCGACAACCCAGATCGAACATTACGACAACCTTGCTTCGCTTTTCGACTGCCTCCGCCGCATCAACACTATCCTCATAGACTTCGCGCGCGACATATGGACATATATATCTATGGAGTATTTCCGCCAGAAGGTGAAGGCTGGAGAAGTGGGGTCTTCAGCGATGCCTCATAAGGTCAATCCTATCGATTTCGAGAATGCAGAAGGAAACTTCGGAGTGGCAAACGCCCTCTACACCCATCTGTCGATGAAACTCCCGATATCACGTCTGCAGCGTGACCTCACGGACTCTACCGTTCTGCGCAATATAGGAATGCCTCTTGCCCATTCTATGATTTCCCTCAACTCACTCAGAAAGGGACTCGGCAAACTCATACTCAACGAAGACGCCCTGAAGGCTGACCTTGAAAGGAACTGGGCCGTGGTGGCGGAGGCCATACAGACAATCCTCCGCAGAGAAAACTACCCGAACCCTTACGAGACGCTCAAGGCGCTGACACGTACAGGTGCGGGCATCAATCATGAAGTTATCGCTGAGTTCATCGAAACACTCGACGTCAGCGAATCAGTGAAAGAGGAACTCAGGGCGATAACCCCTTGGACCTACACAGGATTCTAGAAATATCATTCAACAATATAGACATCTTCGCCAGGGACAGCAAAATTGAACTGCTCTCTGGCGAATTTTTCCAATGTATCCCTGTCCGTCATAAGTCTGTCGATACGACGGTCCATCTCTGCATTCTGAGCCTCGTACTCCTTGATGATCTTCTCCTGACGACGGATCTCAGCGCCGGCCTTAGCCCAATGGATGACGGTATTGCCAGGTCCCACCACCCACAGGATGGCGAACAGACCGGTAACTATGACCACGAACCACGCAAACTTTCTGTGCGGGCCTTTGAATATATCCTTTATCTTTCCCATTTCCGTTCGAATTATACGATTTCTCGACAAAAATAATTAAATTTGACCGATTTTTTAACTAACTAATGTAGAAAAATATGAAACCTACACTTTTGGTACTTGCAGCAGGCATGGGCAGCCGCTACGGTGGACTGAAACAGATGGACGGACTCGGCCCTAACGGTGAAACCATCATAGACTATTCGATCTACGATGCAGTAGAGGCCGGATTCGGCAAGGTTGTATACATCGTCCGTGAGTATTTCAAGGAGCAGATGGAACAGGTGGTGAAAGAAAAGTACAGCAACGTGAAATGCGTTGACGGAGAACCTCTCGAATTCCAGTTCGTGACTCAGGAACTCTTCAAGATCCCATCACAGTTCACACTCAATCCTGAACGCGAGAAGCCTTGGGGAACAGCACATGCGGTGCTTATGGGCAAGGACGTTGTAAAAGAGCCTTTTGCAGTCATCAACGGGGACGACTACTATGGCAAGGAATCATTCCGCATCCTCGGAGACTGGCTCAGAGCACACGAAGGCAAGACAGGAGAATATGCTCTCGTAGGCTTTGAACTCGACAACACCCTTTCAGAATCAGGCGGTGTATCACGCGGTATCGGTGCCGCAGACGAAACAGGTTTCCTCACAGACGTCGTGGAGCATCATAAGATCGCCATGGCTGAAGACGGAAAGATCTACGGCGAGAACAACGTTACCGGCGAGACTGTTGAACTTGCTCCTAAGGCGCTCTGCTCCATGAATATGTGGGGCTTCACTCCGGACTACTTCGAGAAGAGTGAAGAGATCTTCACAAAGTTCCTTGAAAAGAACATCAACGAACTGAAGGCCGAATTCTACATCCCATACGCCATCGACTGCATCATCAAGGAAGGTACAGGGAAATGCGAACTCCTCTCAACCCCATCCAGATGGTTCGGCGTCACCTTCAAGGAAGACAGACCGGGCGTCGTGGCAAAGTTCCAGGAATTCGCAGACAAGGGCGTATATCCTACACCATTATATAAGAAATAATGGGATTTTTCAGAAGACATCAGGGAAGGGCGTCCTATGCGCTCTTCCCTAATTACAATCACTATGTGCCGGGATATGGCGGCATGGCGATGCTTTTCGTCATGTTCCTCATCGGGGCCTTTCTCGGAAACATCATCGTGGGCGCACTCACTCTCGTATCTGCGGAATTCGCAACCATGTACGGAACAGTGATATCATACCCGGTGATGTTCATCCCTCCTATGCTCTACGCTTCTGCACACAGCCGCAGGAACGAATATTTCGAGACCGGATATTCTTTGGACAGCAGCCACTTCGGAACACTTGGAGGCTTCAGTATGGCGGTCATAGCATCAATTGCCACAATGGCGACCGCATTCATGGCAGATAGCGTCAACACCATCCTGCCGAATCCTCCTGAATGGTTCGAGCAGGCAATGGAAATACTGCTGGAAGGTCCTGTATGGGGCACTCTTCTGTCTGTTTCTGTCTTTGCACCTCTATTTGAAGAATGGCTATGCCGTGGCCTGGTGCTGAGAGGACTGCTCCAGAAGACCGGTCCGGTGACCGCCATCAGCGTATCCGCCCTGTTCTTCGCCATCCTGCACATGAATCCATGGCAGGCCTTGCCGGCATTCATACTCGGACTCCTTTTCGGTTATGTCTACTACAAGACCGGATCGTTGAAACTGACAATGCTCATGCACTGTGTGAACAACACAATGGCAGTGGTCTTCAGCAAGATACCGGCATTGGCAGAAGCAGAGAACTTTACAGAAGTTCTCAGTCCATGGGCCTATGCTGGAGTCTTCGTCGCATGCATCGCATTCGTTGCAAGCGCATTGGTAGTTCTCCGCAACATTCCTTTCGCCAAGGACGGAGCACGCAGCAACTGCGACGAAATTCCTCCGATGACCATATAGGTAAAAGTATAGCGACAGCATGTCCGTTCTGACGATCCTCCCACTCCGTGGTACCCTCCCTTTTCGGGAGCCAATGTCGTCAGAACGGACATGCTGTCGCTATACCACCTTCAGGAGATGGTCTTTCCGAAAGGGACAAGAGCAAGAAGAGCCATCTTGAAATGCTGGATTCCGAAAGGTATGCCGATGATGGTCAGACAGCAGAACACCCCGAAAGACAGGTGGAGCATGGTTATCTCGATACCTCCTACAAGAATCCATATCACATTCATCAGGATCGAAAGACATCCCGTGTCGTTCGGTCCTGATTTGACATCATGACCGAACGGCCATAGGGCGAAAGTTCCGATCTTTATCAGTTGAAGACCGAAAGGTATGCCGATGATGGTGATGCAGAAGAGCACACCGACAAGCCAATAGTACAGGGCAACGAGAAAGCCGCCCAGAATGAACCAAAGTATGTTTCCTATAAATTTCATATGACAGTTATTTATGACGAACGAGGGCTTCAGCCTGTTCAAGGGTGTCCATCTTTCCCACGTCAATTATATTGAGGTCTGAGGCCTCCACACCATAAATCGTGCGTGTACCGCACATTTCCAGATAAAAATCGATTATCGGGAACCTTGGAGTATCCGTCGCGATGTACATGCCGTGTGAGACCGCATACGTCTCCATGGCCTCGAGTACATCTTCAGACAGGATATGTATCCCGGAGAATGCCAGGCGTCGGCACTTGTCCGGATCCACCCAAGGCCCGGCAAGGCGCACCTCCCTCGTATTCACATTGGTCCAGCCTACCAGACGCATATCATCCGGCTGGAACAGCAGGTAGCGCGAAGACTTCCTTTCACTGACAAGAAGCGTCGCGAACGAGTGAGGGGCATGCTGAGATATGAACCACGGGATATCCAGGTCGGACATGATGTCGACATTATGGACCAGAAAGGCTCCGCATCCTTCCAACAAAGGCCGCGCATGAAGCACCGCACCCCCTGTTTCCAGAAGGAGACTACGTTCATCACTCACCAGCATAAGCATCTTTCCCTCAGACAAGTCAGACGGATCACCGGCTATCCAGTCCTGCTCTCCGATCCAGTCTTCTATCTTGTCGGCAAAATGGTGGACATTGACCACTGCCTCATTTATTCCTGAAGCGAAGAGTTTGCGGGCCACATGTTCCAGCAGAGGCTTTCCCCCAAGAGGGACCAGAGCCTTGGGAAGTGTATCTGTTATCGGCTTGAGACGGGTTCCCAGTCCCGCTGCGAATATCATTGATTTCATATTTCGGACAGTATCACTTTTTTCAACGTTTTATATGTCATGTCTTTTCTCGAAGTCGTGCATAATATGAAATCCGTATACGTTACCTCTCCCCTAAATCCCCTCTCTCGGAGAGGGGACTTGCTTTCGCTTCGCTCAATTTTTCCGGACAGTATCACTTTTTTCAACGTTTTATATATAATGTTTTTCCCGAAGTCGTGCACACCACGTCTATTCAGGGGTTGAGGATGTCTTCAAGGTGCTGTTCGCGGTGGATGAGACGGACACGGACAGACGGATACCGGGCGGCAATATGGCGGGCAAGATGTTCTGCACAATAGACAGACCTGTGCTGTCCGCCCGTACATCCGAACCCCACCATCAGATTTGTGAATCCACGGCGCTCATATGTCTCCACATGAGGATCCACCACACCATAGACATGCTCCAGAAATCCCAGGATCTCACCGTCATCCTCCAGGAAACGGATCACAGCCTCATCCCTGCCGGTCAGTTTCTTATACGGTTCATACCTCCCCGGGTTATGGATGGACCTGCAGTCGAACACATATCCTCCCCCATTTCCTGACGGGTCATCCGGCATTCCCTTCTTGAACGAGAAACTGTATACCTTCACCTCGAGCCTTCCGTCCTTCACATCTTCATTCCTGAAACGAGGGAGTTCCGTCATGGCACGAAGAACCTGCATCATATAAGGATAATCCTCAAAAGGCTCTTCCAGGAGCGAACAGACGCTGGATATCGCAGGAGGAATGCTGGTAACAAACTTAGCCTTATGCTCCATCCACCCTCTGAACCCATATGCTCCAAGCACCTGCAGAAGACGGAACAGCACAAAAAGCCTGAGTCTCCTGTCGAACTCTTCGCGCGGCACGTCGACATATTCATAGAGAGCCTGCAGATAGGAATCTATCAGTCGGGCCTTAAGTCTTTCCGGATATCTTGCCCTTGCCTGCCATACGAAAGATGCGACGTCGTAATATACAGGGCCCCGTCGTCCTCCCTGAAAATCAATGAAGTACGGTTCCCCGTCACGGATCATGACATTACGTGCATTGAAGTCTCTGTAAAGAAAGGTCTCCGAATCCTCTCCAAGAAGACTATCAGCGAACCTCTCGAAATCATCCTGAAGAAGCACCTCATTGAACTCAAGCCCGGACGGCTTGAGAAAGCAGTACTTGAAATAGTTAAGGTCGAACATCACCATCCTCCGGTCAAAGGCCGGCTGAGGATAGCAGACAGAAAAATCCAGTCCCCGCGCGCCCTCGAACTGTATCTTCGGGAGGGCCGCCATCGTCCGGCATAGAAGGTCGGCCAAAGGCCCTTCTTCTGAAACGCCACCATTCTTCAGGGCGGCATCCACATGGTCGGAAAGCATATCTGACCCAAGATCTTCCTGCAGATATGCCAGACCGTCATCACTGACGGCATACACTTCCGGAACATTGATGCCGCATGAACTGAAATGTCCCGCCAAGGCGATAAATGCGTTATTTTCATTCACGTCGGTGCCCACGACTCCGATACATGTACCCGACGGTGACGAAAGTCTGAAGTATCTGCGGTTGCTTGCCGATCCTGTCAAAGGAGTGACCGAGTCAGGAGCAGAGCGGTAATACGACCTATATAAAGATGACAAACATTCCATAAGGAAAGATTTTTCGCGAATTTACTAAATAGTTCAGACAAAAAGACTACATTTGTATGATTATTAAACCATAAACGGAAATGCTGAATCACGCATACTGTTCGGACAAGTACCAGTACACGATGGGAAAATCCTTCTATGACAGCGGTATGAAAGACCAGACCGCCGTCTTCAATCTCTTCTACAGAAAAGCACCCGAAAACAACAACTGGGCTGTAGTCAGCGGTACTGACGAAGTCATCGAGATGGTGGAGAACCTTGGCAATATGGACCCCGCCTTCTTCGAAAAGTTCCTTCCAGGCGAAGAATACGCCGAATTCAGAGGCTATCTTTCGGCCATGAAGTTCACCGGCACCGTCTACGCGATGCGCGAAGGTGAAATCGTCTTTCCCAATCAGCCGATAATCATAATAGAAGGCCCCCTCATCGAGGCTCAGGTGCTCGAGACCCCGATGCTCTGCATCATGAACCACCAGATGGCCGTGGCGACAAAGGCGTCAAGGGTGTGCAGGGCGACCAACCGTCCTGTGAGCGAATTCGGCTCACGCAGGGCACACGGCCCCTGGGCAGCGACATACGGAGCAAAAGCGGCCATCATCGCAGGATGCGCAAGTACATCCAACATCCTCGCTGGGGCAATGTTCGACTATGGATCGACAGGCACTATGGCGCATAGTTTCGTCACCGCATTCGGCAGCAGCGTGGCAGGCGAATTCAAGGCTTTCGACACCTATATCAAGACCCATAGGAACGAGAGCATCATACTTCTCATCGACACATACGACACCCTCAAATGCGGTGTACTCAACGCAATAAAGGCGTATAGGGCCAACGGTATAGATGACAATTATGCTCCGGGATACGGAGTCCGCCTGGACAGCGGTGACCTTGCATATCTGTCGATAGAATGCCGACGCATCCTCGACGAGAACGGAATGAAGAACTGCAAGATATTCGCCACCAATTCATTGGACGAATACCTCATCACAGATCTTGAGCGTCAGGGAGCGTGCATAGACTCATACGGAGTGGGTGACGCGATTGCTACGTCAAAGGCAGCACCATGCTTCGGCAATGTATACAAACTCGTCCAGATAGACGGAGAAGGAGTGCTGAAACGTTCCGAGGACAAGATAAAACTCATCAACCCGGGCTTCCAGATCACTTACAGGATCATGATAGATGATCCTTCAAAGGGAGAAGTATTCAAAGTGGACGTGACCTGCCTAAGAGGCGATGCCCTCAGTCAGAAGATAGAGTCCGGCGAGACCTTCACCGTATGCGATGAATACGACAGATACAAGACCAAGACATTCGAAGCAGGAACCTATATAGCCCTGACCATGCAGCACAAGGTCATCGAAAACGGCAGAAGATGCGCACCGAAGCACACCCTTGCCGAGAAAAAGGCCTATTATGACAGTACCCTCATGCACTTCAGCCCGAGCGAGAGGCGACTGATCAATCCTCATTACTACAAGGTCGACATTTCTGACGACCTTTACAACATGAAGATGGAGATCATCAACCGTCTGGTCAAGGAAATACGTGAATTCAAATTATTATGAAAAACAATGCATTGGTAGTGGTGGACATGCTGTATGACTTCATCGACGGAAGCCTTGCATGTCAGAATGCGGACAACGCAGTCCGTGAGACATTGAAATTCATCGACGCCCAGACCAAGGGACAGGGAGGCGAAGACCATGAGATCCTCGACACATTCCCCATCCTTTTCATCAGGGACCATCATCCTGCAGACCATTCATCCTTCGCAGAACAGGGTGGGATATGGCCGCCACATTGCGTAGCCGGCACCCATGGAGGTGAGATCCACAAAGACCTTCTTCCATATGTCCGGGAAGAACTCACCTTCGACAAAGGATGTGACAGGACTGTCGAGCAGTATTCCGGATTCGACGGTGTCAACAATGCCGGCCAGTCTCTCGGCGAAATACTGGAACTTCTTGACACATCTGAAGTGTACGTATGCGGAATTGCCACCGAATACTGCGTCAGGAACACATGTGAAGACCTTCTGAAGGCTGGATTCAAGGTCCGTCTCCTTAAAGATTGCATAGCATATGTAGACCATGACGGACATCTCAAGGCACTGGAAGAAATGGCAGCAGAGGGCATAAGTATTGAATAATAAATAATTATTCGTACCTTTGCCGTCTTGTTATGAAGAATATTCTGGCTAAAATATGGGTTCCGCTCCTGTTGGTTTCGATGGCTGCAGTGCAGTCATTCGGAGTGGACGCAGGCAGGGCTGTGGGTCTCAAAAGACTCGCAGACTCCCTCATACTCAGCCAGTTGCATGACACGACATACATTTCCGACAGCATTCTTCCTGCTACGCCTGCTCTTGACAGCATAGCCATTGACAGTGTTGCAGCCGACACTGCATCAAGAGACACTATCCTTCTGGTGCTGTCTGCACGGGACACGATCAGGATTCCGGACTCCCTGCAGTACACAGACCCGCTCAAATACAAGTATTACATAGCCATCAAGGACTCCACCACAAGGTTCCAGGTCCGTGACTCTCTCATAGCGGCAGGTGACACACTCGAACTAGCCCTGCTTGATTCATTGTATCTGAAGGATTCTTCGGATGTGGCACAGGCCAGGTTCGAAGCATGGTATGCATCGCTGAGCAGAATGGAAAGGAAGAAATATGATGCCCAGCAGAAACTGCCGGCCCTTATCGCCGCCGCAAACCGCAAGATGGAGATAAAGGACAGCATCAAGGCATACAAGGACAGTGTGCGCCAGTCTATTCCGCGCATCCTCGACACATATGCCATTCCGGATTCCCTTCATTTCAAGAGGATCATCACATGGAAGATGGACCCGGATTTCCAGGACCTTAACGGTGTAAGGGATATGGCAGCCGACACCTCATACAACACAAACTTCTACGACTACAACTTCTTCCGTGAAGACATCAACGCAACATGGCTCGGAGTCAGCGGTTCAGCCACTCAGCTTTACGATTTCTTCGCAAGGAAGGACGAGGCAAATGCAATATTCTACACTCCATACCGCATCTGGAGTTATTCACCTGACGAACTGCCACAATATAACACCAAGACGCCTTACACTGAACTCGCTTACTACGGAACACTGTTCGCGAATCAGGAAAAGGAAGAAGCCAACATAAAGGTACTCACTACCCAGAATATCACTCCTGCACTCAACCTCACCCTTGAGTTCAAGAGATATGGCGGAAACGGTATGCTGAAGAGAGAGGATACCGCAAACAAGACATTCGCCGCATATACGAACTATCTGGGAAAGAAGTACATGATGCATGCCGGTTACATCTACAACAAGGTGGCCAGAAGCGAGAACGGAGGAATCATCGACGAGATGTGGATCCGGGATACGACGGTGGACGCACGTGAAATAGATGTGTATCTTCGTGATGCCGGTAACGAAATGAAGAGGAACACCATATTCCTCGACCAGACCTACCGTATCCCGTTCTCATTCCTTAAGGACCTCAAGGGACGCAAGGAGAGAAAGAGAGAGGAATTTGTGCGCGACAGCATAATGGCCAGCGGAGACTCCGTCGCCATTGCTGCTATCATGGAAGCGGAAAAGGCAAAGATGGAAGCAGACGCTGCACAGGCCGACACTCTGAAGGCGGCCGACGCCGATGTCACTACGGCATTCATCGGACATAGCAGCGAATACTCCGTATTCCGGAAGACCTACACCGACAACATCTCCACAAGTGCTTCAGACACAAGCGCCCGCAGATTCTACAACGATCGGTTCTACATCAACCCGACAAGGAGCATGGACTCGCTCAGGGTAATGAGATTCGACAACAAGGTGTTCATCAGACTCCAGCCATGGAAGAATGACGGAATCATTTCCAGACTGGACGTCGGACTTGGAGACAAACTGGTGAACTACTACAGTTTCAGACCTGTCAACTACATTGAAGGCAGCAGCAATGTAGTACAGAATTCGGTATATCTCTATGCCGGAGCAAACGGACAGTACAAGAACTATCTCAGATGGGATGCCAAGGGCAGATACAATTTCCTCGGCTATGAAATCAATGATTTCAGCATTGAAGCGAATGCGGTGATGAACTTCTACCCATTCAGAAGGGCAAGGAAGAGTCCCCTGTCTCTCGGCCTGCACTTCGAGACCAGCCTCAAGGAGCCTGACTATTATCAGGAGCATCTGTTCACAAACCACTTCAAGTGGGACAATGACTTCAGCAAGATTTCCACAACCCGCGCGGAAGCATCTCTCTCGATCCCAAGATGGGATATGGCTGCTTCGTTCGGATACGCCTTGCTGAGCAACAACATATATTATGACAACACCGGCATAGTCCGCCAGAACACTGCGCCGATGAGTGTCATGACAGCCAAGATCAAAAAGAATTTCCAGATATGGAAGTTCCATCTGGACCATCAGGCGATGCTTCAACTTTCATCCGCCCAGGATGTGCTGCCACTGCCTCTTGTGTCCCTTCATTTCAGGTACTATCTGCAGTTCGATGTCGTAAAAGGCGCCATGCAGATGCAGATAGGTGCTGACGGAACATACAACACAAAATGGTATGCGCCCGCATACAACCCGGTTTTAGGTGTGTTCCATAACCAGAATGTCAGAGAATACGGAAACTGCCCTTATATTGATGCATTCGTCAACATCCAGTGGAAGAAGGCGAGCATATTCATCAAGTACATCAATGTAAACATGGGATGGCCGAACAAGTCTGCAGACTATTTCAGTGCAGCCGGCTATATCGCCCCTCAGAGAGCAGTGAAGTTCGGTATCACATGGCCTTTCTGGGTGCGACCGGGTAAAGGTTCAACCAGCGCTTCAGGCACTTCGACCGCGGGAGGCGGAAGAAGCAGCGCCGGCTCTGCCGGTGGAAGAATGCCGTCAGGAGGAGGAATGCAGTCCTTCAGACGATAGAGCGCTGAAAATGATTTAAGATGAGATTAACAGAAAAAGCAGAAAGAAGACTCAGATATGTCCTTGTTTCACTTGTGGTGATATGCCTCACCCCTCTGTGCGAAAACGGAAGAAAACTCAATGGAGCCCACAACTCCTATGCATTTGCAGGAAAGGACATAACATGCGTGATCGATCTCGGAGACGAGATGTACGGAGACCACGGTCTGGAGACCGGTCTCAACTATGAACTCCTGAACAGATTCGCTCAGGACAACAGATGCAACATCGACATCGTTGCAGCAGGAAAAGGAAAGAACTACCTTGACTCACTTAAAAACGGCAAGGTGGACATAGTCATAACCCATTCCGAAAACATTGCAGCAGCAGAGGGAATCGAGATTTCAAGAATGATGAATTCATGTTCGGCATGGGCAGTTTCGGAAGACAAGGAGGACGAACTCAGACAGATAAACATCTGGATCAGCCACATGGCCGAATCTGATGAATTCCAGAAGATCACTGGAAGATATTCCGGAGCATTCAATCCTATCAGAAGAGCAAAAAAAGGAGTCAGGACCAGCCGTATCAGTCCATATGACGACATGATCCGGAAGTATGCTGCTCAACTTGGCTGGGACTGGAGGATGCTGGCTGCTGTCGTATATCAGGAATCCAAGTTCTCGATCAACTCAAATTCAGTCCGTGGAGCACAGGGACTCATGCAGGTAATGCCAAGTACTGCAAGATATTACGGCATCGATGACCTTCTGGACCCGGAGAAGAACCTCATCGCAGGCACAAGTCACCTCAAGAGACTCCAGAACATGTTCAACAGGTCTGTTCCCGATCAGACTGAACTCATAAAGTTCACTCTTGCAGCATACAATGCAGGAGAAGGCAGGATAGCAGACTGCAGAAACTTTGCAGCATCAAGACAGGTAGACAACAGCAGATGGGATGAAATCGTAAAGATCATCCCTTTGATGAGGGAAGACTCCATTCTGGAAGATGAATCCGTAAGACTAGGCAAGTTCCAGGGACACGAAACCATTGCATATGTCGAGAGAATAATGTCGATTTACGAGGCTATATGCACAATATGCCCTGAAGCCTAGGATCACTTCACACGCATTGTATCAGCAGGATCCACCCTCGAAATAAAGAGACATGGGATCAGCAGCAGGACCATAATGGCAAGGAATGACACAAGGTCTACAGTGAGAAGATATCCCGGATCCACATTCACAGGCACATACGACACATAGTAGTTCACCGGATCAAGTCTGATAAGGTGGGTCGTATCCTGTATCACACAGAACAGAAGGGCCAGAGCATTACCTATAAGCAGGCCCTTTGCGACTACAGAGGCAGAAACGGACAGGAATACCTTCGCTATGGAACGGTCCGACATCCCCAGAGACTTGAGAAGGCCTATGGTGGAGACATGCTCAAACAGCATGATAAGCAGGCCCGAAATCATGTTGAATCCTGCGACTACTGTCATCAGAAGAAGGATGAAGAACACATTGAAGTCAATCAGATCCAGCCAACTGAAAAGTTGCGGATACTTTGAGACAGAAGACACAGAGATGACAGATTCTTCATCATCATCCGAAAAGGCATATATTATCATTCCTGCTTCTTCTGTTGCCCTGCGGATATCCTCTTCCGATGACGAATCCCGGTCAAGCACTATCTCTATGGCAGAAACCTCACCTTCATTCCATCCGTTGAGCCTTTGAAGATCGGCGTTGGACGCATAGACAAGATGCCGGTCATCCGTCTCCGCCAATGCCTCATAGACGGAAGCCACCGTAAACTGACGCACCTTTGTCTTCTCCCCTACAAAATATGTGAGCATCCGATCCCCTTCCTTCAGACCGGTCTTCTCTGCCAGACGGGACGGGATGGAAACTCCAAGTGCCACACTGTCTGCCCGCACGACACCGTCAGGAAGACCCTTAAGTACGATTCCGTACATGTTCCCGTCATGTCTTACTATGCCGCTCCTGTATACTGAAGGAATAACCTCACTGACTCCCGGCACATCCTGAAGAAAAGGAAGATATGCAGGTGATGCCTCTATGGGAGCATCCTCATTGAATATGTTCTGATCCGGTCTCAAAATCATGACATCCCCTGAGATGGATGAAATGGAAGAGCGTATCTCCTGCCGGTAACCGGATGAAACCGACACGGCAATTATCATGACAAGAAAACTGACCGCAATGCATACCATTGCGATCTTTCCCTTGAAACGGAGCCTTCCTGCTATGAAGAACGACGCGTCCATCATCTGCCGCCCAAACCCTTCAAGCGGCTCTGCGCCTGAAGCCTATCCTTTTCAGGGCCATATTTGACCATCATCTCAAGATATTTCTTTTCCTGCTTCACATTCCTGGTCTTACGTGACGCCAGTATACCGTTTCTGATGGCTATATAATTGTCAGGTTCCGCCTTGAGCACCTTATTGTAATATCTGCAGGCGGTCTTGCAGTCCTCTTTGGCCACCATGTAGTAAGACCCTATGTTATTGATGAAGCCATAATTGGAAGGAAAGGCCTGAGACAACCTTGTAGAAAGAGCAAGAAAGGCCTCATAGGCAGCTGGTGTACCCAGTGCATACAGGCTGTAGCAGTACTCCTGCATCGCTTCCTCAAAGAATTCCTTGCCGGCCTCTTCCGAATCATATACCCATGGAGATGCGCGACGTGCATTCTCATCAACAAGAGACAGGAGATATGCCAGAGCCATATCCGGACTTTCCATTTCATACGCGATATACGCATTTGCCTTGACAAAACGGAAGTCCAGACGGTCCGGCCATATCGAGATGGCCTTATCGGCTGCCTTCATCGCCTCGCCATACATTGCGTCATCATACACATATATCTGAAAGTAATGGACGTCGTTGCCTGTGCTGTCCTTCAGCGTAAGCATAGGGTCCATACCGAGATATTTCCTGGACGGGCGCGGCTCTACCTGAGCAGTCCTCGACTTCTCGAACCAGTAATGGAAACGTCCAAGAAGCATCTTGGCATTGGTTGAATCGGCCTTCTCCCAGTTATTGAGCACCGTCTCCACTCCAACACCAGCATAGCCTAACTGCGACACCAGCAGATCATACCTCTGTTCGTACCTGTCCGACTGAGCCGAAACGGTAATGGCGGCTGCGAGAGCGCAAACAGCGAGCAAAATCTTCTTCATATGATTGAAACTATTTAATATCCATTCTTATACGGCGACTCTGCGGATGAAGATTGTTGCACCTGTTTCCCAGATTCTTCACAAATCCCAGAGCAAGTCCGTCATATCTTATCACCACATAGCCTCTAGGGGCATCAGGAAGCACAACGGCATCCTTATGCAGGAAGGCAAGTGCTGTTCCAAGGTCAACATCTGCACCAGGGAATGCATCAGGAGCAAGCATGGCAGACAGCGCCAGATCCGCATCCGGGACAAGAGTCTGCCCTTTCATGACGCCGACTGCACAACCGGCTGACAGCACATGGAGATGCTCTTCAAGAAGCGCGACATCCTGAATCAGAGACTCAGGCACCGCAACTATGGTCTCGCCCTTCTGCTTCAATGACACAGGAACGGAAAAAAGATCCTTCATAGATGCAGGCAACTGCACTGAAGCACGCGGCTTCCCTCTTTCCTTTCTGACCGGCGCATAGGATGGAACGTGACTTTCAACTGTTCCATCGGACTTCTGCAGCACTGCACAGTACTGTCCCTCTCCTTCCACATGCCCGGGCACAAGGCTGAAGCCCAGTACTGTCCCTATCACTCCCTTGAAATCATCATGACACACATCGTGGGATACGGCCACAGCACCCATGTTTTCAGCAATCCAGGACACATTGCCGTCATTCTCCTTTCTGTTGAAGGTGCATGTCGAATACACCAGCATGCCGCCATCGCGCAAAGACGGCCATACATCCGCAATTATCCTGCGCTGACGGGCCTCACACAGAGCCACATTATCCTCAGACCATTGGTTCCTCGCCTCCTCATCCTTACGGAACATCCCCTCACCGGAACATGGGACATCCGCTACGATGATGTCAAAGAATCCGTACAATGAAGCAAAGGCACGCGGATCATCCGAGGTCACGACGACATTCGGATCGCCCCAAATGGCCATATTATCTGCAAGAACGCGAGTTCTCTGCTTCATCACCTCATTGGAGACAAGAATGAAGTCGTCACCGAAGGCCTCACGCAATGAAGAAGCCAGATCAGTCGACTTTCCGCCGGGCGCAGCACACAGGTCAAGGACACGGACCGGTCCTGCCTGTCTCCCCGACATGCTTTCCAGACATCTTCTGAACACATGCCCCACGAACATGGACGAAGAGTCCTGGACATAATATGCACCGCCATGCAGACGGGGATCCAATGTGAACTTCGGACGCTCGCTCAAGATGCGTCCGTGCCTGCTCCACTCCACTTCCCTGCCTTCAGACATATGGCAGGGCTTGAACGGGTTGATTCTTACCGACACCGATGCAGGTTCATCAAATGCAGAAAAAGCGACAAGGGCATTTTCGCTCCCTATCGCCTCTTCGAGATAACTTCTGAATGCATCATTTATCATCATGCCTGGAATTTCGACGGATCGAAACCCTCCGGATACATCGACGGATCCACGCCTTCCGGCATACGTCCTTCAGACATTGCCACAAGACCATCCACCACCTTGTCCAAAGCCTCCTTGAGTTTTCCACCGAGAAGAGTCTTCATCATGAAATTCAGATCCGCGTCCAGCACAATCTGGAAATCCGTCTTGTAAGGATCACTTGCAGGATCGAAGTGCATGTTCATCCTGAACTGGAACGGCGCACCGTCATCTGCAAACTCGATCCTTGAATACGGAGTCCTCTGCTGCACCTTCACTCCGATATTGAAGCCCTGCACCATAGCATGTATGCTGTCAAAATCCGCAGTAACGTCTGCCTTCTTGTCTTCAGGGAGGAACTGCACGAAATTCCTCATGTCCACGAAGGCCATATACAACTCATACGGCGCCTTGGACACAGTCGCCCTCTTGCTCTTGAATTCAGCCATGACTACTCTTTCTTGCCCCAGGTGGAAGGAGAAAATCTCCATTCTTTCAGCACCTCGATATATTCTTCTCCTATATAGCCTGTCTCATGGGCAACATCGATGAGGGCATCATAGTTGGAAAGGGTGGTAAGTTCCACGTTCGCATCCTCAAAAGCCTTACGGGCAGTATTGAAGCCATAAGAGAATATCGCAACCATACCCATCACATCAGCACCTGCATTTACCAGGGCATTCTTTGCCCCGAGGCTGCTCATTCCCGTAGAAATGAGATCCTCTACAATCACGACCTTGGCGCCTGACTCAAGTATTCCCTCAATCTGCGAACCGGTTCCATGATCCTTCGGCTTCGGCCTTACATAACAGAACGGCTTTCCCAATCTGTCTGCAACCAGATAACCGTGAGCGATCGCACCTGTAGCAACACCGGCGATGACTTCCACATCAGGATACTGTTTTCTTATGATGTCCGCCATCCACATAGCCACTTTCTCTCTGATTTCCGGATAGGAAAGGATTCTTCTGTTGTCGCAATATATCGGTGATTTCCATCCTGAAGCCCAGGTGAAAGGATTCTCAGGCCTCAACATGACAGCCTTGATATCCATGAGCGACTTGGCAACTGCCTTCTCAACTGATTCCATAATTATGTTTGTTTTGATTGTTTTCCATATATTTGCACAAGGATTGCATATCCCCGCTGCACACATCGTGCAAATATAATAAAATTATAGGTCAAATGCACAAAATATACTTCGAAAAGCGCTGCATCATCATATGCAGTCCGGACGATCCCGCACTATCTGACCCGAATGTCATCAGATTCAGTCCGGGAGAGGATCTGAGCATCCATGCACTTGTAGAAATGGTGGAGGCATCGGACACCTTGCACAGGACATGCATCCCGACAACCGACGTAGAAGGAACATACCGACGCATCTGCGAAGAGTTCAAGGAAGTGAATGCAGGAGGAGGCCTGGTCTCAAACAGACGCGGAGATTTTCTCCTTATCAGCAGAAACGGCCTCTGGGACCTTCCGAAGGGGCATCAGGATCCGGGTGAAGACATACGGGTGACCGCCTTGCGCGAAGTACAGGAAGAGACTGGCATCAATGACCTTGAGGTCAGAGACCTGATATGCATCACAGACCACTGTTACCGCCGGGACGGAATCTGGCATCTCAAGCACACATGGTGGTATGACATGCTGTACACAGACCCGACAGACCTGACCCCGCAGAAAGAAGAAGACATCACAAGGGCCGCCTGGGTTGCAAAATCCAGTCTTCCGCCATTCCTGCTGAACACCTATCCGTCTATTGCTGAAGTCTTCAGAGAAGCAAGGATATAAAAATCCACTGAATTTTTCATAGAAGATGAAACAAAATCTGCAAAATTTCGTATAATGTAGTGTATTTTGCAGTAATTTCAAACAAAGATATGAAACTTTCACAATTCCAGTTCAATCTTCCGGCCGACAAGATAGCGCAGGAGCCGCCGAGATGGCGTGACGAGTGCAAACTCATGGTCCTTGACAGAAAGACCGGAGAAATAGAGCACAAACTTTTCAAGAACATCATCGATTATTTCGGAAAAGGCGACACATTCGTCCTCAATGACACCAAGGTATTCCCTGCAAGACTATACGGAAACAAGGAAAAGACCGGAGCAGACATCGAGGTATTCCTTCTCAGAGAACTCAACCGCGAGCAGCGCCTCTGGGATGTGATCGTTGACCCTGCAAGAAAGATCAGGATAGGAAACAAACTGTATTTCGGCGAGGATGAGAGCCTTGTGGCGGAAGTGATCGACAACACCACCTCAAGAGGACGCACCCTGAGATTCCTTTATGACGGAAGTTATGAAGATTTCAAGGAGACTCTCTTCGGCCTTGGACAGACTCCGGTTCCTGATTGGGTAAAGAAGGAAGTCACTCCTGAGGATGCAGAGAACTTCCAGACCATATTCGCAAAGCACGAAGGCGCGGTTTCTGCACCGGCAGCAGGTCTCCACTTCAGCAGGGAACTGTTCAACAGAATGATCCTCAAGGACATAAACAAAGCCTTCATCACCCTCCACATGGGTATCGGACACTTCCGCGAAGTAGACGTGGAAGACCTTTCGAAGCACAAGATGGACTCCGAAAGGCTCATCATCACTGAGGAGACTGCGGAACTGATCAACAGCACACGCAAGGCCGGCCACAAGGTACTTGCCGTCGGCATCACCGTCATCAGAGGCCTTGAGACATATGTCACGACAAACGACGAAGTGAATCCATACGACGGATGGACAAACAAGTTCATCTTCCCGCCTCACAGGTTCGCCGTTCCAGACGCCATCGTATCCAATTTCCACCGTCCTGGTTCCACCATGCTCATGTCAGTGGCAGCCTTCGGAGGATACGAAAATGTCATGAAGGCATACAGGACAGCGCTCGAAATGGACTACAAGTTCGGACCTTACGGAGATGCACTTCTCATCATCTGATAAAATTCAGTACACAGAAACGGAAATCATGATAAGAAAAGTGACATTTGACTAAAAAACGGAAAAACTTTTCTTGTCAGCCTGACAAAAACGGCTTCCATGCTTTCATGGAGGCCGTTTTTCATTTACTTTAGCGGCATGAAAGACATGATAGAGAAAGCAGGACAGTGTGCCCTGAACAGGATCTTCGGCTTTGAACCGAGAACAGCACACGCACTCATGGAACATTTCGGCAGCGCCGCAGATGTCTTCGTGAGCGGATCAAAAGAGGTGGAAGCAGTCCTCGGACCATACTCCAGATACAAAGGCCTGGTCACTGAAAAGACTCTGGAAGACGCCTTACATGAAATAGAAGAACTGTCCCGGAAGGGAATCATGTTCATAGGATACGGAGACCCATCGTATCCGAGCCTTCTGAAAGAATGCGAAGACGCCCCCATGGGGCTGTACCTGAGAAGCACCACCCCATCGGAAGAACTGTTTTCATACAGCAGGAGCATAGCAGTAGTCGGGACACGTGACATATCGCCATATGGCAGGGAATGGTGCAGAAGAATCGTTCTGGAGATGGGAGGTTCGACACAGAAGCCGGCGATCATAAGCGGACTCGCACTCGGAACTGACATATGCGCTCATGTCGCGGCGATGGAAGTCGGTCTCCCTACCATCGGAGTGATGGCCACAGGGCCCGAAAACGTCTATCCCTACCGCCATCGGGACATTGCGGAAAGGATGGCCCACACACCGGGATGCGGCCTTGTCACCGACTACCCTCCCGGCACGGCACCGCTCCCGGTCCACTTCCTGAGGCGCAACAGGATAATTGCAGGACTATGTGAGGCTCTGGTACTCATAGAATCCAAAATAAAGGGCGGAGGAATGATGACCTCACGCCTCGCATTTTCATACAGCAGGGATGTATATGCGCTCCCCGGCAGGGCGGACGACACACGTTCACAAGGATGCAACCTGCTCATAAGGGAAAAGATTGCAGAAGCCATAACGGATGCCGGAAGTCTGATGAAAAGCATCGGACTGGACTCCCAAAGGGGGAAAGCCAGTATTCCGGACATTGAGATTCTGGACAGAACATATGGTAACACCCTATCAAAGAACAAGATAGACGCAATGGCAAGGATTCTTGACATCATAAGGAAAGATCGGGGAATCAGTGTGGAAGACATTGCGCTTGTCTCCGGCATGGAATACGGCACGGTATCCGGTCTTGCAAGTCTTCTGGAATCCGACGGCATGATAAGCGTGGATATTCTCCGCAGATGCTCCATAAACATAAGGAAATCCAAATTATTTGACTAAATTTGCCTGATACGCAAACTTTAGAAAAGAATGGAATTCATAGACACCCATGCCCACCTTTACGACGAAGCCTTCGCATCCGAGGAAGACCTGGCCGTAGAAAGGGCCGTGGAAGCAGGAGTCACGAAGATGGTTCTGCCTGACATAGACTCGCAGACCCGTGACGGCATGTTCTCCCTCGCCGCCAGACATCCGGGAAGAGTATTCCCATGTCTGGGTCTTCACCCGACATCGATAGACGCAGGATGGGAAACAGAAATGCTGAAACTCGAATCGCATCTTGACCGTCGGATCTGGGCCATAGGAGAAATCGGGATGGACTGCTACTGGTCCCGTGAATTCATAAAGGAGCAGCAGGAGGCCCTCCGCATCCAACTGGAACTCGCAGACAAACTGGACCTGCCGGTCATAATTCATTCCAGGGAATCCACAGAACTGATAATCAACGTATTGAAAGAATGCCGCCATCTCAGGATGCGAGGTGTCTTCCATGCATTCAGCGGCAGTGCCGAGACCTTCAGCGAACTGCAGAGGCTCGGAGACTGGTACATAGGCATAGGAGGGGTGCTCACCTATAAGAAAGCAGGAATAGCGGACACCGTAAGAAGGATTCCGCCGGAAAGGATTCTGCTTGAGACAGACTGTCCGTATCTGACACCTGTGCCATTCAGAGGAAAACGCAATGAAAGCGCATACATACCGCATATAGCGGCAAAACTTTCGGAACTGACCGGCCATAGCGTCGAAGAAATCGCATGCACCACAACATCAAATGCAATAAAACTGTTCGGAATATGAGACCAAACGAAAACAATGGAAGAAGGTCATCCATCCTTCTGATATACACCGGAGGAACCATCGGAATGAAGATCGACCCGGTTCTTGAGGCCCTCACGCCATTCGATTTCAGCCAGATTCTTGCAGAAGTTCCCGAACTTGCAAAATACGCATACAGGATAGACTCTTACACCTTCGACCCCCTGATAGACTCATCAGACGTGGAGCCTTCGCTATGGGTATCACTCACCGGGCTCATCGAAGAAAAATACGACATGTACGACGGCTTCGTCATTCTCCACGGGACAGACACAATGGCCTATTCGGCATCGGTTCTGAGTTTCATGCTCGAAGGGCTCACCAAGCCTGTGATATTTACCGGAAGCCAACTCCCTATCGGGACACCGAGGACAGACGGGAAGGAAAATCTGATATCGTCGGTGGAAATAGCAGCGGCAAAAGACGATGACGGCCATGCGCTCGTCCCGGAAGTATGCATCTGCTTTGACAACGTACTCATAAGAGGCAACAGGAGCAGAAAGGTAAATTCAGACCACTTCAGGGCCTTCAGGTCGGAAAACTGCCCGCCTCTGGCCGAAGCAGGGATAAACATCAGATACAACACATCGCTCATACGAAAGCCCGACTCATGGAATGTGCAGCCGACATTCCACAAGACCCTTGACACAAGAGTCTCAATCCTGAAGATCCACCCCGGAATCACGCCACAGGTAGTCCGGAACATCCTCTGCGGTCCGGAGACCAGGGCAGTCATAATGGAAACATACGGAGCAGGGAATGCCCCATCCAAGGAATGGTTCATATCAATAGTACGCGAAGCATCCGAAGCAGGAAAAATAATCCTCAATGTCACACAATGCACGGCCGGAAGCGTCAACATGGACATATATGCTACCGGTAAAAGCCTTAAGTCAGCAGGTGTCGTGAACGGTTACGACTGCACTACAGAGGCCGCTCTGGCCAAACTTTTCTACCTTCTAGGCACATTCGATTCCAACGACACGGTGAAAACCTGTCTTGAAATGGATTTGCGTGGTGAAATATCAAAATAATTATTGCCGTTTGGAAATAATTTGCTAAATTGCGCAGGATTTTGGGGATGGTGTATAGTATCCACACCATGATTGGAATTATTAACTAATAACAAATCAATACTTTAATTAATTAAACACACAAAAACAATTATGAAAAAAATTTTCATGTTTTTGGCAGTAATGGGCGTTATGGCCTTTTCTGCACAGAACGCAGTGGCTCAGGACGAGCAGGCTGCTGAACCGACAGCAACTGAGGAAGTGGCTGCTCCTGCTGAGAACCTTGACGGACCAGAGGAAGTGCCTATGCATCAGGCCCTCAAGACCAAGTTCATCGAAGGTGGTGCCGGCTTCATGGCTCTCGTTATCGCCTGCCTTATCCTCGGTCTTGCACTCTGCATCGAGCGTATCCTTTACCTCGGATTCTCAAAGACAAACACCAAGAAGCTCCTTGCAAAGGTTGAGGACGCTCTCAAGAACGGTGGCGTAGAGGCTGCTACTGACGTATGCCGCAACACACGCGGTCCTGTAGCTGCAATCTTCACACAGGCACTTCTTCGTCTTGCTGACGGCCAGAGCCTTGAGGATGTAGAGAAGTCAGTTGTTTCTTACGGTGGCGTAGAGGCTAGCAAGATGGAGCAGAACCTTTCATGGATCTCTCTCTTCATCGCTATCGCTCCATCACTCGGATTCTTGGGAACCGTTATCGGTATGATCCAGGCATTCGACGCTATCCAGGTAGCAGGTGATATGTCTCCAAACGTTGTTGCAGGTGGTATGAAGGTCGCTTTGATCACTACTGTGGGTGGTTTGATCGTTGCGGTTATCCTCCAGATCTTCTACAACTATATCCTTTCACAGGTTGAATCCCTCACAATTGAAATGGAGGACGCTTCAATCTCATTGATGGATGTTTTGGTTAAATATCAGGAAAACAAATAATTGACCCTACAACACAATGAATTACAATAAAATAATCAAATGGGTCCTCGCGATTCTCTTCGTAGTGGGCGTCGTATTCAGTGTCTACGGCTTCATCGTAGGATGGCCTGCGACAGTGAATGATGCAACACTGCCTGTAGAGCTCGCTCTTGGATGCGCATATGCTTTCCTGCTGATTGCCATTCTGGCAGTTGTGCTCGGAGTAGTGGTGATCGGCGGTATCAACAACCCTAAGAGCCTTGTAAAGCTTCTTATCGGACTTGTCGTAATCGCAGCGATCATCGGAGTAGCATATATCCTCGCACCAGGAACACCAGCTGTAGGATACCTCGGTGAGCCTGTGTCAGATATGACACTCAAGCTTACAGATACAATGCTGAATCTTACTTATCTCCTTTGCGGAGGTGCTATCCTTTCACTTATTGTAGGAGCAATCGTTTCTGCAACACGTAAATAACAGACATCATGGGTAAGAAAACACCAGAAATCAATTCAAGTTCAACGGCGGACATTGCATTCCTCCTGCTCTGCTACTTCCTGATGACCACTACAATGGATCAGGATATGGGTCTGCAGCGTCGTTTGCCTCCAATGCCTGATCCAAATCAGAAAGTGGAGGACCAGAAGGTTAATCGCCGCAACATCATCGTTGTGAAGATCAACTCAGCCGACAGACTTCTCGCTGGTACTGAGCCTATGCACGTCAGCCAACTTAAGGATAAGATCAAAGAGTTCCTCACAAACCCTGCAAACGACCCTAACCTCCCTGAA
>JAFURF010000071.1 GCA_017471965.1 Bacteroidales bacterium
AGTGCAGCAGGGACGTATCTATTCATTCGGAAATTTGAACTGGGATACATTCAACGGTCTACCTGGAATGCTGGCAGACTCATTGCCGGACACTTACGGACGAGCTCTGTTTGACAAATGGCTGACCTTGACTGGTAGGATAACAAATAGTCCTGTGGAATCATTGTGCTTCCTAGGGCGGAGATGCATGGGAGCTTTGGAATTTGAACCGGCTACAGGTCCGGCATCTGATGTAAACATGAAGTTTGAGATCGACTCACTGATTGATGTGGCCAGGGAAGCTCTTTCAAACAAAGAAGAGTTCGGTGTAAACCTGAGCGTGGACAAGAAGGCTGCAATAGCCGAAATTCTCCGCTTGGGAACATCTGCAGGTGGACAAAGGGCGAAGGCTGTCATTGCATACAACAAGGAAACTGGAGAGGTGCGCTCCGGACAGATACAGGCTCCGGAAGGATTTGACTACTATCTGATCAAACTAGACGGGGTGACATCTGAAGCCGGATTCAAGGAAACAGAGAACTTCGGGCGTCTTGAATATTCATTCTCAGAATTGGCAAAGCGGTGCGGCATTGATATGACCGAATGTTCTTTGATTGAGGAGAACGGACGAGCCCATTTCCTTACGAAAAGATTTGACCGCGAGAATGGCCGAAAGATCCATATGCAGACACTCTGCGGAATCGCGCATTATGATTTCCGCCTCAAGAACGGATACTCATACGAACAGGCATTCAATGTGATGAGACGACTCCGTCTTCCATACTCACAGGCTCAGGAGATGTTCAGAAGGATTGTGTTCAACGTGGTTGTAAGAAATCAGGATGATCACACAAAGAACATATCTTTCCTGATGGATGAATCCGGCAAGTGGAGACTCTCTCCTGCTTATGATATGGGATTTGCGTATAATCCGAAGGGGGCTTGGACCGCGACTCACCAGATGTCAATCAACGGCAGGTACGATAATATTACTCGAGCGGACCTCTTGGCATTAGCGGCTTCAAATAATATCAAGAACGCCTCGGAAATCATTGATCAGGTGTGCGAAGCAGCAGTTCTTTGGCCTGAGATTGCAAAAAACTGTGGAGTACCACAGAAGATGATAGATGGCATTATTCCGCATATGCTTCTTGACTTGTGATAGAATTACATAATATATTGCAATGCGGGTATTCTGTGCATAGGTTACAGACCTTCTGAACATGATCCTTTAGTTGATGGTCCAGAGAACATGTCGGCGTCCAAGTACAACAACGCCAAGCCGAACTTCGGCATCTTCGGATTCACTATAAATCCGGGCTATCGCTTCAATGACAATTGGGCTATATTCATGCCTGTAAGTGCCGACATGGTGCTTCTGAACAGGGGGATCCACATACATCAAGGCTGACCTCAACTACTTCAAGGCAAAGGCTGCAGTAACCTTGGGATTCCACAACCTGGGCAGAACACCATATGTAAGCATCGGCTGCACATATATGAAGCCATACTACAATGCAATGGAAGATAAAGTCCTGTTCGAATGCTCCATCGGATTCACGATCTTCTAATTCGACGTAAAAAGGACACTCATCACTTTGGCTGCTCTGTCGTAATGGGAAATGCCTCAGCACAGGATAGTTCATATGAATATTCCGGAAGTATTCTGCAAGTAACTACGTTATACATGAAAAAAGATTTTTATCATGAAACGTATTTCAATTATCATTGCAGCGGTTTTCTGCCTTACCGGATGTGAAAAACTCATAAACACCTCACGAATCATCGGCACGTGGGAGGAGTATTATGATTACCCTTATTTCTGCATGGACGGTTCTGTGGAATATACATTCAATGAGGATGGCACATATCAGATTCACTCCTATGATTGGTTGACTCACACACAATCTACGTATACACACGATTACACCATTGACGGTAATATAATCACATTGAAATCTGTATTTCCAGACAGCGATTATAGTACAAGTTATACCATCACCAGACTTAACAGAAAGGAGATGTCATGGCAGAAGGTAGGTACGACCTACTCACCAGGAACAATCGGATCGGATTACCTGCATTTCGTCAGAGAATAGACTGAAGAAGAGCAGATCATCTGAAGTCTGACAGCCACTGGACCATGATGTTCAGGGCTTCAGGAGCAAAGGTCTCTTCTATGGCTCTATATTCATTTACAGCCCCTGTGGTGCAATGCTGGAAAAGATGGTTGAGTCCTTCCAGAGATTCAATCCTGTTTTTCGTATTTCCCGGAAGGCCGTCACGTATTGCACCAAGGTTGATTTCGTGGCTCACCTGATTGTCCTTTACGCCATTGAGAGCAAGGACCGGGCAGGTGATGTCCCCTAGAACCGGACGCATGTCAAGGGACAGGAAATGTTTCATATACGGCATCTGTATCTGCGCCACTACAGCCCAATAGTTCTGCAACAGGGATTCGGGCAGATCATAGTCTGCCGGATCAGGCATCATGCCGCCATGAACGCGGACATAGAAGGCCTTTTCGAGAAGTCTGCAATATGAGTCTGCTACCTCTTTTGATAACCCGAGTCCGGTAAGAGCCACCTTGTTCTGCCAAAGAAGCGTTTCTGCACCCGAAACCGCCATTCCAGCGAGACTGACAATGAAATCGGCCTTCTGCTCCGCTGCCAGCATCATCGCTATGGTGCCGCCTTCACTATGCCCCAGCACACCGACCTTGTCGAACCTCTCTCTCAAGAAGCCGATACCCGCAAGAGCATCCGACTTGAAATCCTCCGTGGTCCAGTCCAGAGGGTTGGCAGACGAATCCCCAAAACCTCTGTCATCATACCTAAGAGTCGCAATCCCTGCCCTGGCCAGGGCGTCAGCGATGACGACAAAAGGCTTATGATCGAACAGTTCCTCATCCCTGTTCTGCTGACCGCTTCCTGTCACCATGAGAAGGACAGGCGTCTGGCGCGAATATCCTTCAGGAAGGACAAGCGTCCCATTCAGACGGATGTCTCCATTGGTGAAAGATACTTCTTCTGCGACATAAGGGAACGGACCGACAGGAGTCTGAGGACGCTTTGGCTTGTCGTCGCCGGGAGCAAGTGTCAAAGGGAATGACATATTCATCTGAGTGAAGGTGCCGATTATCTTTCTGATGGTCCAGACGCCTTCATAAGTCGCTGCCAGAGATGGAATCCTGATGACTATCTTACCTGCTCCTGAGCGTTCCACCTGTACCGGAATGCCTTTAGCGCCCTGATCCGGAGAGTCCATCGTAGGTTTGTCTCCGTCCAGATGGAATACCAGGGATAGTTTTGTGCCCTGTACATCGAGTCTGCCGGACCATGTACCTGTCTGGGCGTCAGAGACCGCCATCACAGCAAACATAAGGATGAATATTGTGAAGATTCGCTTAATCATAGAAAGCATCATAAAAGGTTACTTTACCCGCGTAATGGACAAAGCGTAGTCAGGAGACTCCAGAAACAGGCCAGTCGTGATCCTCGAAACAGTAAACAGAGAGTTATCCAACATATTGGAGAAGCACAAGGTTGATTCGCCTTCAATCACCTTTCCTCTGACTTCATTCCCTTCACCCACCTTGACAGGAATACCTCCCGGAGACTGGAAGTCATAGAAAGTACAGACATAGGTTCCGTCCTCATTGATATCGAGTTCGATGACTTTCGTTATAACCAGTGCCTTGTCGGGCATATTGACGACATAATAGAAGATGCCATCCCAGTCACCGACAAACGCTTCAGAAACCACAGGTTTCTTCTCACACGAACCTGCAAGGAATGCCATCATAACGAGGCTTACGATAAGACACAGATATCTGGCAACTTTCATTTTTGCAAAGAGTTTTATGAATTTATACTCGAATCAGAATACATGCGCTAAGTTATGCTTTTCCTATGTAAATCACAACATCCTGATTATCTTTATACAAGGAATCATCTCCAGGATTCCATTTCCCGGAGATGATTCTGCAGGTCTCTTTCCTCCTGCGTGTGCTCGTAATACTGCGAGAGAGTCCTTTTCGGCTTCTCTTCCTTCAAGACATGCTCAAGACCATGCTTCCCCGCCAGCGATATGGCTTCTTCACATAATGATTCGAACTCATGTCTGAGGGCCCCACAGAAATGGGAATAGTTACCGAGATCCGTATCATAACAGGCCCAGTTGAAATCGTCTTCATAGATGCAAAAGTCAGCGGCCAGGAGGAAAAAGCGTATGGCATCGTCAATATGGCCTGTGAGCATATCCAGTCGTGCGGACTGTTCATAGACCTTTATGAATCTTCTTGCAAGTCCGACGCTTATGAATCCGCCCGCCTTCTGCTGCTCTTTCCGGCATTCGCTCACTTCTGTGACGAGCGGTTCCAGCAGTTCGATTTCAACTGAAGGTACGACATAAAGTCTTGCATTCTCCTTGTCGGAAGAGTTTCTGGTCCACGCGACCAGTTGATACTTCTTTTCCATCATAACATAAATGATTAAAGGTTGAACAATGATCATATCTGCGACACGCTGTCGGTATGTCAAGGAACTACTGACCTTATGGGGTCAGACAAGACGGGATACAATGCCCCCGTAATGGCCTTTGACAGCCGTCGGATATGTCTGATGGAATTGTCGCCGGGAACTTTCGGCTTATTTTAGAATCTGGATGCAAACATAGTGAAATTTAACTGATCTGCAAAATATTTTACTTAAGGGTACATCGAAACTAATAATTTTAGTTAATAAACTAATAAAAATAGTTGCATGTGAAGATTTTTTAGTTACCTTTGTGACAGGAAAAATCACAAGACATGAAGAAACTGACTAAGAAAGAGGAAGAGATCATGAATCTCTTTTGGGATAAAGGAGCGATGTTCGTTCGCGAACTTCTTGAACACTACGACGAACCTAAACCGCATTTCAACACCTTGTCCACGATGGTAAGGACCCTTGAGGCCAACGGTTATGTCGGACACAAGGCATACGGCAACTCCTACCAGTACTTCCCTGTCGTAACACGCGAAGAATACGCAGGAAGCACTTTCAAAGGCATCATCAGCAGTTATTTCAACAACTCGTACATGAGCGCAGTATCCGCTCTGGTCAAGGAAGAGAAGATAACAGTCGAAGAACTGAAGGAACTCATCGAGCAGATTGAAAAAGGTGACGCATAATTCAATATCACCCAGCCACTTAACATATTTTACCTGCAAGACCTGGCCGGCAGGACAATAGAGCAAATACTCTGACACTCAACAACATACTCATCACGGCAATGACGGAATTTCTGATATATCAAGGCAAGACGGCCATAGCGCTGGCGGTATTCTATATATTCTACCGTCTCCTTCTGAGCAAGGAGACCTTCCATCGTTTCAACAGGATAGTACTTCTCGGCACGGCTGCCTTGTCATTCATACTCCCCCTCTGCGTCATCACCATCAACAAGGTGGTGACACTACCCTATGCATCCGTTTCACTGGAAACGCCTGAATCCATCGCAGAAACTGTGACTGCCACTGCTGATGCAGCGCCAGAGCCTATATGGCCGGCCGTTCTCTGCAGTATCTTCATACTCGGCGCTGTCGCAGTCCTTCTGATGACCGTCATATCGATATTCAAGGTAAGAGCCATCATCAGAAACGGAGAACACAAGACCTTGGAAAGCGGCGAGATCCTGGTCATCACAGATGAGGACACTTCACCATTCAGTTGGATGAAATATATCGTGCTATCACGCGAGGACTACGAAAACCACCATACCCAGATCCTCACTCATGAAAAGGCACATATCGCCCTAAGACATTCATGGGATCTGCTTTTTGTAGACCTGATCACAACGATCCAATGGTTCAACCCGGCAATATGGATGCTTAAGTCAGACCTTCGTGCTCTTCATGAGTTCGAGGCAGATGATGCTGTACTTAGAAGCGGGGCGAATATCAAGGAATACCAATATCTGTTAATAAGGAAGGCTGTCGGCAAGAGCGGCTACTCAGTTGCCAACAGCCTGAATCACAGTACACTTAAACAACGTATTACCATGATGCTAAACAAAAAGTCATCCCGTATGAGTGCCTGGAAGGCTCTCTACGTCATCCCTCTGGTGGGAATCTCTCTGGCAGCGACTGCCGAGACAAAGGTAGATTACCGATATGAAGACCGGGAGCCTGAAACTGTTGCGGATACTCTGAAGACCAGAGTCCTCAAAGTCAATGACACTGCTGACGGCAAAGATAGTGAAAATTGGCATAAGGTGAGTTCAGGAGAGCCAAGTTCTTTCAGAAAAAAGAATCTTCATGAAGGAAAGATCATCACCGACTTTGAAAACAGGACGCTCACAGTCATCTACTACGACAACAACGAAAAGGAATGTCAGGTCCAGTTCACAGGAATAGACCTCAACCAGGACATCTACATCCACAACGGTGCCATAGTCACCAAGGGCATGGCCGACAAGGCTGCAGAAGACCCGGAAGCGGTAATGATGACATCCTACCTCAAAGACGGAAAGAAGGTCATGGCCTTCGTGACCCCGTCCGGAACCTATATGACAGGAAAAGTACAGATTTTAGATCAGACAATCAATGTGGTCGAAGTAAACCGGTCAAACAGCGTCATCATCTTGAACGGAGAACGCATGCCGGAAGGATTTGACCTGAAAACCATCGATCCAGAAACAATTGCCTCAATGGAGGTACTGAAACCAGAACAGGCACTGAAAGAATATGACACAGAGAAAGGTGTGATCGTCGTCACGACCAATCCGGAGAAAAAAGAAGAAAAGCAGAAAAAGACAAAGGAGCCGGTTCCATTCCAGTTCCTGGGCCAGCAGCCGGGATTCAACGGAGGCAATGCCAATGAGTTCTCTAAATGGGTAGGCCAGAATCTCAGATATCCGGAAAAATGCCGTCAGTCGAAGGTTCAGGGCAGGGTTACATTGCAGTTTACCATAACGGAAGAAGGCAAGGTATCAGATGTCAGGGTATTAAGAGGCGTCAATGAAGAACTTGACAAGGAGGCCGTGCGCGTTGTAAGCGAATCACCGCTCTGGACTCCGGGCAAGGACAAGAATGGCGAAACTGTTCCGGTATCATTTACCTTCCCTGTCATTTTCCAGTTACCGTCATCTGAAGACAGCGAGGGGTCCTCTCATTATCTGGAGGCAGATGTAAAGCCGACTTTCAACGGCGGGGATGCCAATGAATTCGCCAGATGGGTATATTCACAGATACAGTATCCGGAAGAATGCAGGAAGGCAGGCATAACAGGAAGAGTATCAGTTTCATTTACCGTAGGAACAGACGGCAGACTGACTGATATACAGATACTCCGTGGAGTCCATGAGAAACTTGACGCCGAGGCATTGAGAGTGATCGGGATGTCGCCGGAGTGGACTCCGGGAACCAAGGACGGCAAGCCTGTTCCTGTAAGATTCGTCTTCCCTGTGACATTTGAGATCCCGCAAGACAATGTTTGAGAATGCCTGTTTCTAACCACCGTGGCGACTTTTGCCTTTCAAACGACACAGTGGTGCTCCAAACCTGGTGATTTACCTGATTTTTGGCACCACTGTGACTTCAACTGGCCGAAAACAGACACAGTTGTCATCTTCAACACACTGAATTTGATTATGTCATAATATTATGTAACTTAGGGGTGACCAAATCATTCACACTATGATCAGAAACATAATCATTTTCTTGTCGCTGCTGCTGGCCTCATGTACTTCCAATCAATCATCAGAGAAGTTTGTCGCCCTGAGTTTTGACGACGGGCCTAACAATGACACGACACCAAAGGTGCTGGACATCATCGAGGAATTCAAGGTTCCAGCATCGTTTTTTGTGATCGGACAGAACATTGATGATTCCACCGCACAACATATGAAAAGAGCCGTTGCCCTCGGCTGCGAGATACAGAACCACTCATACACGCACTCGTTCATGACAAGACTCAGTCTGGAGGAGGTTGCAGATGAGATCAGGAGGACAGATGACCTGATAGAGAAATACATCTCCAGACGTCCTACCCTCTTCCGTCCTCCTTATATTGACCAGAACGAGTCCATGCATGATGCCGTAAGTCATGTTTTCATAAGCGGAGTCGACTGCCGGGACTGGGAGGCCGAACGCTCGGCACAGACAAGATTCGAGGACCTTATGTCCAAGATAAAGGACGGAGACATCATTCTCCTTCACGATTTCTCAGGTAACGGCAACACGGTAGAGGCACTCAGGCTCATCATCCCGGAACTCAAGAAACAAGGCTATACCATCGTCACCGTATCTGAACTGTTCAAGAAGAAAGGGGTATCACCTGAAGCGCATAGCGGGCAGACATACGCAAATGTCCTTCAGTAAGAAAAAGATGAACCGATGACATCCTTATGCTGACTACAAGACAGAAATTCTCATTGGTGCTCATGTATATGCGCCCGGTCCTGATCGTTTCAGGACTGGGCACATTATCTGCCATTTCGGCATTGAGTGTGATGAGTGTGCAAGCTATGAAGGGCAATGCATTGCCTATGACGATCCTCAAGATCATCATTCTTGCCATAAGCACACTGCTCTTCACCCAGATGTCATCGAAAGACAGGAAATACTTCTATATAAACATCGGCATATCGACAAAGAAACTTATGCGTCGGGCGATTGTCCTGGACATGCTGGCATACTTTGTCCTTTTAACCCTGACAATGGTCATACGATATGCACTCAACTGAGAAGAACACTTTATTGGCGGACAGCATCCGTCTGGCGTTCGGGACATACAATGTTCTGAACGGAGCGTGGCTGAGATCGGAGACCGGCAAGGTCACTGGGGTCCTCGGAAGGAACGGCTGCGGAAAGTCCTGCATGTTCAGGTCCATAATGGGAGAACTCAAGACACAGGGACTCTTCGTCAAGTTCAACGATACCGTCGTTACCGGTTCCGACGAAATGGGCCGTTATGTCAAATACATGGCACAGAAGACCTTCCTTCCGCCGAAGATGCCGCTGAAGCAGATATTTGAATATTTCGGAGCAGACTACGAAGCGTTTACAGAGGATTTCCCCAGATTCGCCATGTACCCTGACACTCCCGTGAAGGAACTGTCCGGAGGCGAGGTGCGGATTGTCGAAATATGGCTATGTCTGTGCAGCGATGCTCCGTTCTGCATACTTGACGAGCCTTTCTCATACCTTGCGCCAGTCGCTGTAGAGGTCATTCAGAAACTTATCAGGAGGCAGAAAGAGAAGATGGGAATCATTGTTTCAGACCACAATTATGAAGCCCTCCTGGAAATCGCCGACGAAGTCCTGCTACTGTCCGACGGATATGTCCATCTCATCAAAGACAGAAGCGACCTGGTACGGTACGGCTACTGCCGCCTATGACAACTGTAACGACTTTTGTCCTTCAAACGACACAGCAGTGCCTCAAAACAGATAATTTATATGTTTTCAGCCACCACTGTATCACCTAGAGAGCGTTATTCGTCACAGCGGTCGTCATCTAGATCAAAGAATCACGGTATTTTTTGTTTGTAAACCTGATGAAGATCCTTCGCTGGCGCCCAGGATGACAGAGAGGGCAAATCAGACCTCAAGAAATATCGCCCAAAGGCAAATTCAATAAAATTTTATCATTTTTCCATTATTTTTTATTGTTTTTCGATAAATGTCACTATATTTGCATATCGAATAACAATAAATACCTGACGATTATGAAACAAAATTCTCTTAAATCGATTACAATGGTCTCTGTTATTATCATTGTTTTCTGCGCACTTTCAGCCGCGCTTGTAGTCATGCAAGGAATTGTATCCTTTATCAAACCTGAAAACATGGGTGTTACATGGTCCGATTCGGTCAAAGGATTTCAATTATTTGTGGCCATCGGAAGACCGCTTGGTGGTATCATATTCTTCGGCCTCATAACAACATTCCTAGTCAAAACCATCAAAGGGCTTAAAAATGGGAATCTTTTCCCGGCTGCAAATGTCCCTGTTCTATATGTCTCAGCAATTGCGCTATTCATCTATAATTTCTGTTATAGTAATGGAGGCATATTGACTGGTTCAGCACATAATATACTTATTGATACCGACGATGTGGCTATTTCACTAATTGTAGTAGTGTTTGCCATGATCTACAGAATCGCGGTGAAGGTAAGTGAGGAAAACAGTCTGACTATCTAATGAGGAGGAGTGTTATGCCGATAATAGTAAATGTAGACGTGATGCTGGCAAAGAGGAAGATGTCCTCGGGAGAACTGGCGGAAAAGATCGGAATCACACAAGCGAACCTGTCCATCCTCAAGACAGGCAAGGCGAAAGCCATCAGGTTCTCCACCCTCTCGGCGATATGCGACGCCCTGGACTGCCAGCCGGGAGATATCCTGGAATATCAACCTGGAGATGAAGATATTACATCAGAACAGTAAGAATGGCACAGGCTTTGAATAGTCTGGAACCATCAAACCTACAAGACATCAATACTTACAAATAGACAATGAACATATTTTACAACCTGCTATGCATTTCCCTGTGCATAGCAGGCATTTACCCTGACGTTTCCGCACAGGAAACATTCTACGACAACATCGAACCGGCCAAGATTGTGGTCAATCACAAGACCGACAGACTGGACTCCAAAGGAATGAAGATTCCAGGAGCTGTCGTAGTGTTTGAATCAGACGACATAGGAAGATGCCTCGGCACCGTGATAGAATGCAGGAAGGCCTTCAGACCGACAGAATACAGATTCAGGGTATCTGCATGCAAGGCAGACGGAGCAATCTTGAAACTCGTCCTCAACAGGATAAATGAAGACGGATCCCAGACATCGGTCCTTGATGCTCCGGTCATATTCTCTCTGCAACACGCTTCTGAGGACAATGAATACTATGTGGAAGCGTCGCAAGACATCATGCTCTCCCCCGGACAATATTTCATAGGAATGGAACTGATGAGCATAAGCGGAGAAGACCCGACGATACTGTTTCCAGCATACGTCAAGAAAAGTTTCAGTAAGGAACCGGGGGCAGATACTCTCACTGAATTCCCATACAACATAGGACTGTCAGTTTCAGGAAAGAAGATATGATGCCTTTCAGCATATGCATAACTAAGGTGATAAGCGGCATGATGGTGTTCATGCTGCCCATTGGATTGTCAGCACAGGACAACAGAGACACGGATAGAGAAAAGGAACTTCATGAGGATATCGAGCGTCTTGGCAGAAGGGCTGTCCGCGACAGGGTGATCACCGATGAAGAAAGGGAAGACCTCGAAGCATTCGTAAGAGACTCTCTTCCCGAAAGTATCGGCCTGAAGATCAGGGCACTGGAGCAGATACGCGATGAACTTGACGCCCAATATGCCGAGATGGTGAAACTGTCACAGAAACTGTTCGACGAGGCAGTATACATAGGAAGACAGATGCTCCCGGACAGGATATACGAACCGGAAGACTACGAAAGCCCTGAGGAAAAGCGCAGGAGAAACGAAACTGCGGCAGTCGCATATGCGGCAATCGACAAGGAAGAACTGATGAAACACGTCAAGCCCCTGCCTATGAAGCCATGGCTCATGACCACCTTGAGACTGCTTTTCGGCAGCGGAGTGAACCAGAGGCCTGAAAGATGGGACCAGATCAGAGTCCCTCAGATGGGACGTCTGTACTACATAATACTTCCCGGCGGCCAGCCGGACGACAGTTGGAGAGACGCACCTCCGATGGCCTACGACCCACATCCTGACAAGCATTTCAGGCATTGACACTCAAACAGAAAACCCAATAACGATAAAAGACAAACAACTGACAATCAGATGAAACGGACTGCAATCATCATCCTGACACTAAGCATATTCCCGGCACTCTCCTCCTTTGCGCAGGTGGTGTCCTACGACATGATCACACGCAACAGCAACACCGATGTAAGACTCACACTCAAGGATGCGAAGACATCCGATCCGATATCGTGGGCATCTGTCTACCTGATCCCCGCAGGAGACACGACCATCACCCACTTCGCCCTGTCTGACGACAAAGGAGATGTACTTCTTAAGGAGGTTCCTGTCGGCAAATATGAACTGAATGCCGAAATGATAGGCTACAATCCTCACAAGAAAGAGTACACGATCAAGGCACATTGGGACGCATTCGATCTCGGAATCATAAAAATGGAAGAGAATCCGGAATATCTGGATGCCGCATCCATCTCTGCCGTCGGCAACCCTATAGTAGTGAAGAAGGACACCATAGAATTCAATGCCTCGTCATTCAGGGTCGGCGAGAACGCCATGCTCGAAGACCTTCTCAAGAAGATGCCGGGAATGGAAGTCGGCGACGACGGCTCGGTGACTCTGAACGGAGAAAAGATCGACAAGATCACTGTCGGAGGCAAGACATTCTTCTTCAATGACCCAACAGCGGCTCTCAAGAACCTGCCGGCCAAGATCGTGGACAAGATCAAGGTGGTGGACAAGGCAAAGGATGAGGCCGCAGCATCAGGCATCGTCACTAAGGACGACAAGGAGAAGGTCATGGATGTCGAACTGAAGGATGAATTCACCAAAGGCTGGTACGGTAACGCCAAACTAGGCGGTGGCTCCACCCTTACACCCGACAACGGCAACAGCCTTATCGACGACAGAGGCCTTCTCTACAACGGCAACGCCATGGTGACCGGATATACCGAAAAGGATCAGATAATATTCATCGGGAATGCATACAATGCCATAGAACCCGGAGCACAGATGGCCTATTACAGTATAGGAAACACTAGCAGTGATTTCAGCAGCCTTGGAGGCCTGAACTCATCAGCACAGGCTGGAATCAACCTCAATACATCCAGAATCAGAGGGATGGAAACCACGATGAGCGTAAACTATAAGAATAATGGTAAGGTCGCCAGTCAGAAATCATCAAGGACCACATTCCTGCAGGACAACCCGGATGTTCTGACAGAAAGTTCATACAATGCAGACGGAAGCCAGAACGTCGTCTCAGGTTCATTGGAAATAAAGGCAAAGGAGAATGAGAAATACTACCTGTACATACGGCCGGGCGTAAGTTTCACCACTGAATCAGTCAATTCGTCAAATAACTCCTACACAAGTTCAGAAGGCATCCAGATGAACTCATCTGAGGCTGCAGCATCATCATCTTCAGGTACAATCAACACTGACGGAGGCATATATGCAGGCCTTAAGGAGTTGGGAAAGAAGAACAGGAGCGTGACCGTAGGAATAGAATACGGATTTTACAACACAGACAAAAACTCGCATGAAGTCTCGCTTGTCGACGCAGCAGGATTGCTGAACTCAAAAGACCTTTTCTACAATACAGGAATCAGGAATTTCTCTGGAGGACTGAGACTCAATTACAGCGAGCCGCTGAGCAAGAGGTGGACAGCGGCGGCAACGGTTCTGAGCAGAGCCTTCAGGAACACAGACATCAGGAACGCCACCAATCCTGACGGCACTCACAATGAATACTACTCATCATCTACGGACAACCTGTACCTGAGTGAGCGTGGCGCCATGACCGTACAGTACAGCAATGACACGAGTACTGTCCAGTTCGGAGTCAGAGTGGAGACTGTCCAGAACGAGATAAAGGCAAAGTCAATGGGAGTGGAGACCATCACCGGAAAGGGAGAATGGCTTACCAACTGGGCGCCTTTCCTGAGTTACGAATACGAGAAAGGTACTAACATGATACAGGCAGGATACTACGGACAGTCAGGCCAGCCGTCAGCATCAGCGATCACACCAGCCCTGAACATCTCCAATCCGGTGCAGATAACGGCTGGAAACATCTACCTGAAACCTGAATACACACACGGATTCTATGCATCATTCAACAACAGCAACAGAGAGACGTTCTCGTTCATCAACCTGTATATGGGAGGCAACATGAGCACAAGGAGCACTGTCTATGCAAGTTGGATGGATGATGCCGGCGTCCGATATGCCATACCAGTGAATTCACAGAAGCCTCAGTCCAGTGCATACACATATCTGAGTTACAACAGGCCTCTGGGCAGGGACAGGAAATTCACCTTTACGGCATACGGAACCTTCTCATTTACAGGAAGTCACAGTTATCAGGCAAAAGGACGTCTGGAAGGTCTTGACCTACAAAATTTTGACTACAACGACTTCATGAAAGGTTTCTGGGGGAACGCTGACGGAGACATATTCTACAGTGGGGCAAGCGGATTCGGCGAGAGCAGGACAAACACATACAACTGGGGCATGAACCTGCAGTTGAAGTACAGCATAGACAAGTTTGACGCGACACTGGCTGCCAATACATACAACAGGATTTCAAGATATTCACTGGATCCGACTGCGAACATGAACACCTGGGACAGTTACATCAGGGGCAACGTTCTGTATCAGCCCGGCAAGGGATGGGAGATCGGAAGTGACCTCACATACAGATTCTATAACGGATACACCAACGGATACGGCATTCCTGAATGGCAGTGGAACGCGAGCATAAGCAAAAGCATCAAGACTGTCACCCTCGGTCTGAAGGTTGCAGACATCCTCAACCAGACAAGAAGTCTTCAGAGAACCGTATCGGCGGAATACATGGAGGATGTGTACAGCAATGTCCTGGGACGTTTCTTCATCCTGAGCGTATCATTCAATTTCGGAAAGATGAATGCAAAGAAGAACAGGAACATCGAAGGCGCAATGTGGAATATGCTCTAGTGAAATATATTTCTTATCTTCGCGGTCTGAAAAACATTCAAGGAAGTGGCAAGTTATCTGCAGATCGAGAACATATCGAAGAGTTACGGACCGAAGGTCCTTTTTGAAAAGATAGGATTCAACATCAATGAGGGAGACAAGATAGCCCTCATTGCCCCTAACGGCACCGGCAAGACATCCCTGATGAGGATTCTGGCTGGAAAGGACAAGTCTGATTCCGGTGGAAAGATAATGTTCCTGAAAGACATCAAGATAGCGTTTCTGGAGCAGGAATATGACTTCGACCCGGAAAAGACGATATTCGATCAGATCATGTATTCCAGTGCGGAATTCACCAAAGACCTCGATCAGGAGCACCTTTGGGAATACGAGCGTCGCGTGGTGAAGTTCCTCACCAACTTCAACCTTCCGGATCCGGACCAGAAGATGAAGGAACTTTCGGGCGGAGAAGTAAAGAGGGTGGCTCTTACGCAGATGCTCTCGACCGAGGCCGAGTTCTTCATCATGGACGAGCCGACGAACCATCTGGACATCGATGCCATCGAATTCCTTGAAGGATTTCTGAGCAGGTCGAGATGCACTCTTCTTATGGTGACCCACGACCGTTATTTCCTTGACAGAGTGTGCAATACAGTGATGGAGATGGATCACGGAGCAGTATACACATACAAGGGAGATTATCAGAATTATCTTGAGAAGCGTGAGGAAAGGATATCGAACTACAATGCCGAGACCGACAAGGTACGCAACATCCTCAGAAGAGAACTCGAATGGATAAGAAGCACTCCATGCGCCCGCACCGGCAAGGCAAGGTACCGCATAAACGCTTTCTATGACCTGAAGGACAGGGCTTCGCAGGTATATACGCAGAAGCAGGTCAGCATGGAAGCGATGAAGGGCTCCACAAGGCTTGGGACCAAGATCATAAACTGCAAGGACCTGAGTTTCTGGTATGGTGACAAATGCTACCTGGACAGGTTCACATACAATTTCCAGAGATACGAGAAGGTAGGCATCGTCGGCCGCAACGGAGCAGGAAAATCGACCTTCCTTAACATACTGACCGGGAGATTCTTTGAGGATGACCCCGGCATCATGACCGGTGTGATAGAGCGAGGAGAGTCGCTGAAGATAGGATACTACCACCAGAGCGGCATGACATTCAACCCTGAAGATACCGTATTGGACATTGTGAACGACACCTGGCTCCTGAACAGGTTCCTCTTCCCGCATGACATGCTCCATAACAAGATAGAGAAACTGAGCGGAGGAGAGAAGCGTCGTCTGTACCTGCTGACCATCCTGATGCAGCAACCGAATCTTCTGATTCTTGACGAGCCTACCAACGATCTGGATATCGTGACCCTGAACATTCTGGAAGAGTACCTCAAGGAATTCAGCGGATCTCTGATCATCGTTTCACACGACCGTCATTTCCTCGACAAACTGGTCGACCACCTCTTCATTTTCTGCGGAGACGGACTTGTCAAGGATTTCGTCGGCAGTTACAGCGAATACCGCGAATTCATCAAGGAATATGAGGCTGAGCAGAGGTCACAGGCCCGTGCTGCTGAAAAGGCCGAAAAGGAGCGTGTGACAAAGGATGCACAGAAGCAGGAGGCTCCGGCAAAAAAGAAGAAACTGACATATAAGGAGCAGAAGGAACTCGAACAGATAGAGAAGGACCTGGAAGCACTCGCTGCAGAAAAGGCAGAACTCGAAACCGCCCTCAACAGCGGCACTCTTCCATATGAAAAACTGCAGGCCGCATCGGAACGTATCGGCCAGATCATGGAAGAGACCGATGAGAAGGAGATGCGCTGGCTGGAATTGAACGAAGGGCTCTAAAAATACGACCAACATGAAAACCTGTTGGTCGTATCTATATATTACAATGCTGCCACCTGTTCTTCCGTCAGGCCTGATGCCTGCACAATAACAGCCATCTCGACTCCTAGCACCTTAAGGGTCCGGGCCATATCCTCTCGCCCTTCCTCTCGCCCTTCCTCTCGTCCTTCCTCTCGCCCTTTCGCAAGCCCCTCGGCCAGTCCTCTCGCATGTGCGTCTTCCGCAGCCGTCCGGATTATGTTGTCGTAGTCGCCCATATTGTCCATAGATTTAATGTAATGTTCATACTCTTCCGCCGTAAATTTACCTAATTCGGACAGCAAAAACAAGCGTTTGAACAGAGGTTCGGTGAAATTCTCAGGAATCGTCTCCAGTTCATGCATGTGACCCAGAAGCCAGAGCCACTTGTCGTACATCGTCTCAAGTTCC
>JAFURF010000072.1 GCA_017471965.1 Bacteroidales bacterium
CTACAAAGCATCAGTAGGACGTTGATACAGAGACAGTGATCGGCTTCCTTAAGGCGCACAACCTCGACAAGGACTTCAAGGTGAACATCGAGGTCAACCACGCAACTCTCGCTGGTCATACATTCGAGCACGAACTCGCATGTGCAGTTGACGCAGGCATGCTCGGTTCTATCGACGCTAACCGCGGTGACTACCAGAACGGCTGGGATACCGACCAGTTCCCGATTGATTCATTCGACCTCACTCAGGCAATGATGCAGATCATCCGCAACGGCGGCCTCGGCAACGGTGGTACAAACTTCGACGCAAAGACCCGTCGTAACTCGACAGATCTCGAGGATATCTTCATTGCACACATCGCTGCAATGGATGCAATGGCACGCGCACTCGAGAATGCAGCCGCTCTTCTTGAGGAGTCTCCACTCTGCAAGATGGTCGCTGAGCGTTATGCTTCATTCGACGAGGGTCTCGGCAAGAAGTTCGAGAACGGAGAACTCACACTCGAGGATGTTTATGCATACGGTAAGGAGGTCAACGAGCCTAAGCAGACTTCTGGCAAGCAGGAACTCTACGAGGCAATCCTCAATATGTACTGCTAATATATGACAGGCAACAATAATCAAGGCAGCAAGGGCTATCTCTTTTCGATAGTCCTTGTGGCCGTTATCGGAGGACTGCTTTTCGGATACGATACAGCAGTCATATCGGGTGCTGAGAAAGGCCTTCAGGCTTTCTTCATGGGAGCCAAGGACTTTGTCTACACCGACTTCATGCACGGCATCACATCTTCAAGCGCACTCATCGGCTGCGTGATCGGTGCCGCGATTTCAGGTTTTCTGGCATCGAGACTCGGACGTAAGAAGTCTCTCATCATGGCGGGAATCTTCTTCTTCCTTTCTGCATTAGGATCTTATGCTCCTGAATTCCTGTTCTTTGAGAAGGGTGTCCCTTCATTCTCACTTCTTGTTGCCTTCAACCTCTATCGCGTACTCGGTGGTATCGGTGTCGGTCTGGCGTCTGCCATCTGTCCTATGTATATCGCAGAAGTGGCTCCAAGTAACCTCAGAGGTACTCTCGTGTCATGGAATCAGTTCGCCATCATCTTCGGTCAGTTGGTGGTATATTTCGTTAACTTCATGATTCTCGGCGATCATATAGCACCGGCTATCCAGAAGGTGGCTGAGGGCATCAACCAGATCATGAACCCTGGCGAGGCGCAGTGGATGATCAAGACAGGATGGAGATATATGTTTGTAAGTGAGGCTGTTCCGGCAGGACTCTTCACAGTTCTCCTTTTCCTTGTACCTGAGACTCCGCGCTATCTTGCAATGACAGGCAAGGATGAGCAGGCTCTCTACATCCTCAGCAAGATCAACGGTCAGAACAAGGCTCAGGCCATCCTTGCAGAGATCAAGGAGACAGTTACTGAGAAGACGGAGAAACTCTTTACATACGGCTGGCTCGTGATCTTCGTAGGTATCATGCTCAGTGTGTTCCAGCAGGCAGTCGGCATCAACGCTGTCCTCTACTTCGCACCGCGTATATTCGAGTCTCTCGGCATGGGCAATCCTATGATGCAGACAGTCCTCATGGGTATCGTCAACATCACCTTCACCCTCGTGGCCATCTTTACAGTGGAGAAATGGGGCCGCAAGCCTCTCCTTATCTGGGGATCTCTCGGTATGGCTCTCGGAGCAGCAGGTGTGGCAGTGACAAGCGTTGCATCGGCACTTCCTCCAGTAGTGGCAGTGATCAGCATCATGGTCTACAGCGCATCGTTCATGTTCAGTTGGGGCCCTATCTGCTGGGTTCTCATCTCAGAGATCTTCCCTAACACCATCCGTGGCGCCGCTGTGGCCATCGCCGTGGCATTCCAGTGGATCTTCAACTTCATCGTGTCATCGACATTCCTTCCGATGTACAACATGAGCCTCGGCTCAATGGAGAACTTCGGACATGCCTTCACATACGGTCTCTACGGAGTGATCTGCGTCCTTGCAGCCATCTTCGTATGGAAACTTGTTCCTGAGACCAAGGGCAAGACTCTTGAGGATATGTCGAAACTCTGGAAGAAGGAAAAATAAGAATACTTGGAACAGTATTTGATTTCTGATTCCCGGCCGGGTCATTTCCCGGTCGGGTTTTTCTATGTCTGATATTAAGAAATATATATTTGTTCTGTTCCTGTCTGTCTCCGGGGTGGTATTGATGTCTGCGCAGACTCCTGTAGAGACAGTCATTTCGCATTACGAGGATGTCAAGGGAGCAAGGAATTTCATTGCGACCGGTGGTAAGATGACGATTGCCCGAAGTCTGTTGAGAAAGACTGAAGTTGCCCCGATAGCGTCGGAGGTCGAGAAACTCGCTGTGCTTAAGATGCAGAATGCTACCCCTTCTGTACGAGGTGAGTTTGTTGATGAACTTGATGCTGCCCTGAAGAAATATGAGTATTACGGACATCAGGCCACCAAGAATGGGAAAGTGGACATCTATGTGCTGCTATCCGGATCGGAGACAGTATCTGAACTTGTCATATACAATCCTGTCATATATTCCCTGAACAGCCTATACGGCAATTTCTCAGTCCAGACTCTACTGAAACTGGACAGCAGAAACAATCCTTAAATCATCTTGAGAATCTTACCTGAACCTGCGGGTATCCACTTCCTCCCTCTTTTTCTCCTTGTATGCACCGAAGCTGTATGAGAATGTCAGTTTGAATTCCCTGTATGAAGGATAATGATTATAGACTATCTGCTTGCCACAGTTCATATACGGGGAGATTCCCTGAGTCTCCAGAACATCATAGCAGCCCACAGTAAGATTTGCCTTTTCCTTGAG
>JAFURF010000073.1 GCA_017471965.1 Bacteroidales bacterium
GATCCACCTCGACACAGAGCTCGTGGACAACGCTGACCTCATGAAGGAAGGACAGCATGTAGAGATGATGTTCCTCGCTGACGAGGAGCGCTGCCTCACTTGCGAACTCCCTACTTATGTAGAACTCGAAGTGACCTACACAGAGCCTGCAGTTAAGGGTGATACAGCATCTACCAACGCTCAGAAGGAGGTAACCCTCGAGACTGGTGCAATCATCATGGCCCCTCTCTTCATCAACATAGGAGAAAGGATCCGCGTGAACACCACTGACCGTTCATACGGCGAGCGCGTGAAGTAATTCCGCTACTCAAAGACAGATACAGCGAAGGCTGTTTATTCCGACAACCCTCCCCGCTTGCGGGTCCCCTCCCTTTTCGGGAGCGAATGTCGTCTGAATAAACAGCCTTCGCTGTGTATGCATCTGGCAATCTTTCCACTGCTTTGCTCCTCCGATGCAACTCAGCCATTCAAAGGACTAACTGGTTTTCTATTTATCGACGATTTCGGTTTTTAATGCGACCCGGAAAATTTGAGCGTTTTTTCTGTTTCGGCGGCTATCTAACGGCCCTTTTGTTTAAAATACGGCCATGTCACGAAAAAAACGCACTATTCTTCCGGGACAAGCCAGGAAAGCACCGCAGAAGTTGCGACTTCGGGAGAGAGTACTTGATATGCAGATGCCGCATAATGCTTTGAACAGACTCTGTCGGCAAGTCATAAACAGACCTGCATCCAGGACAATGCTCCGATATATAGTCATCAATCATTTGACATGTCGTAATATCAGAGACAGCATTATAATCCGCCTTGCCATGTTCAGCGACAAGCATTTCCTGAATCGTCTGCACATTGACTCCTTTTTCTATATCGTCGAGAGTCACGGGAATAGTCTCAGAAGAATCCTTCCGCTGCTCCTCCTCCCATTGCTTTCCGGAAAGACGATTCATATAATACAGGAAGGATCTTGGGGTTGCAAACAGATGTTCGACTTCCGAAACATCTATGATATCGTCAGGGAACAGCATGCCTTTCACATCCATCCTATATCCAGACGGGATTTCACCACATGGTTCCGGAAGATAACGATACATATTTTTCCTCTCCAATGCCAACGGCAAAGTCTTGCCGAGAACCTTACGGAATATAGCATTCGCTGAAGTATAAGCATAGCCGAACGGGGTAGCCGATATACCATGGTGAAGAGGATTACGGAGCACATAAGCAATTGCAGTCAATATATGATGCAATCCCTCCAGTTCCAGGACAAAATAATTTCTTTCACCCAGACGGCCTCGACGATGATATTTGGAATTAAAGTATCGGGTATACATGTATCGCAGAGTCTTCATGTATTTCTCCTGATCGTATGACCTGACGCATAGATGAATATGATTGGCCATGACTGCAAATGCCAACACTATGGTTTCCGTCCTTAAGGCGGCGATACATATACAATTCACCATCCTAACATAATCTTCTTCTCTTCTGCACAACAGTCCATGATTTCCTGCAGATAAACATAAGTGATACGTCTTTCTCATCATCTTTTTTTTGCATCCAATTTAAGGTCGCATTCCGAAAAACATGATAAGAAAAAGAAAAATGTGACGAAACACGCATTTATAGTGACCAGATTCCGGATGAAAAATAAATTTTAGCCAGACAAAAATAAATCTTTGCCCATCATTGGTCATAAAAATGACAAAACATGGGGAATTTTAAGTATGTTTGCATAAGAAAATACATATTTTGGGCTTCGGGCTCTTATTCTCTCAACTGAAAACCGCCAATTTGAAGAGTACGAGAATAAGTCGCGAGGGTTCATACCTGTCTATGGGTGTGAACTATTCGTGCTTATCTGTACTCATGGCGCTTGGCGGTGCCTCAGTTGAGGATAACTAACGAATAGTTCCATCCTTTTTTATGGTACACATAGGAAGAATCATCAAGGAAGTACTGGAAAGACAGGAAAGGACACCAGCCTGGCTTGCAAGAAAGATCAACTGCGAACGTCCTAACATATATTATATATTTCAGCAGAAATCAATCAATACAGATCTTCTGATGAGAATTTCCTGTGCTTTGGAGCATGATTTTTTCAAGTATTATTCAGAAAAGGTATCTCATTCAAAAAGCGTAAAAAATCCTGACGGAACAGTATAATCTTTATTCGCCACTAAGAGACACGATCATGCGGTTAATCAATACCTTTGTTTTCTGAAATTCAGATTAACCATTTCATAAACGCCATGAAGAAAATATTATTATTTACATCTATGATGCTTCTTGCGTCATGCGCAACTTTGTTTACTGGCAGTAAGTCGAAAGTACAACTGGATGGAAACACAAACAGGACACCTGTCGACATCACTATTGACGGGCAACGTTACGAACAGGTCATTCTACCTACAAAAGTAAAAGTAAAAAAAGGTTTCAAAGAAAGTAACCTTAAAGCCACAGCGCTTGGATATGAACCATATGAGACTACTATAGGCAAAAAGTTCAATGCTATTTCTATACTGAACCTTGGTAATCCTGTTGCATGGGGAATCGATGCAGCAACCGGAGCCATGATGACAACTGACAGTAAATATTATTATCTGGAGATGGTCAGATTAGGAGAAGAAAACAATAGCAGCAGTCATAATGTAAAGAACTACGTAGAAGACCCGACTATTCCTCAAGGGGCCGCAGAAGATAGAGTCACAAGAGACAATCCCGGAGAAAGCGAACTTGAACGTACCATCATCAGATGGTATTTTGACTCTGCGCCAAGAGGAGCCAGGGTATTCTGGAGAGTCATTTCGAGCATTCCAGCCGAAGTAAAGAACACCAACGAACTCTATCTCGGTCCGACACCGTTTGAAGAGACAAGGTCGTTCAATATCCTCGGTCTGACTTATGCAAACTCACGCGACGTGCAGATCGAGATCAAGGTAACAAAGAACGGCTACATGGATCAGGTGAAGAGGTTCAATGTACGCCAGGCCATCGATCAGCAGGAAATCAGTTCTTTCTTTGAACTCGTACCTGAAGAATAACTAAATCATGAAACAGTCATTTATAATACTATGCATCGCATGCTTATTTCTTTCATCTGCAAATGTTCATGCAAGAAAAAGCGGCAACGAACCAACGAAATCTGTAGAAATACAATTGAATTCTCACCCGACCGGTGCTTCTGTCTATTATAAAGGTCAGTTGATATGTACATCAACGCCTGCCATTGTAAAAATACCTGTTGAATATAAAATAGCGAGGTTAGGCGGCATAGAGGTTGACCCTATGGTATTTACATTTGTCCTGGACGGGTATGAAATGGCAGAAGAAACTATCAGCGGCGAATTCATACCTGTACCATACAAAGTTGACTATAGTGAATATGGTTACCGCTATAAGATGAGAGCCATATATTCTGTAGATAAAAATGTAATGCATTTCTTTAAACAGGGTAATGACAAAAACGTCCATTCAAAAGACCCGACTATTCCTCAAGAAGCCGCAGAAGATAGGGTCACAAGAGACAATCCCGGAGAAAGCGAACTTGAACGTACCATCATCAGATGGTATTTTGACTCTGCCCCTCGCGGATCTCGCGTATTCTGGAGAGTGATCTCAAGTGTACCGGCAGAGGTCAAAAACACCAATGAATCATATCTCGGTCCGACACCGTTTGAAGAGACAAGGTCGTTCAACATTCTCGGGCTGACTTATGCAAACTCGCGCGACGTGCAGATCGAGATCAAGGTAACAAAGAACGGCTACATGGATCAGGTGAAGAGGTTCAATGTACGCCAGGCCATCGATCAGCAGGAAATCAGTTCTTTCTTCGAACTCGTACCGGCAGAATAACATAATAACACGTCTGACGCGACCCGGAAGAATCGCACTGATTTTCCGGGTCGCGTTATCATTTTACGGCTTTTGATGTGATTCGGCACTGCGACCCGGAAAAAATACACTATTCTTCCGGGACAGTTGGATTGCCAATCTGATAGATGGCAGAGGCTTCCTGATTAGGCAATCCCAGACACCGATACAGACAGCGGCCTGCTGATTATGAACGACATTGGCTCCCGAAAAGGGAGGGGACCCGTAAGCGGGGAGGATCGTCGGAATCAGCAGGCCGTTGTCTGTATTACTCTACCTATTCTTCAGGAGAGGATGCCGCGGCATCATGCTCAGCCTGAGTGTTGATGCGCTGAGGACCTCCGGCTTCTGCGCGCTTGAAGGCTGCAGAACGCTTCAGGACGAAGTTGGATCCCAGATACTTGGTACGTACCTCATCGTCTGCCGCCAAGGCCTCCGGAGTACCGCTCTGTAGGATGGATCCTTCATAGAGAAGGTAGGCACGGTCGATGATGGCAAGTGTCTCACCTACATTATGATCGGTGATGATCACACCGATATTCTTGTACTTGAGTTTCGCTATGATGTACTGGATATCCTCGACAGCGATAGGGTCGACTCCGGCAAAAGGTTCGTCAAGAAGAATGAACTTAGGGTCGATGGCAAGCGCGCGGGCTATCTCGCAACGGCGACGCTCTCCTCCTGAAAGCTGGATACCCTTGCTCTTGCGTACCTTGTGGAGGTTGAACTCGTCAAGAAGGTCTTCCAGACGCTGCTTCCTCTCCTCCTTTGTAAACTGCTTGGACATCTCCATGACTGACATGATGTTGTCCTCAACGGTCATATGCCTGAACACAGATGCCTCCTGGGCAAGATATCCGACACCTTTCTGGGCCCTCTTGAACATAGGGAGCCCCGTAATCTCCTCATCATCCAGAAAGATCCTGCCTGCATTCGGAACAATCAGACCTGTGATCATATAGAAACTTGTAGTCTTTCCGGCACCGTTCGGACCGAGAAAGCCGACAATCTCTCCCTGGCTCACTTCCATTGACACTCCCTTGACCACAGTCCTCGGGCCGTATTTCTTAACGAGATTTTCGCAGCGTAACTTCATCTTTGTATTCATTGCACCGGCTCTGCCGGCTGATTTCTATTTAATGTCCAGTTCGAGGGCCTTGACAAGTTCCCTCACCTCTTCCTTTTCCTTCATAAGGACTTCCGCCTGATCTCCCGGCATATATATCTTCGGTTGCGACGGAGTGTCATCCGGCTGGACTGCAACCCTCAGGTAGATCTTCATCGAACCTGCGGCCTTACGATAGTTGCCTTCCAGTTCATGCAGGAGTTTTGACTCCACCCAGTCCTTCTGGGCATCGTTGACAACTCGGAATGTCACAGTCTTGAATCCGTCTGCCTCCGTTATGTCCAGAGTCGTAGTGGACAGCATGGAAGCAAGACGAGGCTTGTCACCATACATCTTGGCCAGTTCCGGCCACTTTTCTCTGAGGACATCATCGGACGGTGCGGTATCTTCCGCTGCCTGCACAGGGGCTGCAGCCTTTGGCTCTTCCATCATCGACTTCAGAGACATCGATGCACGTGCCGCGCGCGTACGGCGCTCGCGGGATGCCTCAGACACCTGTTGAGTCTCAGAAACGGGCTGCACTGACTGTGCAACTGGCTGTGACACAGGAGTCTCTGTCCTGGAAACAGGTGCAGGAGTCTGCCTGGCAACTGGCGCCGGCTTCTGGATATGAACCTCGGAAGTTCCGTTGATGAAACTGAGTTTCATAAGGGCGAACTCTATATGCAGACGTGGATTGACACTGGCCCTGTAACCTGATTCGCACTGGGTTGTTATGGCGAGAGCGTCATACAGGAACTGAAGGCCACATTTCTGAGCCTGTTCCTGATATCTTACCTTCAACGACTGCGGCAGTTCAAGAAGAGCCTCCAGTCCGCCGCTCTTGCACACCACCAGGTCACGAAGGTGTGAAGAAAGGGCCGCCACAAAATGCAAGGCGTTGAAACCTTTTGTCAGCACCTCGTCAAAGGTCAGCATGGCAGAGGAGTAGTCTCCTGCAAGGAAATTGTCCACCAGAGAGAAACTGTACTCATAATCAAGGACATTCAGATTGCGCAGAACATCCTGATACTGAACATCCGTACCGCAGAACGCCACGGTCTGGTCAAAGATGGTCAGGGCATCACGCATCGCTCCGTCAGCCTTGTGTGCGATCACATGAAGGGATTCATCATCAATCGTGACCCCTTCGCTGGATGCAACCATTCGCAGGTTCTTCACGATGTTCTCTACCGTAATTCGGTTGAAGTCATATGTCTGACACCTTGAAAGGATGGTCGGAAGTATCTTATGCTTTTCAGTAGTAGCGAGGATGAAGATGGCATGTGCTGGCGGTTCCTCAAGAGTCTTCAGGAAAGCGTTGAATGCAGACTGCGACAGCATATGCACCTCATCTATGATATATACGCTGTATCTTCCCACCTGAGGCGGCACACGCACCTGATCCATCAGGGTCTTGATGTCCTCGACACCGTTGTTCGACGCCGCATCAAGTTCATGGATGCAGTATGAACGGCCTTCGGCAAACGACTGGCAAGACTCACACTTTCCGCATGGCTCCATATCCTCGGAAGGATTGGAGCAGTTGATCATCTTCGCGAAGATCCTGGCTGTCGTGGTCTTGCCGACACCGCGAGGTCCGCAGAAAAGATATGCATGTGCCAACTGACCCCTGAGAATTGAGTTCTTAAGGGTCTGTGCGATATTGTCCTGACCTATCAGGGTGCCGAACGAGTCCGGCCTGTACTTTCTTGCTGATACTATATACTGACTCATAAACGTTCTTTGGTCAACTTACAAATATAGCATCTTTTTTGTTAACTTTGCACCCGATTCGGATTATTGAACCATCAACCATGAAAAAAGCCATCATCATCATCATATCCTGCCTGCTGCCGGTATTGACCTGGGGTCAGGCTCAGATCAACACAAAGAAGGTAAAGATAAGCGACTTCACCCAGAAGGTGACCAAGGTCGTCCTTTCTGGGAACGACCTTATAGACGGCATCCTTCAGGACGAAATCACGATAAGATGGCGTGTATCGCCATACGAATTCTGCAGCGTGGAGGATTTTGAAAAACTGAAGAACAGCGACGAATACTACTTCCTCATCACTGCATCGGGACAGTTCAGCAAGGAAAACGAACCGTCACTCCTGTTCCTCACTCTCGTCAAGGGAGGAAGCGGATCAGAAAAAGGAATCGACGGCATGTTGGAAGTGGTGTCTATCCCTATTGCATCCGCTGTCTTCCCTACCGGAAGGGAACAGATATTCTTCCCGGCCTTTCTGGACATCATCCAGAACCACGCGCTTGAGGCCATGAAAAAGGACCGGAATGCATACGGAGGACTGGCAAACAACACTGCCAACATAAGCAAGGCCAACAACATGACCATAGTATTCTCGGAAGACGATCTGAGCGAAAGCGTCAGAGAGATGGTCAAGGACCAGTTCTTCGATGAAAGCATCATTGTCACTGACGAGGACACGGCGGACGGATATCTGATGGATAATGCAGAGAACACGCTCGTGAGTTATACAGTGGCACCGTTTGAGGCAGAACCGGGCAGTTACTGCTACAAGATGCTCATAGATGCACAGAGCCACAAGGTATATTACTACAAGAGACACAGGATCACAAAGAAGACAGGACCAGGATTCCTCAGAGACGACATACTGAGGATCACAGCAGGAAGAGCAAGATAGAAGATGATCAGCGGAAAAGCGGACTGCGGCCTCCATTATGCCGTAAAGAAGAGCGGATCGGCCGTCGGATACTGCGCACTTAGCGTCAGATGCGGTACCAGAGACGAAGCAGGCTACCATAATGGAATAGCCCATTTCACCGAACATACGATATTCAAGGGAACCGAGCACAGGAGTGCTTCGGTCATCAACGGATACCTCGACAGACTTGGCGGGGAACTCAATGCATTCACCACCAAGGAAGAGATCGTCTTCCATGCTACAGTCCTCAAGGAAGACCTTCCCAAGGCTGCTTCCCTGCTGTTTGAACTCGTGACATGCCCCACTTTCCCGGAGCATGAAGTGAATACCGAAAAGGGTGTGGTGATCGACGAAATCCATTCCTACAAGGACACACCTTCGGAAGACATCTATGACAAGTTCGAGGAGATGCTCTTTGACGGACATCCCCTCAGCGGGCAGATCCTGGGCACTGCGGCATCGGTCAAGAAAATCACCTCGGAAGAACTCCTGAAGTTCGTCAGAGAAAAATTCGTCCCATGCAGAATGGCCTTCACCGTCGTGGCAGACATTGATGAGAAGAAGATGGAGCGCGACGCATTGAAACTCGCAGCAAAGTATTTCCCTGGAACCATCGCACAGGGATGTCTTCCTGAATGCGCATATCCATGCTCCCGCGGCAACCACGCCATTCCGGCAGCCATTCCGTTCGACCTCACCCTCAGCAAGAGGAACCACCAGGCGAACTGCGTCATAGGAGGTCTGGCACCGTCCCTCTATCAGGAACGGGAGCGTCTGGCCACAGTGCTTCTGTGCAACATCCTGGGAGGTCCTGCCACAAACTCCATCCTCAACTCGATTCTGCGCGAGAAGAACGGATGGGTCTACGGAGTGGAATGCGGATACACACAGTTCTCGGACACAGGAATGGTGACGATAAGTCTCGGCTGCGACAAGCACAACCTTGAGAAGTGTCTGATCGCCATAGACAAGGAAATCCGGAAACTGCAGACCGTCAGGTTTTCAGACAGGAAACTGAAGGCCGCAAAGAAGCAGATGCTCGGACAACTGGCCATCAGCGGAGACAACGGCGAGACACAATGCCTCTCCATGGGAAAAAGCCTTCTTGCTTACGGAAAGATCACCGGCGGCAAGGAGACAAAGGCACTCATCGAAGCCATCACCGCAGAAGACCTGATCGAGATGGCGCAGAAGATATTCGACAAGGAAAGACTCTCGAGACTTATTTACATCTGATCATATGGAAAAGATCTATCAGTACATAAAGGACCACGCAACGACACCGTCTGAGGCCCTGGAATGGGTGGAAAAGCAGACCCATATAAGGACGAACCATCCGAGAATGCTTTCAGGGGCAGTTCAAGGACAGGTGATGAGGATGATCGCACAGATCAGCGGAGCAAGGAACATCCTGGAACTGGGAACCTTCACCGGATACTCAGCCATATGCCTCGCTTCAGCCCTTCCGGAAGACGGGCACCTTGACACCCTCGAGATAAATGACGAACTGGAAGACCTCATCATGGAAGGTTTCGACCGTGCAGGACTCGCTCACAAGATCGACATCCATATCGGAGACTGCAAGGAAACTCTGCAAAGGTTCCGCGAGGAAGGCCGTACATATGACCTTGTATACATCGATGCCAACAAACGCGAATACTGCGAATACTATGAACTGATATTCGACATGGTGCGTCCGGGAGGCATAATCCTCGCTGACAACGTGATATGGGACGGAAAGGTCTGCATGGACCCTCTCCCTCAGGACAAGCAGACCCTCGGAATCGCCGCCTTCAACGACATGGTATCGAAAGACCCTCGTGTGGAGTCTGTGATCATCCCTCTACGCGACGGGCTCAACATGATACGCCGTAAGGCATAGTCCGTCATCGGACACTGAAGCCGGAACCGAAATCTTCTATGATCACCTTCAGTGCTTCTACCGCTTCGATCATCTTGTCCATGTCGTCATAGATCCTGCTGTAGCACACATGGAACCGCGCAGTCTTCCTTTTGTCCAGGCTCACATACACAGACGCCTTGTAGGTCATCATGCTGACGGAATAATTCAGGCCTGACGCCTTAAGATACATGTTGATGACACTCTCGGCATTCTGGGCATTGATACGGCGTGTCATGAGCCTCTTCCTTACCTTGAGCGGCAGTCCGGCCATACGCTCTTCCAGTTCCGGATTAATTCTGGTCATGAGTTCGTCAAACCTGCTTCTGGCCTCCGGGGTCATCCTCTGGACAAGATATTCTCCCTGTCGGAATCCGTGTTCGGTTTCGAAAGCCTCCTGAATCCACTCCTTTGCCCAGGCCATGCCTTCCGAGAAAGAGGCATGTTCCCCTCTTTCCTCCAGCCTCAACATCGCATTGCCGACCTTGTTGATACCCGTTGCAATATATTCCCTGTCTGTCTTCATATCATCATATCTGAATTACACATACTCGTCCGATTCCTGCCATCCACTCCCGATGCTCTTCATAGGCATTGCAGTCGACACATGCCCACAAGATCTTCGTCCTCATACCCAATGGGACCTCGGGCTTCTGCGCACAGCCATCCGTAAGGATGACAAGTCCCTCATATCCATGCTCATGAGCATAATCCACAGGCTCCTGAAACGAAGTGCCGCCACGTCCCTGGACAGCAACCTTCTTCATAGCATTGTTCAGACTCATCACCCCCTGGATGCCATCATCGAACTGAAGCACATCGACGGACTCGAAGCCATATCTGAAAGCACTGTTCACCACTCCGAAGAAGTTGGACAACGACGCATCACTTATAGACCCGGACACATCCACGGCGATCAGAAGCCTGGTATTGAACTTCCTGACACTTCCCATTGCTGCAAAACCTGTCCTTCTGTTGGGTCTCATCCTGGTCAGTTTCCTATGGGACGACAGGACGCTGGCCCTGAATCCGGCCAGTACGTTCCTCCAGTTTATCCTCGCCTTGAGGGAAGCCTTCAGGATCTGTTTCAGACTTCCCGGCAGACTGCCCCATTCCCTGACAGATTCGATCACATGGTTTATCTGACTCACCATGAACTCGTCTTCTTCCCACAATTCCGCCAGACTCATCAATTCCTCACCGCGCTTGTCAGCATGCCTTTCATCAGACGGCATTGCGTCCGTATCATTGTCAGCACCATCGTCATCGGCCTCCGCTGACTGACCGTCTGTGCCGCTTTCAGTATCTTCCATGTCCTTCTTCGGCAAGAGTTCCTGAATCTTCATCGCATACCATTCATAATACTGCTCCGGAGGGAGTCTGAAATCCGCGGGCTTCTCCATCGGAATATTATGGAAAGCATAATTGTCCGATATGGTAACATTGCTTCCGAGTGCCGCCGCAAGCATGCAGCAATGATCAGGGACCCTGTCATACGGATGCTTCAGGAGCATTCTTATCGCCTCCGCCTTCACCGCCTCCTCCAACTGCGCATCCGTCATGGATGCTACCAACGCAGGATTGTACTCCAGCCTTCTCCTGCCGCATCGCAGGGCACATTTCATCTGCGTTTCCTCGCATAGTTCGTGAAGGCACAGGACCTGAAAAAGAGGCGGTTCCATTATGAACCACCTTTCATACATCTTTTCTATCCTGTCCTTCATGATCACTTGATGTTCTTTATATAATCAACCATCAGGGTCGTCATCCTACGGCTCTCTCTTGCGATGAAATAGATTGCCTTAGGATAGGTCTGCTGTATATATATGTTCGCGAAATGCGCTGCGGCCTCCTTCTTTTCCTTCGTCAGAAAACGGAAATACGCCTCCAGATTAAGGCTCACCGTAGGAATTGACGACAAGGGGATGTTGCCGACCTCAAGATATCTGTACACATCCTCATTTACAGATGACAACTGATGGAGTTGGTATGACTTCAGTTCATTCTGCACCTTCTGGTCTGCAAAACGCTGAAGCACATCTTCTCCTGAAAGAATCTTCTTTGATGAAATGCTGGCAAGGAACATTGAGGCAGCCTTTCCTCCCACAATGCTCGCTATGGCCTTGCCGTCAGACGCAGTAAGTTTATGGGACCTTGCAATCACGTCGGACACTCTCTTCCAAGCCCTGCGGTCAGGAGTCTTGTCAAGACCGGTATCTTCTCCTGCCTTTGCATCAGGATCCTTGTCAAGCCAGAGTCTGTTGGCACTGATGAAGTCTATCACACGCTGGTCAATACCCTCCTTCTGAGCCCACAGAAGCCACTCAGCCACAGTCGGCTTGAAGTTCACGATATTGAATCTGGACACAAGCGCCGGGTCAAGATCGGTCAACTGGTACTGGTCTCCCTGATTCACAGCCGCTATGATACGGCTTCCTTCCGGAAGCCTCCTTCCGGCAAGTTTGCGGTTGAGAGCAAGATCCATGACCGTCTGAAGTATCTCGGGACGGGCACGGTTCAGTTCGTCGAGGAAAAGGACGATAGGCTTCCCGTCTGTAGGGAACCAGTAAGGAGGCATGAACACGGTCTTTCCTGTTGCCTCATCCTTGGAAGGAAGGCCTATTATATCGCCCGGGTCACTCATCTGACCAAGGAAAAGAGCCGTTACAGGCAGGCCTTTGTCAGAAAAGAAAGATGTCAGTATCTCGGACTTTCCGATACCGTGATTACCCACCAGCATGATGTTATGAGAGGCCGGTGTGACATCAAGAAGATGTCTGAGTTCAGTGATGTTGACAGAAATATTTCCCATGATTGCATTCTATAAGTCCTGTAAAGAGCGCAGTCATGGGAAATTTCTATCAGTAGTATGTGATTATTGTCTTGTTATTTTTGCACCGAGGGCGTTGAGACGTATGTCGATATCCTCATATCCGCGGTCTATCTGCTCGATATTGCTTATCACGCTCGTGCCTTTTGCCGACATGGCTGCGATAAGCAGAGCGATACCTGCACGGATATCCGGAGAGGCCATATTTCCTGCACGCAACTGATATCTGTGATCATGACCTATGACTACAGCCCTGTGAGGATCACAAAGAATGATCTGGGCCCCCATGTCAATGAGTTTGTCCACAAAGAAGAGGCGGCTTTCGAACATCTTCTGATGAATCAGCACGCTGCCCCTGCACTGGGTGGCAGTCACAAGCATCACACTCAGAAGGTCAGGAGAAAGTCCCGGCCATGGAGCATCCGCCACATGCAGTATGGATCCGTCAAGGAATGAGTCTATCACATAACTTTCCTGCTCAGGAATGAAGATGTCATCCCCTCTGCGTTCAAGATTGATGCCTAATCTGCGGAAAGCGTCCGGAATCATTCCCAGTTCATCGTAGGCCACATCCTTGATGGTTATCGAACTGCGGTTCATCGCTGCCAGCGCTATGAATGATCCGATCTCGATCATATCCGGAAGAATCGTATGCTCCGTGCCTGAGAGAGCCCCTACTCCTGTAATCTTCAGAAGGTTCGAGCCGATGCCTTCTATCCTTGCCCCCATCCTTACCAGCATACGGCAGAGTTGCTGGAGATATGGCTCACATGCAGCATTGTAGATAGTCGTCTCTCCTTTTGCCAGACATGCTGCCATCACAATGTTAGCGGTTCCTGTCACGGACGCCTCATCAAGAAGCATGTACTTTCCTTCTAGAGTCCTTCCTTCAGGAACATGCAGATAGAAAGCCTTTCTGTTGGTATCATATTCCTGCTCTGCACCGAGATTCATGAATCCGAGAATATGCGTATCTACCCTGCGGCGGCCGATCTGATCTCCGCCCGGCTTTGGGAAATATGCCTTTCCGAAACGTGCCAGAAGAGGTCCCACCACCATCACGGAACCACGGAGTTTGGCACATTTAGCCACGAAATCAGCACTCATGATATAGTTTTCATCGATCTCGTCAGCCTTGAACGTATAGACTCCCTTGTCATGACGTGTCACTTTCACACCCATCCCTTCCAGAAGAAGTATGAGGTTCTTGATGTCCAGGATCTCCGGAATATTGGAAATCCTGACTTCCTCCTTCGTCAGAAGCACCGCACTGATGATCTGCAGCGCCTCATTCTTGGCCCCCTGTGGCCTTATCGTTCCGCTGAGCCTATGCCCGCCCTCTACTATAAATGAACTCATATATTCTTGTTTCGTTTATCTTGCAAATTTAGGATTTTCCAGAATGTCATATATCTTCTGAAGGAAGAACTAAAGACAGAGACGAAGACCGAGGGTGCCGTAGCGGTAGTCCGGAGACAAGTCGAAACGGAAGGAGACACGGCAGTACCCCGCCAGGCTACCCCAACTGCCGCCACGGAGGACGCGAAGGGACCCGCTGTCCGGACCTTTCGGATTGGTTTGAGCAGAAGAGATATATTCCCCATACCAGTCACTGCACCATTCCCATACATTACCGCTCATATCATAGATTCCAAGTTCATTGGGTGACTTTGTGCCGACATTGTGTGTAGTATAACCGCTATTGTCATCGTACCATGCCACATCATCGATTGCGCGGCTGCCACTGTACTTATAGCCACTGCTGTTGCCTCCCCTGGCAGCGAACTCCCATTCCGCCTCTGTCGGAAGACGGAAGTTCTGTCCGGTCAGTGAGTTCAACTTACGGATGAACTCCTGACAGTCGTCCCATGAAACATCATCCACCGGCCTGCGCGCTCCCGTGAAATTGCTCGGGTTGCTGCCCATCACTGCCTCCCAAAGATCCTGGGTCACTTCATACTTTCCTATATGGTAACTGCTCAAGGTAACCTGATGAACAGGTTCCTCATTCGACGACGCATCACTGCCCTGCTCCGAAGTGGCTCCCATATCGAAAGTGCCACCCTCAACAAATACCATAGGATACTCGACCCCCTTGATATTCAGAACAAAGTCTTTTCCGTCAGTCTGGCAGTCCGGCTTTCCTATCAGTTTACAGACATAATCATAAAGGGCATCAAACCATCTGACCTTGTGCTGCTCCAGATAGGCACACATCGCCTCAACGACCTTCTGGTCCTTGCTCGAATAACTTATGAATACGTTGCATTTCATATAGCAACCCATCGTTTTCGTGATACACAAAACCCTGTGTATCAACACATTATATTACTTACCCTGCCTTCCTCGACATGCAGGACAATCAATCATCTTATTAACAGTCAGTAAGTTACGCATCATGCAAACTAGACATGTTCCACTTCAGGATGCAGTTCGACATCGAACTTCGACTTGACGGAGGCAATGATACGCTTCTCAAGGCCGACGATCTCTTCAGGATAGGCCTCGCCGGTATAATTGACGATAACCAGCGGCTGTTTCTCCCACACCGCAGCCCCTCCGCTCCTGCGCCCCTTCCATCCGCACTGCTCTATCATCCACGCCGCCGGTACCTTGACGCTATAATCTCCCCGACCGGCAGATGTGTCATTTGTGTGGAGGAGACATTTTCCCACCCCCGGGTAGGGGGAGGGGCCCACAGAGTGGGAGGGGGTCTCCGGAACACATTGGCACTCTGGCATAATAATATAATGCGGCACATTGTAATCTGCGCCATGCTCCGCCTTCGCAGCAGCCTCTATACGGGCAAAATGCTCGGCAGACACCACCGGATTCTTGAAGAAACTTCCTGCACTTCCCACAACAGACGGCTCCGGAAGCTTCTCCTTCCTGATCCTGATTATCACCTTCCTGATCAACGCCGGCGTGATAGATTTCTCCACTCGCTGAGTTCGGTCGAAATTACAGTCAGAAGACGTGTCAGAATGGGTAGGAGTGCCCTCTATCGTCGGCTTTACCTGCTGAGCGGCATCAGCGGAAACCGTGGCCGACCGTGGCCTCATGAACGGGAGGGGCCCATCGCCCCGCGATGGGAGGGATTCAGTTTCCGTGATGCTGTCAGCAGGCAAAGCCGACAAGACCGCATCACGAAGATGCCCGTAATCAAGCCGTGGCCTCGGCTCACGCGACAGTGCAAACACCACATGAGTCACGACATACCTGCCCTTGACCTCCGGATTCTTGAATATCGAATCACGATAGCCGTATCCGCACTCCTCGACACTGAAACTCACAAACTCTTCCTCAACAGTATCGTAGCAATAAACCCTATGGATCACATCCTTGACCTCAACGCCATAGGCACCGATATTCTGCACAGCAGAAGCACCCACCTCTCCAGGAATATACGAAAGGTTCTCCACACCCCACAGTCCTTCCTTCGCCGCCCAGTCGCAGAAATCATCGAAGACCACTCCCGCACCTACTGACACCAGCACAACCTCCGGTGCGTTTTCATGTCCTGAATCCGAAGAATCGACATCTTCGGACGACGTGCCATTTGTGCGGAAGTGGCATTTACTATGGCACTCGTCCAATATTTCAATGAAGTTGATCTTCGAATGCAGGACAGTACCCTTGAAATCATCGGTAAACAGAAGATTGCTTCCCCCGCCGATATGAAGCACCGGACGGGCCAGTTCTGCAAACTCGATATCCACAAGATCCGCCACGGAATCATACTCCATGAAACACCTCGCCTTCACCTTCATTCCGAAGGTGTTCATCTTCGTCAGATCCTTATAGTACTCCGTCTTTATCATAACTATACTAATACCACTGTGTCATGTTTCTCCTGTATTATGGCACAGTGGTCGCCAATTTAGCCAGATTTAACCCTTTCACCACACCACCGTGTCACTTTTTACGTAAAAAATGTCACAGTTGTTCTTTAACCAGCACACAAGTGAAGCCGCATGAGATTTCACTATTCAACACAAGATTATTGGTAATGAAGCGGCCGGAAATATGCTATCCTATCTCGGCACCGTTGCAGAGAGTCTCCGCAGGCGTAACGAAACGCATCTTGCCGTCGTTCTGACGCGCCATAAGTATCATACCCTTCGACTCGATGCCACGGATCTTGCGCGGAGCAAGGTTGGCCAGAATGCATATCTGCTTGCCCACCATCTCCTCAGGAGAATACTGCTCGGCAATGCCTGACACAATGACACGTTTATCGATACCTGTATCGATGGTCAGTTTCAGGAGTTTGTCTGTCTTCGGCACACGCTCAGCCTCAAGAACGGTAGCAGTACGGATATCCATCTTTCCGAAATCATCGAAAGTACACTCTTCCTTCTGCGGAGCGGGAGGTAACAAGTCGCTTTGCGACCCGGACGAGTAGTCCGGAGATCCCCCTACAGGGGGTGCAGGGGGTTGAGACTCAGAGGCTGAGGCTTTAGCCGCAGCCTCACGCTCAGCACGGATAGCCTCAAGACGCGCGATCTGAGCATCCACGACCTCATCCTCGATCTTCGCAAAAAGAAGGGTCGGCTGATTAAGGACATGACCGGCAGGAAGGATCGAAGCCTTGCCGAGATCGTCCCATGAGAGGGTAAGGCCGTCGTATGCAATGCCGGTATGAAGGGCAGCGCCCTCACCTGCTGCATAGATGTTTTCACTGACAGCACCCTCCTCGCCTGCACGATGGTCTGCGCCGGCAGCGATTCCGACGTTCAGGATACTGCGGAGTTTCTCTGAAGAGAACGGCAGGAACGGCTCGAAAGCGATCGCCAGAGAAGCACAGATCTGAAGTGACACATTAAGAATAGACGCAGTCCTGTCCATATCTGTCTTGGCAACCTTCCAAGGCTCTGTATCTGTAAGATATTTGTTTCCAAGACGCGCGATGTTCATAGCCTCCTTGAGGGCCTCGCGGAACTTGTAACTGTCAAGATATCTCTGCATCTCCTCCTTGAGAGGCTGGATCTGAGCAAGAGTCTCGGCATCTATCGCCTCAGGCTTGAGGTCTGCAGGCACACGGCCCTCGAAATACTTATGGGTCAGCACCACTGCACGATTCACGAAGTTACCGAGGATGGCAACAAGTTCACTGTTGTTGCGTGCCTGAAAATCCTTCCAAGAAAAATCGTTGTCCTTTGTCTCAGGAGCATTTGCAGTAAGCACATAACGGAGCACATCCTCCTGGCCAGGGAACTGCTCAAGATACTCATGGAGCCATACAGCCCAGCCGCGTGATGTCGATATCTTGTCTCCTTCGAGGTTCAGGAACTCATTTGCAGGCACATTGTCTGGAAGAATATAACTTCCGTCCGCCTTGAGCATTGAAGGGAACACTATGCAGTGGAAGACGATGTTGTCCTTTCCGATGAAATGAACAAGTTTCGTATCCTCGCTCTTCCACCATTTCTCCCATGACTGAGGGAGAAGTTCCTGAGTGTTTGAAATATATCCTATCGGGGCATCGAACCACACATAAAGAACCTTGCCATCAGCGCCTTCTACCGGTACCGGCACACCCCAATTAAGGTCACGGCTCACGGCACGAGGCTGAAGGCCGCCGTCAATCCAACTCTTGCACTGTCCGTAAACATTGCTGCGCCATTCCTTATGACCCTCAAGAATCCACTGAGAAAGCCATCCTTCATACTGATCCAGAGGCAGATACCAGTGCCTGGTCTCCTTCTTCACGAGTTCGCCACCACTGAGGGCTGACTTAGGGTTGATCAGTTCATCCGGACTGAGAGTCGCACCACATTTCTCGCACTGGTCTCCGTATGCACCCTCTGCGCCGCAACGCGGGCATGTTCCGGTGATGTAACGGTCAGCAAGGAAAGTCTTGGTCTCCTCGTCGTAATACTGCTCACTCACCTTCTCGATGAACTTGCCCTCATCATAAAGTTTCCTGAAATAGTCGGAAGCGTTCTTATGATGCGTCTTTGACGAAGTCCTCGAATAGATGTCGAAGTTGATGCCAAGTCCGGTAAAGGAATTCTTGATGATCTTGTGATATCTGTCCACGATATCCTGCGGAGTACAGCCTTCCTTCTGTGCCTTGATGGTGATAGGCACTCCGTGCTCATCCGATCCGCAGACATAGAGAACATCCTCTCCCCTCATCCTCAGGTACCTCACATAGATGTCTGCAGGCACATATACACCGGCCAGATGGCCGATATGAACAGGACCGTTCGCATAAGGTAGCGCACAGGTCACAAGCGTTCTGTTGAATTTCTTTTCCATATATTATTCTATTTTAACATTTTATCGTAAATCAGACCCTTCCGAGTTCGTTGTTCAGGCGGGTGCGGAGACGGTTATACTCGCCAAGTCGTGCGATGATCTCCATCTGCCGGTCAACATCGCCTGTCTGCGCAAGTTCATCCGTAAGTCTGCGTGACTCCAGTTCCACCTTCTTGCACTGATAGGTCAGAAGCGTCTTAGGAACATACATCACAAGACGGGTCGCTGTCGCTGTCAGGGACAGTTCATAATTCTTTACGGTCAACTGATGCTTCTCGATAAGAAGATCCTTTGCCACAGCCGCAATTTCAGGATCAGCATGATCCAGAAGCCTCCGTCGCATCTGATCCTGCTCAAGTCCTTCATCATACATCCTGAAATATTCGTCGTATACCTTCCGGTATGAAGGATTTACAAAATCAGCCTCATCATCTGCAAGTATTCCGTCAATGAATTCGGCTACATTTATCTTCTCCCCTTCGATATAGAATCTGGAATCCCTGTCGAAATCCAGATCCGTACAGCCCTCCTCCAGGATGAAACCCAGAAGTTCCTTCTCACATGGAGCAAGGTACGGCTCCGTCACGACAATTCCTTCGACAGGCAGATCCGGCATCCCCGCAGGCACAAACGGCACAGACTCCGGATCATCATACGGAACATAGTCATCAGGAATCTGCGGTGGCGGCACGTCGTCATATGGACGGCTCGAAACCGCCTCCCGCTCGCGAGCGCGGTCGCGTTCCTTCTTGTCAGCAATCAGCATATCCGTACGCGAACGGCTCACACGATCGGTCAGTATCTGTTCGTCTATATCGAACTTGACAGAACATGTCTGGATATAGACAGCGCGCTTGATGGCATCAGGAATCAGCGCTATCGTATCCGCGACGTCATTGATCAGAGTCGCGCGCTTGAGCGGATCGCTGCCAGCCTCATCAAGAAGCAGATCGGTCTTGAAGCCGATGAAGTCCTGTTCGTTGCGTGCAATATGGTCCTGGACCTCCTCCAATGTATGTCTTCGTGCGAAATCATCCGGATCCTGACCTTCAGGCAGAAGCACCACCTTGACATTCAGACCCTCCTTCAGCACCAGACCTATTCCTCTCAGGGCTGCCTTTATTCCGGCATTGTCACCGTCATATATTATCGTCACGTTGTCCGTGAACTTGCGTATCAGACGTATCTGATCCACTGTCAATGATGTACCACTGGATGCCACCACATTGCGTATTCCGAGCTGATGCATCGACAGCACATCAAGATAGCCCTCCACAAGGATACATTTATCCTGACGGGAAATTTCGTTCTTGGCAAAATAGATTCCGTACAGAGACTTGCTCTTCACATAGATCTCAGTCTCCTTGGAATTCACATATTTCGGGATGGTCTTGTCGGTCTTGAGGGTACGTCCTCCGAACGCTATGATACGTCCGCTCACGGAATGTATCGGGAACATCACCCTGTCATGGAAGGTATCGACAACCCTTCCGTCATCGTATTTCTTGCAAAGACCGGTATCCAGAAGATACTCTTCCTTATAACCTGCAGCACGGGCAGTCTCAGTGAACGTCGTCCTCATCACCGGGGCCCATCCCAGGCCATATTTCCTTATGGTCTCGTCTTCCAGGCCGCGACTCTTGAAATACTGCCACCCGATAGTCTGGCCTTCCTGGGTCTTAAGGCTTTCCTGGAAGAACTTTCCTGCAAACTCGGACACCAGAAGCAGACTCTCGTTCCTCTGCCTCTGCATGATGTCTTCGGCCGTCTCCTCCGTCTCCACCACCTCCACATTATACTTCTTGGCAAGGTATTTCAAGGCCTCGACATATGACATGCTCTCATGCTCCATGACGAAACCTACGGCTGTACCGGACTTTCCGCAACCGAAGCATTTGAATATGCCTTTCGACGGAGATACGACAAAAGACGGCGTCTTCTCGTTGTGGAAAGGACAACAGGCCTTATAGGTCGATCCTGCCCTCTTCAAGGTCACGAAATCGCCTACTACATCCTCGATCTGCGCCAGATCAAGTATCCTGTTTACCGTTTCCTGGGGAATCATATGCTACTGCTCGTCAACCTTCTCGTAATCGACATCCTTCACTACCGGAGGCTCCCCGGCACTCCCGTATTCGTCCATCGCCTTCTTCATCTTCCATGAAGACAGCAGTTCCGATGCGCCATATACTATCAGAGCAGCACCCGCGACAATACCTATCGCCTCACCCACAAAAGAAGGGTTGAAGACAAGGAACACACCTGAAGCGAGCACCAGAGACGGGAAAAGAAAAGACCATGCTCCGACTTTCATGACACGGTTTGCACTGAGAAGGGACATCAGTTGCATAGCCCCGAAAACAATCAAAATGAAACCGATAAGATATATCAGGAGTCCGGCGACAAAACCAGGGAACATGAAAAGGGCAAAACCCAGAATCAGGTCCACTATGGCATTGACGCTCATCAGTCCCATGGCACCATTAGCCCTGTTCCTGTATCCGACGATAAGAGAAACAAGGCCCGAAGCAAAAATGAAGGCTGCTATTATACGCACCGCGAGTTCAAGTGCATTGGTCTTGCTAAGCACCATCACCACACCTATGGCAATGGCAGTCAGAGCCCTGATAGGGCCATTGAACTTATTTCTATAACCGAATGTTATCATCTTTCTATCAATTAGATATGGTATCAATATATCGCCATTAAGGCATAATCTGCAAAAATAGCAAAAAATTTGCTATTTTTGCGGCCGTTTTCGCATTATCCCCATGGTTTTGTTCGACAATCATAATCACAGTGAGTTTTCTTTCGACGGGAAAAGGACATCCGTCGAGAAAAGTGCCCGGGCCGCTGCCGCAGTTGGCATCGGAGGCATTGCGTTCACCGACCATTGCGACTATTTCGTTCCGGAAATGAAAGCATCATTTGAAAACCTCATTCCGGAAACCTTTGACATAGAGGCGCAGCAGTCGGAAATAGACCGCGTTCAGAAAACCGTTGCTTCCGTAAAGATATTGAAAGGCATAGAGATAGGCATGCACGAAGACTGCCATGAGCAGATAAGGAAGACCTTGACGGAAAACTCTTTCGACCAGGTCATAGCGTCGGTCCATTACCTCGACGGCATAGATCCGTTCTACGGAGGATATTACGAAGACAAAGACTGGAAAGAAGCATACGGACACTACCTTGAAACCATATTCAAAGAGATGACATGGCTCAAGGACTTCGACATCATGGGACATTTCGACTATGTCGTAAGATACGCCCCCTATCCTCAGTGCTGCCTCCGGTACCGCGACTTCAGCGATATCCTCGACGAGATGTTCCGTTATCTGATACAGGAAGGCAAAGCATTGGAAATCAACACCAAGAGTTACCAGAACTACCACGGACGCGAAGTAAGCATCGATAAGGATGTGCTGGCGAGATACAGAGAGATGGGCGGAGAGATCATAAGCCTCGGTTCCGACTCGCACGACCCTGAAAGAGTCGGTCACAATTTCATAAGTTCCGCATCCATGCTGAAGTCCTTGGGTTTCCGATGGACATCGCATTACGAAAGCCGCAGACTAGTCCAACTGCCTATATGATCTGTCGCGAACCGGAAAGATTCTATCATTCTTCCGACTCACAACAGGTTTTCTTACAGACAACAGCCGTAACAACAAGCGACCCGGAAAAATCTCACGATTTTTCCGGGTCGCTGTTATCCTAGTCTTGAATCGATCAGAACGGAAGATCGTCTTCAAGCGGAGCGGCATAACTTCCGGCAGAAGCGGCATAGTCGTATTCAGGTGCCGGAGCAGGAGCAGCAGTTCCGACATATCCGGCGCCGCCGGCCACTGCACCTGCAGCATAATCCTGCTGCTGAGCCGCAACGGGCTCTATTCTCCATGCCCTCACATCCGTATACCAACGTCCGTTATATTCACGGCTGCTGAGGTTGAAGGAAACCTTCACCTTATCGCCTATCTGATACTTCTCGAGATCCTTGACCTTATCCTCGCCCCAGACATTCATGCATACCTGAGAGGGATAACTGCCTTCCTGATACTCGAAAATGAATTCCTGTTTTGCCCAGGCACCTCTTGCAGAGGTCCCTGTCTGGACACTGAGTTTACGGACAATCCTGCCCTCTAGTTCCATTGCCATTATTTATCCTCCTTAGGAACGAACTTGCCGACCTTGAGAACCTCTACATCGAAGATAAGGGTAGAGTTAGGCTCGATACTGCGGTTTCCTCTCACACCGTATGCAAGGTCTGAAGGAATGTAGAGAGTAGCCTTTCCACCCTCGCCGAGGAGGCCGAGACCCTCTGTCCAACCTTTGATCACACGGTTGGCGATGAACTGGGTAGAATCGTTTTCGTCGAATACAGTACCGTCAAGGAGAGTACCCTTGTAGTTAACCCATACTGTATCCTGAGGAGCCACCTTATAGTCAGCACCTGCAGCAACGATTGTGTACTGGAGACCGCTTGCTGTTGTATCCACATTCTCAAGTTTAGCGTTCTTGGCAAGGAAAGCCTTCTCCTCAGCAAGGTTTACGGCTGCCTTGTAATTCTGCTTCTTTGTGATGTATCCGTTAAGGATCTGACCCATCTTGTTCGGATCCACCTTGAACTGAGCGCCGAAATCAGCATCATATGGAGAACCCTCAGCCTTGAGGAAGTCCTGCATACCCTTCTTGAGTTCAGCCATGTTGAGTTCCGAAAGGTCCTCAGCGAAATTGTTGCCCTTGAGGAATGAACCGAAGTTCACACCGATGAGGTAACTTACTGAATCAACTTCTGCAGATGTAGGGAGTTCTGCATCCACTGCTACATTACTCTTTGTTCCTGTTGTGCATGACAGCGCAAATGTTGCTACAAGCGCAGCTGCGAAAATTTTGATTGCTTTCATGTAATAAAAATATTTAATGTTAATAATTGTCAATACAATCTGCAAATATACAGTTTTTTTCGATACGCAATGTTTTTTCATTTGACTTGGATAATATTGTCGAAAAATTTTGAGGAGTCGGAAAAAATCTGTTAACTTAGTATGCAAATTTATCCGGCTATGCAGACAGACTCCGCCATCCTACATGCCAAACTGAAGGAATTCTTCGGCTTCGACTCATTCAAGGCCGATCAGGAACGCATAATAACCCACCTTGTCAACGGAGGCAACGCCTTTGTGCTGATGCCTACAGGCGGCGGAAAATCCTTATGCTATCAGTTGCCTGCGCTCGTGATGGAGGGAACGGCGATCGTGATATCCCCTCTCATAGCCCTGATGAAGAACCAGGTGGATGCCATCCGCGGATTCGTGGCCGGAAACGACGGCATCGCGCATTTCCTCAACTCTTCCCTGAGCAAGGCTCAGATTGCGGAGGTCCGCAACGACCTTATGTCGGGGGCCACAAAACTTCTGTACGTGGCGCCGGAGTCTCTTACCAAGGCCGAAAACGTCGCCATGCTGAAGGAAATAAAGATATCCTTCTACGCTGTAGACGAAGCCCACTGCATCTCGGAATGGGGCCATGACTTCCGTCCTGAATACAGAAGGATACGCAACATCATCGAAGAGATCGGAGTATCACCGATAATAGCGTTGACCGCAACTGCAACCCCGAAGGTTCAGAGCGATATCATAAAGAATCTGGGGATGACAGACGCCACCGTATTCAAGTCATCCTTCAACCGTCCTAACCTATATTACGAAATAAGGGACAAGTCCGACCCTAAGAGAGACATCATAAGATATATAAAGCAGAATCCCGGCAAGTCCGGCATCATCTACTGTCTGAGCAGGAAGAAGGTGGAGGAACTGGCGGAACTCCTGAACATCAACGGCATCAAGGCAGCACCTTACCATGCCGGTCTCGACGCCAGGACCAGAGCGGAGAATCAGGACAGGTTCCTGATGGAGGAAATAGACGTGATTGTCGCCACCATTGCGTTCGGTATGGGAATCGACAAGCCTGACGTAAGGTTCGTCATACATTACGACATACCAAAAAGCATCGAAGGATACTATCAGGAGACCGGAAGAGCCGGACGCGACGGTCAGGAAGGCCAATGCATCACCTTCTACAGTTACAAGGACATCCAGAAACTCGAAAAGTTCATGCAGGGCAAGCCAGTGGCGGAACAGGAGATCGGCAAGCAGCTCCTCATGGAGACCGTCGCATATGCCGAATCCAACTCCTGCCGCCGGAAACTGCTCCTGAATTATTTCGGGGAGACCTTCACACAGGAAAACTGCGGTGCCTGCGACAACTGCCTGCATCCTAAGAAGCAGTTTGACGGACGTGACGAGATGTCGACAGTCATCGAACTGATCCAAAGTCTTCCGGAAAGATTCAAGATGGAGTACCTTGCCAACATTCTGGCAGGAGAGATGAATTCACTGATCAAGTCATACAAACATGACAGACTCGAACTCTACGGAGCGGGAAAAGACCATTCCGTAAGGTTCTGGAACGCCGTCATACATCAGGGAATGATTCTTCATTTCCTCTACAAGGACATAGAATCGTATGGCCTGATTTCCGTGACAGACGAAGGAAAGGCCTTTTATGAAAAGCCGTATGAGATCATGCTTACGGAAGACCGCGAATTTGCTGAAGGAGAGGATGATGACGACGACATAGCGGCTTCAGCGGCGGCGGCACGCGGCGGTGGCGGAGGCGACACCCAACTGCTGTCAATGCTCAAGGACCTGCGCAGGGATGTTGCAAAGAAGCAGAAACTCCAGCCATGGGTCATCTTCGGAGACCCTTCACTGGAAGACATGTCCATCATGTATCCGATGACCATCGACGAACTCAAGAACTGCCAGGGCGTCGGAGAAGGTAAGGCCCGCAAGTTCGGAAAGCCTTTCCTCGAACTGATATCACGTTACGTGGAAGAAAACGAGATCGTCCGTCCTGACGACTTCGTCATGAAGTCCATGGTGAACAAGTCTGTCAACAAGGTGTACATAATACAAAGCGTCGACAGGAAACTTCCTCTTGAAGACATTGCTGACGCAAAGGGAATGGACATGGAGGAACTGCTCGATGAAATTGAAGCCATCGTATTCTCCGGAACCAGACTCAATCTTGACTACTACATAGAGCAGACTCTGGATGAAGACGTGGTGGACGAAATCTTCGACTATTTCAAGGAAGAAGCCGAATCCGACTCTCTTGAAGCGGCGATGGAAGACCTCGGAAACGACTACGACGAGCAGGAAGTGCGCCTCGTCCGCATCAAGTTCCTCTGCGACGTCGCCAACTGACAATTACCGGTCTGTCAGATCATATACACGATAGAGACACATACAGTGTTTGACAAGGCAGTGCCTTGTACAGGAAGTATATAGGCAAGATTGAACTCGACAGGTTTCAGGGTCACTCCGCATCCTACAGACATCATTGACGGGACTTTTCCAAATCCGATCCGGCCTCCGGTTCTCAGTGAAATGAAATTTCTGTATGAGTACGACGCTCCTAATGAGGTAGACATCGCATCAGCACCCATAAAATCATATTGGGCATATACCCCGACCCCATGACTGTCATGGAATGATTTTCCATATGAAGCGCCTGCTGAAACAGCAAACGGCAAATTATCCAGCATCGTTCCGGAATCAGTCCATGCAACACCGAGATTTCTTGCTCCGACAACAATCTTGAAATCATGAACAGATGACATGACAAACAGGTCTGCCAGAAAAGCCATGTTTGCATATTCTGGTGCCATGATGTTATCAACAAAACCAACATTCATTCCGAACGACAGATATGGCAATAACTTACAGGAGGCCCCAACCTTGAAATGTAAGTTCAAGGGAGTGAACTTACCGATGAATTCAGCATCCTTACCATACATGTCATAAGAACATCCGACTCCATTTGCAAGTCCTGCAGCAACAGCCCATCTGTCATTGACCTTATATGATCCTGATAAAAATGACCGGTGCTCTTTAATGGCATCAGGTTGCCAATAGCAATAGGAGCCAGCCGCAGCCACTTTAAAATCAGAAAATGACATCGCTGCAGGATTGCCGAACACAGCACTTTCCATATTATCAGAAACAATGTCTGCAAATCCGATAGAAACGGTTTTAGGATCGGTATCGATATTGACAACCGGAAGTGCCTGCCCAAAAGCAAAAGAAACATGGAACACCAGCACTGTCACACAAATCAATTTTCCTGTAATATTCATTATAGTTTTATCAATTGCTTTTCTATTGACATTCCATCACCCACCACTGACAAGTAATATATTCCTGCAGGAAATCCTCGCATATCGATCTTTATATTCTTGAACGGATCCAAAGCCAGGATTCTTTCGTACTCCAGATTTCCAGAATGGGAAGTAAGCATAACTTTTGCCGAAACAGCATCATGAACACTTATATTCAGAAAATCCGAAACAGGATTAGGATACACCAGCACTCCTGAGCCGTTTCTTACCGCTACCTTAAACCGCATTTCCGCATACGCTCCATATGAATCAGAAGCAGTCACTGCCACTTCCGTCATTCCATAATTGACAGGAACCAGAGACACAACATCACCGTTACGTGACACCATCATGATCGCCGGATCTGACAAATGGACTTCATAATCCAGAACACCTCCATCCGGATCTATAAAACAATCTGTAAAATCGAGCATGATTGACTCGCTCATTGAAGACAGGATAGAGTCCCCCATACTATGATTCAAGACAGGCCGCATATTTGGAAGCAGTTCATAATGTATCTGAAACTCGGATTTGGCCCCTAATTCATCTGAAACAGAAAGAATAGCGACATACTCACCAGAAAGATTAGAATTACCTTTCACAGTCATAGAATACACACCTGGATCTTTTTCGATCAAGCCACTGAAGGCTGTCGCATCCTTTAACATGACGTCAAATTCATGATTATCCGGATCCGTGATTTCAAAAACAAGTTCCAGCAAGTCATGCGCCCCGACTTTAATGGATTGAGGCATATCCTGCAAAGGGACAATGACTGGAGGCCTGTTATCCGGTAATCTGACTGTCACGATATCAGACAGTGGCGACACATTATCATCCCTGTCAAAGGCAACAGCCGCAAGATAATATGTATGGCCCAACTGACCTTTTGAATACTCTGCCGACAACTTATCTCCCACTTTACTTCTCTTATGAATCACTTCAACACGGTCAACGCCCAATGGAACCTCTGAGGCAACATCCTGAAGATCAGAAATTCGTTTAGCAACAAATATTCTGTAGCCGTAAGCAACAATTTCATCCGGATCAACTGTAGCACTCCATTCAAAATGCAATCTTCCATTCTTAACGGCGACCTCCATATCAGTGACAGGGTCCGGAGCGATTTTATTGCCATAGACCATTGAACTTAAAGCATCCACGACAGGTCCGACCGTTCTTATATCAGGATAACTATCATCAGCACCGGAAAGCAACCTTTCCTTCAGTTCGTCAGCAGTAAAGTCAAGACCTCCATAATAAGACACCAGCAAAGCAGCGACACCTGAGACATGCGGACATGCCATGGATGTGCCTTGAAATCCTCCATACTGATTATCGGGCAACGTACTATATACCATACCATCCTGGCACTGCACATCTCCACCAGGAGCCGATATGTCTACCCAACTTCCATAGTTCGAATATCTTGTCTTGGTGCCATCAGGGCCTATTGCACCTACCGAAACGACTGGGTAATAAAGTCCTATAGGATCGGTATCCCATCCAGAATTGCCTGCAGCAAATATCACGACACCTCCTTTCATCGGACCTGTCTGATTACCGTTTTCATCCATGCCGGCATATTTGATGAAATAATCTATGGCCTCTTTAAGGAACTGAGGAATCTCTGTCTCTTTTGCATCACGATACGAATCAAACTTATAGCCCCAACTGTTCTGAGCAATTACAGCCCCATTGTCTGCAGCCCATTTTATAGCAAGAGAGCCATCAACAGAATCATCTACCTCGCCCCCTGTTTGCTGGAATATCTGACAAGACAGAAGCCTGACACCAGGATTCATTGATTTATGATTTCCTCCGGCTATTCCAGCCACACCTATACCGTTGTTATTGATGGCTCCTATTGTACCTGCCACATGGGTACCATGATCATGAGGTGTCAGCACCGGCGAATCGCTGACGAAATTATATCCCCCTATACAGTTTGCCGCCAGATCTTCGTGATTCTGATCGATACCGCCATCTATCACGGCAACGACGACATCCTCACATCCCGTGGTATAACGCTCCCATACAGGGACGACATTGATATCCGCCCCTTTCTGATGTTCAGGAGACAGGCTTCCATCGTTGTAATAATGCCATTGACGATTCATCCACGGATCATCAAAACAATCTGACATGACAACGGGACGAAACGGTTCCACGACTTCAATTCCTTTGAAAGTCATGAAATCTCCAGAGGCCTTCGTATATGGGACAGTGGCCTTATAATTCACTATATACCATCTATGCAGACCTTCAGCCCTTGTTCGGGCCTCATACTTTCCGGCATGAGGGAACATTCTTTTCAATGAAACGACTCCCAACATCTGCTGCAGATCGTTAAACTCCGAAGACTTCGTGACGACTCCCCCTGCCATAAAGTCACTTTCGACCTCAGACAAAAAATCTTCATCAAACTTCACTACAGCGACTCCGCTGACTGCAGATTCCGTATTCTGACAATTTTCCTGCTCTTCGTTCCAAACGGAATCAAGACAATCATGCGAACACGAAATGACCAGTAAACTTATTATATAAAATGAAATGCGTTTCATTATCTTTTGACTGAAAAACATCCCCGGCTTTCGCCAGGGATGACAAATGCTTTAGTATATTCTTACCAGATCCTTCATCAGTTCCTTATATTCGTCGTAAGAAACAGACGTCTTTTCGTCCATAGAATCATCCTCCAACTCGCCTCTGAATCTTTCTATATAACCGCCTAATTCTCCATCTGAAGACACGCCCCACGTCACGATGTGAATCATATCACCTGTACGCTCCATGGTCCAATCTCCGTCCTGAAGAATCTTCGGGAAATCATCCGGATACGATTGGATGTATGATTTCATAAGATATGCGACGAGAGCATCTGTAATATAATAATAGTTATATGACTGAGATGCCCACATGTAGTATGCTGACGCATATGGCCCGATAAATGTATTCCAATACCAAGTTGTAGAAGAATAGGACACATCATCAATAAGAGCATATGGCTGGTTTGAGGAAGACTTGGTTCTAAATGTCTGCTTATAGAGGTCACCCTGAACGCCATCCTTATCATAAGCCACAGTATAAAGCACATAATCTGTTGTAGAATACAAGTAGTTCACACTGCTGATGTAATTGTCTCCAGGAGTACATCTGTTGCCACCTTCAACAATATACTCGACAATCTCCATTGTGGTCATTCTATCCGCTTCGGTCTGTTCGATCGAGCCATAATAATAATACGCCACATTATCTGAAAGTTCCCACTCAAAAGCCGCAGAGTCATAAATAACGGCCATATTGATAGGCTTTGCAACGCAATTGCTGAGCCATGCAGCCTTCTGATGAATCGTCAACCTGACTGATTTGGTAGAAGATGACACGGTTATGTCTGCAGATCTGTCAGAAGCGGAATAATTCGTAGTCAACGATTTTGCTGTAACCGTCACATCACCGGTACCGCTTAAAGTAGACAATTCAATCCAATCAGGACAACCGCTGATCTTCCAAGTATCATTACTCATTATATTGAAACTTGAAGCAGAACCGGCAGCAGATGACACTATAAGATTATCCACACTTACAGACAACTCCTCGGCAGTCTGAGACTGAATAACCTTTACATTATGCGACACCGTACCGTCATCTGTAGAGACAACAAGAGTACACTCTCTAGGCGCCAATGCGCTGTTTTCTGTAACAGACAATACAACCACCTTGTTTCCTTCTCCGGTCGATGGATTTACAGTCAGCCATGCCTTGCCGCCTGTGATTGTCCACGAAGTGTTTGAAGATATTGTCAAAGACTGTGAACCACCTTCTTCTGAGATGCTGATTTCAACACTTGACACAGATAAAGAAGACACTACAGGTTCTTCTTCCTTACAAGATGCAAGAACAGCCAATGAGGCTACGCTCAAGCAAAAAAAGATTAAACGTTTCATAGATATTGTAATTAATTTGAATGTGTTCCTGAATTATAAAGACAAAAAAAACGCGAGCATTTCTTGCTCGTGTTGCGGTCCTAGGAAAACCGGAATGTATGGCAAGTCACGCTCGCGCTATAGCACGAACGTTCACGACTTGTCCATATACATTCATCATGAAATTTCCTAGGTTTCAACACGAATGAGACAAATAGCAAACGCTTTTGAATATGTCTTGTCGGATATTTTCCGACTGTGCAAATATAGCAATTATTTTCGTCTGCTACTCCAAACGAAAAATTTTTCATTACACTTGTTAGAAGGCCAACTAAATTTCCATCCACCTGATGGACTTGTCGCGGCCCCAATAGGAAAGTTGCCTTTTGGCATATCTGCGGGTATTGCGCTGTATGAGTTCTATTGCGCGCTCCAATGATGTGACAGGGCCGTCGCCCGGAGTGGTCGGTCCCCAGCCGTCAGGAGAGACCTTCCCATCCTGATAATCGAACCAGTCAAATATTTCCTTATATCCGACGGTCTGCAGGGCCGCCAGATTACGATATTCCGTCAACGAACGCACTTCCTCGACAAGTCCCTCGTCTATCATCTGAAGGACTCTGCGATTTATCCTGTCGTAAAGAACCTCGCGAGGACGCATGAGGCCGATCTTCTCTATTTCAAAGTCCCTTTTCTTGGCCTGTGACGTCTTGAACGAAGAGAACGGCTTTCCTGTCATCAGGCATACTTCCAGAGCACGGACGACCCTCTGACCGTTGGCGATGTCGATTGTAGCGTAACTTTCAGGATCAAGGAGACGGAGTTCCTGACGAAGGGATTCCACACCTTCTTCATGCAGACGGGCGGTAAGTTCTTCCCGCAACTGCAGGTCAGCAGATGGGAAATCGTCCAGACCGTTTACCAGGGCATCGATATAGAATCCTGATCCACCGGCCATGACCAGGGTCTCATGCCCTTCTTCGAAAAGACGGTTTATGAGTTCGAGAGCCTCCAGTTCGTATTTTCCTGCCGTATAAAGTTCCTTTACCGTATGGGAATGGATAAAATAATGCTGAACAGCAGACAACTGTTCAGCAGAAGGCACTGCCGTGCCTATGGTCATCTCCTTATAGATCTGACGCGAGTCGCATGAAATTATCGGGGAGCCGTATCTGAGTGCAGCCTCTATGCTGTAGTCAGTCTTGCCTACAGCGGTCGGGCCCAATATTATCAGCAATCTCTTCATTTCAGGAAAGATCCTTCGCGTCGCTCAGAATGACGTCATTCATCATCATCCTCACCGTAGATCTCCTCAGTCTCGTCATCCTGCTCCTCGTCAGCATCATCGTCATCGAAATCGTCGAAGTCATCGTCATCCGGATCCTTCTTCTTCTCTTCCGGAAGATCCTCGAACGCCACATAGCCGTTCTCGAATTCTATAGGATTCGGCCCTTTTGTCTCAACCAGCAGAGGATATATGGCATTCCTGCGTTCTTCTCCTTCACCATCAAAGGTCACAATGACACTCTTGACATTGGTCGTATCATAGAAATATATGAATTTGTCCTCTCCTCTCTTATGGCATTGTCCTGCAGTCACATCGTCTATGGTGCCGAATCCGAAATCGGTAAACACGCTGTAACGGGCAGCAACATTCCCTGCCTGATCGAACGCCTTGAAAAGTACTACCTGATCCTGCGGAAAGTCCATGTCTGCCCTCATCTGCTTGTGCAGACTATATAAAGAAGCGGTGTCCTTCACCTCATAAACTCTTGCAAATCCCTTGATGCCGGGAAGAGAAACTCTATATCTCAGTATCATAAACAGTTAGAATAGTTCTTTGGTTAAAAATGGCTCCCAGGGGTACTGGAAGCGATTTCAAAGGTAATAATTTTTTGCCGTTCGTCAATCATGCCACAGAAATAAACACAAATAAATTCATATTTTAAATAAATTTCATTAATTTTGGTTTTCGGTATGGAGACTGTTCAGATCCAAGATTCATATAAGACCATCGCAGCCCCGTCAAAGGGTCTGTTCAAGGACAATGGAAGCCGTTTCATTGCCCATGCATATCCCGTTGAAACAGAAGATGAAGTAAAGGAAATCGTTGCATCCCTGAAAAAGGAATACTACGATGCAAGACATCATGTATACGCATATCGTCTTGGATATAAAGGAGATAAATTCCGTGCAAACGATGACGGAGAGCCATCGGGTTCTTCTGGAAGGCCCGTACTGGGTCAGATTGATTCGAACGGTCTGAGTGATATCCTCGTTGTGGTGGTCAGGTATTTCGGAGGCATCAAGTTAGGCATACCCGGCCTGATCAGGGCATACAAGACTTCGACGGCCGATGCGATAGAGAACGCACAGATAGTAGAAAAGATCGCATCCAGAATGTATCGGGTACATTTCGGATACATGAGCATGAACAGCGTGATGAAGGTATTCAAGGACATGGGCCTGGAGCAGAAGAACCAGAGGTTCGACATGGAGTGCAGCATGGACACAAGCGTGCGGCTTTCGCTTGTCGACACTTTCCTGGAAAAGATGGCAGACGTGGAAGGTTGCCGCACAGAAGAATTATAGGAACAACGTTAGCAATATGAACAACAAAAGTTTGATTTCGATTTGGGATTTCAGCAAGGAAGAAATCCTGCATGTTCTGGAAACAGCCAAGGAGTTCGAGCAGAACAGAGTCCAGAACTTCCTGGAAGGCAAGGTAATAGCGAGCCTTTTCTTTGAACCCTCCACCAGGACCAGGCTCAGTTTCGAGACTGCAGTCAATCGTCTTGGTGCGAAAGTCATCGGATTCTCGGATGCCACCAACACCAGTCAGAGCAAGGGCGAGACACTGAAAGACACCATCAAGATGGTCAACAACTACGTAGACATGATCATCATGAGGCATCCTCTCGAAGGCAGTTCGCGATATGCATCAGAAGTAGCAACGGTGCCGGTGGTCAATGCAGGAGACGGAGCGAACCAGCATCCCTCGCAGACCCTTCTGGACCTATATTCCATACTGCAGACTCAAGGCACACTGGAAGGCCTGACCATCAACATGGTAGGAGACCTGAAGTACGGACGTACGACCCACTCGCTGCTTCAGGCCATGTCCCATTTCCATCCCAAGTTCATATTTACTGCACCAAAGGAACTGGCAATGCCGCAGGAATACAAGAGTTTCCTCGACAACAAGGGCATAGAATACATAGAGACGACCTCCCTCGAAGAACATCTCAACGACTGCGACATCCTCTACATGACCCGTGTCCAGCAGGAAAGGTTCACTGACCCTATGGAATATGAAAGAGTCAAGGATGTCTATACTCTTGACGCATCGATGCTCGGCGGAGTTCGGCAGAACATGAAGATACTGCACCCTCTCCCTCGCGTCACCGAGATCAATCAGGACGTTGACGAGACCCCGTATGCATATTATTTCAAACAGGCCGAGAACGGCCTCTATGTCCGTATGGCCATTATTTCTTACCTCTTAGGATACAGATAATCATGAACAGAAAAGAATTGGTAGTCAGCGCATTGGAGAATGGTACCGTGCTGGACCATATACCCGCTGAAAATGTATATAAAGCACTGGACATCCTTAATCTCAAAGGAATCGAGAGTCAGATCACCATCGGCATCAACCTCGCCAGCAAACTGTATGGCAAAAAGGGAATAATAAAGATCGCCGACAAGTTCTTCGAGGATGACGAACTGAACAAACTTGCTTTGATCGCTCCTAAGGCCACAGTCAATGTGATCCGTGATTTCAAGGTCGTTGAAAAGAAGACTCTTGTCATGCCTAAGGAAGTCATCGGAATTGCAAAATGCAGAAATCCTAAGTGCGTTACCAATCACCAGCCGATCACAACAAGGTTCGCCACAATCGACAACGGTAACGAAATATCACTTTTATGCCACTTTTGCGAAAAAATCACAAAGACAAAACACGTCTTTTAAAATAAATCATTATCTTTAACCCCTATAAAGATTATAAATTTAAATAACACTATACCAATATGAAAACAGTTCACAACTTCAATGCAGGTCCATGCGCCCTGCCACAGCAGGCAGTCGACAGAGCGATCGACGCACTCAAGGATTTCGCCGGAACAGGTATGCCGGTCATTTGCGTATCCCACAGAAGCAAGGAGTGGAGCGCAGTCATGGACGAATGCCGTGCTCTCTGGAAGGAACTTCTCAACATTCCTGACACTCATGAAGTGCTCTTCCTCGGTGGCGGTGCAAGCATGGGATTCCTCTACACTGCAATGAACTTCCTTGAGAACAAGGCAGGATATCTCGAAACAGGCGTATGGGCAAAGAAAGCCCTGAAAGAGGCCAAGGGCCTTGGAAACGCCTATGCCGTAGCATCATCTGCAGAAACTACATTCAATTATATACCAAAGGGTTACGAAATCCCTGCAGACCTCGACTATTTCCACATCACCACCAACAACACCATCTACGGTACTGAGATTCACGAGGACATCGACTGTCCGGTTCCACTCATCGCTGACATGTCGTCAGACATCATGAGCCGACCTGTAGACGTAAGCAAATATGCAATGATCTATGGTGGTGCGCAGAAGAATGTTGGTCCTGCAGGTGTGACTTTCTTCATCGTGAAGAAGGATCTTCTCGGCAAGGTGAGCCGTTACATCCCGACAATGCTCAACCTCCAGACACATATCGACGGCGGTTCGATGTTCAACACACCTCCTGTATTCCCGATCTTCGTGATGACCGAAACCCTCAGATGGGTAAAGGAACTCGGCGGAGTGGAGGCAATCTACAAGATCAACAAGGAGAAGGCAGCCCTTCTTTATGACGAAATCGACCGCAACTCCCTCTTCGTAGGAACAGCAGCCAAGGAAGACCGTTCCATCATGAACGTATGCTTCGTCATGGCTCCAGGCTACGAGGCTCTTCAGGATGAGTTCATGGCTTTCGCAAAGGAGCGCGGCATGGTCGGCATCAAGGGACATAGGTCTGTAGGAGGATTCCGTGCTTCCATCTACAACGCTTGCCCTGTTGAAAGCGTTCAGGCACTCGTTGACTGCATGAAGGAATTTGAAGCATTGAAGAAATAACCGCATTGAACATGAAAATACTCGTCGCAACCGAAAAACCGTTTGCAGGAGCAGCTGTAAACGGTATAAGAGAAATCGTCGAAGGTGCAGGACACGAACTTGCCCTTCTCGAGAAATACACTGAAAAAGAGCAGTTGCTCGCTGCCGTGGCAGACGCTGACGCCCTTATCGTACGCTCTGACAAGGTCACTGCAGAGGTTGTGGAGGCTGCAAAGCAACTCAAGATCGTCGTACGTGCCGGTGCAGGTTACGACAATGTCGACCTTAATGCATGCACAGCAAAACATGTAGTGGTCGAAAATACTCCGGGCCAGAACTCAAATGCTGTTGCAGAACTCGCCATCGGACTGATGATATACATGTCACGCAATCAGTTCACGCCTGGAACAGGCTGCGAACTCAGCGACAAGACCATCGGTATCCAGGGCTTCGGAAACATCGGACAACTCGTAGCGAAGAAGGCTGTCGCCCTTGGCATGAATGTACTCATCTTCACAAACGAGATCAAGGAAAAGCATAACAGATGGAACACGACTTTCTCTCTCCAGAAACTATACAGCACCTGTGACTTCATTTCCGTAAACATCCCTGCGACTCCTTTCACAAAGAACAGCGTGAATTACGACCTCATCTCGGCAATGCCTAAGGGAGGATGTATCATCAACACAGCGCGAAAGGAGATCATCTGCGAGGACGGACTTGAACAGGCACTCGCAGAAAGGCCGGACCTCAAGTATGCCACGGACATAGCACCGGTCAGATACGCAGAAATGAAAGAGAAGTTCGGCAAGCAGATCTACGCTACCCCTAAGAAACAGGGCGCAGAGACAGCCGAGGCAAACATGAATGCAGGCCTCGCTGCTGCTAATCAGATCGTCAATTATTTCGCTACCGGCTGCACTAAATTCCAGGTCAACAAATAGTATTATGGTAAGAATCAAACCGTTCGCGGCAGTAAGACCGCCAAAAGCATATGTAGAGGAAGTCGCAGCAAGGCCTTATGACGTCCTCAATTCAGCAGAAGCAAAGGCAGAGGCAGGCGAAAAATCACTCCTGCACATCACAAAGCCTGAAATCGATTTCGACCCGATAATCGACGAGCATACTCAGCCTGCCTACGATAAGGCAGTCGAGAACTTCAAGGCATGGCAGCAGAAGGGATGGCTCGTTCAGGATGAGAAGCCATACTACTACGTATATGCCCAGACCATGGATGGACGTACCCAGTACGGACTCGTAGTCTGCGCACATACCGACGACTATGCTGAAGGAAAGATCAAGAAGCACGAACTCACCCGCAAGGACAAGGAAGAGGACCGCATGATACATGTACGCATCCAGAACGCAAACATCGAACCTGTATTCTTCTCTTATCCTGACCATGAGGAAATAAACGCCATCGTTGCACGATACATAGCGCAGGAGCCTGAATACGATTTCGTTGCAGAAGACGGCTTCGGCCACCATTTCTGGGTGATTTCAGAGCAGGCGGACATCGACCGCATCACTGAGATCTTCGCAGAGATTCCTGCATTCTATGTTGCTGACGGACACCACCGTACAGCAGCCGCAGCCCTCGTGGGAGCGGAAAAGAGAAGTCAGAATCCGAATCACACAGGCGAAGAGGAATACAACTGGTTCATGACTGTAGCCTTCCCTGACAGCCAACTGAAGATCATCGACTACAACCGCGTAGTTAAGGATCTCAACGGTCTGACAGAGGAACAGTTACTTGAGGCTCTGGCAGAGGACTTCGATGTGAAGGAGGAAGGAACTGAAATATACAAGCCCGGAAGACTCCACGAGTTCTCCATGTATCTTGCAGGCAAGTGGTATTCACTCGTTGCAAAAGAAGGCCGTTACGACGACAATGACCCTATCGGTGTGCTCGACGTGACGATCCTCTCGAACCTCGTTCTTGACAAGATTCTTGACATAAAGGACCTCCGCACATCAAAGCGCATCGACTTCGTGGGCGGAATCCGTGGTCTTGGAGAACTTTCGCGCAGAGTTGACAGCGGCGAGATGAAGGTTGCATTCGCCTTGTATCCTGTTTCGATGAAGCAGCTGGTGGACATTGCAGACTCCGGCAACATCATGCCTCCTAAGACAACATGGTTCGAGCCGAAACTCCGTAGCGGACTTGCTATCCATAAACTGAGTTAACTTTTGTCAATATACATTCCGGTGGCTATTATCACCGGCGGTCCTTCCCACTACGTGGGCCCCTTCCCTTTTCGGGAGCCAATGCCGCCTATGATAATAGCCACCGGAATGTATCTGCGCCCCGAGAAACCCTGCAGGTCATTCCATCTATCGGGTTTTAAGATCAGAGATTGAGGGACTGGTCCACCCAGATCAGCCGGCCGGTATCATACCCTCTGCTGTCTGCCTCCTCAAGAATATCTCCAAGAACTTCATCACTCACCTGCGGAGTACGAGCCAATATCCAAAGATACTTAGGACTCTTACTGCCAACCAGGGCGACCTGATAATCCTTGTCGAGCATCAGAATATTGTAATCACTATAGAAGAAAAGGAAGAATGACACTTCAAGGTGTGCTGGATCGCTAAGAGGTTCCGGCTGCCTGGCCTTGCCGTTTGCTACTTTGTACTTCCCATCTTTCCAACCGGAATTCACGACATCAACCTTACCGTCATCCCTCAGAAGATATTCAGCGGTTACATTCTGCATTCCGCGCTCAAAGGAATGGTCCAATCTTGCTATCTCATACCATGTACCCAGATACTTGGAAAGATTGAACTCAGATATAGTGGAGTTGTCATACTGTACGTCCTGCGCAGACGAGAGACATGGGAAAAATGAAATGGCCATGACGAAATAAATAAGACGTTTCATAATAAAATTTATTTTAGGCTCTCGGTTTTCCTCTCCTTCTGAATTTTTGTATCAATCAAATAATCGAGAGAGAAACGGCCAGGGCCGGTGAAATAAAGGATGAGGAAAGTGATCATGTAGATAAGTGAAAGTTCTCCATCCGGAAACAACGCATCGTGGACATCGAAAAAGGCTACGGCCATGGCCGCAATCATCGGCAGAAGCATTATACGCACAAGAAGACCGCAAATAAGGAACAGAGAACAGCAGAACTCACAGAATATGGTCACCATCAAGGTCATGTAACTTCCAAGGCCAAAGACACTTGGATAGGTTTCAGACAAATACTGGAAGTTCATCATCTTATCGAGTCCGTGGATGAAGAACAATATTCCGAAAAAGACTCTGACAACCAGAAGGAGAAGAGAGACGCCCTTTCCTCTGAGATACTGGGGAAACAAGAAATTGTAAAACATAAGCATTTGTTTTATTCGTTTCACCTCACATTTCAAATATTCAGCCAAACCGCAATAAAACAAAACACCCCGTCATCGGATGATGACAGGGTGTCGTATAAGAAAGTGGCAGCTACCTACTCTCCCACCTGGTGGGGCAGTACCATCGGCGATGGTGAGCTTAACTTCTCTGTTCGGAATGGGAAGAGGTGGATCCTCA
>JAFURF010000074.1 GCA_017471965.1 Bacteroidales bacterium
CATAGAGTTGAAGTCCCTTTCCGAAAAGGACTCAAAGAAATAACCTCTGTGGTCACCGAACACCTTCGGCTCAATAATCACCACTCCGTCAATTGCTGTCTTTATTATATCCATCCCGCTTTCCCCAATGGGGCACATTAATCATTAATTTTCCTTAATATTATATTTTCTTATGATAGAATCCAAGTTAACTGGATGTCATTTACCAGTACCACTACTGCATAAATATCGGTCAAAGTCCTTGCACGAGATGTAGTCTCTGTCAATATAGATTTCTGACTCCAAACATTTCCGTGCCTCACTCATACATTCCGAATAGAGATATGAAGATGTTTGTCCCAACTGATTGAGCATGTATTGAAATGCATCAATACCGTTAGAATCAACATTGATGTCTGTTACAAGTAGAAATCGCACAGGCATATGGAGAAAAAGATCTCTATCTCCAGCCAATTTCATACACAGATGCTGACTGTCTGATAATTTGCCGGCAAGATTATAACCTGATGCTTTCTCCTGCGGCGTTTGTTTTTGATAATATATTTTATCTATGTATTGCTTCCAACCCTTCAGTTCAACAAAAACAAACGCAGGGGCATCCTCAGATGAGACGCAAACAGCATCTACTGATGCTGGGGTCGGTGTTACCCCCTTGTACGCCTCTTCCTTCACAGCATCGAAATCTATAACTTTACCTGCCTGTTGATTGCTACAAAATCCGTTGCGTAGACAATCTCTGCTGGTATAACAGATGGATGCGACTTCAGACTTGGGAAATGCTTGCTTAATGGTATCGTATAACTGTTGCGGAGTCATGACTCTTTTTGTGCTTCTCTACGAATCATATCGACATTCATTATTTCATTCAGAGGTTCAGCCAATTTACTGAAGATTGCATTCAGATCTGCGGTTACTTCTCTGATAACAGAAAGACTGTCCTCCTGCTCTTCTGCGAGATAGTAATTAGTATATTTCTCCATCTTATGCTTTGCAGAGAAATAACGGATACCCTGCACAAAAAAAGGACTATGCGTACTTATCAGGATAGGAACTCCCATAAGCGATAGTTTGACCAATAATTCAGCAAAAGCAACCTGCCATTTAGGATGAAGATGGTTTTCAGGTTCATCCCATATCAGGAAACTGTTGCTATTGATAACTCCAACCTGTTGCAGTATCTGTATCAGACCAAAGGTCTTAATACCAGAGGCTATATTTATCGGAGAATAACTAGAACCGCTCTTCAGTTCCCTAAAAAGAATTTTTCGACCTTCTTTATCATACTCGAATTGTCCTCCTATTATTGAACTGATATCCACCGGGTCAGCATCGAAGAGATTCGGTATAGTCATTCTTAAGGCATCCAATTTTGTTGCTAAATCCTTAATGTGAATCGGCACCATACCTTGATAGTAGAGTCGCCGCCTGTTCTGCTGATATTCCTTGTAGGTTGTAGCATTCAAAAGAGTATCAAGAATGTGCATATATAATGGTGATTCTATATATGTACAATCGCTTGGAAAGTCATTGCAATGGTATTCAACCCGATTAACCAGATCATTATTGAATTTAAGTTCAAGTTTCTCATCAGGGGCCTCCATCTCTAATGTTACATCGGCCGCTGACTGACCGTTGGAGCATATTTTTCCAAGAAATTCTGATTCTACGAATGAGCGCACCTGTGCTGCAATGTCTGCAGCAGGGCTATTGCCCAAAGCGATACTGATATTATCAATATCTTCCTCGAACTTAACTTTGATCCTTGGAGCCAAATCCATGCTGTTAATGGCACTCAACAAATGAGCTAAATATGATTCAACTCCTTCTGGGTCATCACTTAATGTCTCCAGTTTCTCTACCATTCTAAAAGGTGGCATTGGAAACAACTCCCTTATTTCTTCATCATTGACTCTTCCAAATGAAAGGGATACTCGTTTATATAAGTCATCAACAGCCTTTCGTAGTCGTTTCGTAGTACTCTGTCCTTTGACTTCCTCAGCATTATTCACTGCTTTTACCAAAGAAAAAAGGAGTTTGCCCACTGTACTCTTACCAGAGCCATTAGCCCCGGCTATAACCGTAATACCATTAAGTTCAATGGTTGCTTCTTTTACCTTATTGATATTGGTTATCTTGAGTTTCATGTCTTATCTAATTAATATTTTCCTTGAGTTTCTTCCAGTAGTCTTCGCCGAAAAGAACCCATGCAGCAGCGCAACAGCCGGCAAGGAAGGTCCATATGACAAGCATCTTAGCCTTACTAGGGGCGGTCTTTCTAAGAGGTACCACAGGAGGTTGGACTACTGCAAAGACAGGCTTGGCCTGTTCTGCCTGAATGCGGGCTCCTTCCATCTGCTGAGCGACCTGAGAGTAGACCTGATATGCAAGGTTCATCTCCTGTTGAAGGCGCTCTCTTTCCGCCTGGGCACTCTGGCGGATTACACTTTTGTTGGAGTCAATATAATTTGCGTACGCCTGCTGTGCCTTGTAGTAGTCTGCCTTACGCAGTTCGCAGATCACGCTGAGGTTCTCTACATCCTGACGGGACTTTGATGAACGATACTCGGTCATATATTCCTTCAGGTTGGTAACCACAGCATCCATGACCGTATAGACCACTTTCGGATCCTGCATTTCAAGAGACATTTCGGTCTTGAGGGTCTTTTTATCCACATTGACCATGATGTTCTCAGCAAAGAACTTGACTACTGCCCTCTCTTTCTTAGGAAGATTGATAGGATTGAGAGGCCCTGCAACACCTTCTTCCTCTTTGTCCGGAGTCACAAGGTCGATGCACCAGCCAAGAGCCTTGAACGGAGCACTGATTACATATGACCACCAAGGACTCCTCTGGTACTCAAGCATATAGTCAAGAAGAGTCGTCGTGATGACACTATCTTTTCTTTCAAAGGTTACAGGGAGGTCAAACAGTTCTACGATGAACGGAGTCGAGTGAACCACATCAGGGAACATATCTGCATTGATGGCGTCGAGAGAGTTGTTAAGGTTGACTCCCATCATCGAGGCGATGCTGCTTACTCCGCTACCGGTCTTCTGCTGGACCTCTGGTGCGAGGGTTACTCCTGCGGTATAGGTCTTCGGGATGCTGAATCCTATGACAAGGCCTATTACTGCACCTACTACGCACCATTTGATGATCATCTTCCTCTTTTTCCAGAGTTTGGAGATGAGTTCCATGATGTCGATTTCGGACTCTTCTTCGTACTGGTATGGTTGGTTGGTTGGATTTTCTTGCATGATGTTATCTTAAGATGTTACCGATTGTAGCGATCATTGTTCCGAGGGATGCAGCGGTCGTAGAGATTGCGAGGACTTCCTGGAGGGCGTCGTCTTTCTTACGCTTCTGAGGCACGACGATCTCGCAGCCCGGCTCGATCACGTTCTTGCTGAACCGCTTCGCTCTTTCTACTGTTCCGTTCAGGTAGATGATGTATGCCTTGTTCTTCTTCGATCTGTAGCCGTAACCTCCGGCCTGGGTGATGTAGTCCTTGACCTTCATGTTAGGATTGTAGGTCACAGTGTTAGGATACATCACGTTACCTGTGATCTTCACCGTGTTGATATACTCAGGCACTCCGAGCACGTCACCTTCGCGGAGGACGAGGTCTGCATCACTGCCTGGATTGGCGAGCGCTGCCTCAAGGTCGATACCTACGAAGTAGTTGGTCCTGAGGTCAAGACGGTCTATGTTGATGCTGTCCCTTGAAGAGTCGAGGATCTCGAGGGTGGACTGCATCCTGGTACGCTCTTCTCCGATGACTTTACGCAGAAGACGTGCGCCTTTCACATAGGCCCACTGGGTGAGGCCGCCGGATTTGGCAACGAGGTCGCTGATGCGCTCCTCCTTCTTTGTCACGGTATAGACTCCAGGGAAGACAACTTCTCCGGTGACTCTTACAGTCTTCTGAGTCTCGTATCCGGGACTTCTGCGGACCATCACATGGTCGTATGGCTGAAGTACGAAACCTATCTCACCGTCAAGTACATATCCGTCCTTGAATGAGAGGGTGAAGAGTTCGCCGACGGTCTCGGAAGGAGCGTCGCTCGTAGGGTTCTTGATCCTGCGGCTCACGTCGATCTTGATTGTGGATGCAGACTCAAGAAGACCACCGGCAAGCATGATGGCATCTTCGAGGGTCATGTTGTCTGCATACACGTAGGTACCAGGTTTTGCTACCTCACCTACAACCGTGATGTTTCCGATATCGTTGAGGTCGTGGATGCTAGGGATGTAGAGGACGTCGTTCTTTACGAGGGCCACGTCAGGTGCTGTACCGGCCATGATGGCTCCTATGTCCACAGGAAGGATCTCGAGGGTGAGGTCCTCGCGCTCACGGGTGATGAGGGCACGGTTGGTGAACGCATCGCCCTTGAGGCCTTCAGCCTTGGCGATGAGTTGCTTAACTGTGGAGATTTCATCTCCGAGTTCGTATGTACCAGGGCGATATATTGCACCCTTGATCTCGATTCTGTTCTCGAACCTGTCGAGCATTGCTCCTACTGTGATGGCGTCGCCTTCCATCAGTTTGAAAGTGGCGTATTCAGGTTCGTTGATGGTGAAGATCTGATACTCGGATCCGTTCTTGCGGATCATTCTCAGGTTCTTGGTATAGGCGTCACCTGTAAATCCTGCGGCATAGTCGATGAGGTCCGCAATTGTCTCGCCTTCATTGAGTTCATAGGACATCGGACGCTTTACGTTGCCGGCGATGTCCACGATGATCTTGTAGGTAGGAACGTTGATGATGTCGCCTTCTTCAAGTATGATGTCGGTCATCTTGCCGTCACGGATGAAGTCGTAGATGTCGACGTGGGCAATGACCTTTCCTTTACGGATGAGCTGGATGTCGCGGAGGGTACCGAGACGACTCACTCCACCTGCTCTGTGTAGGGCATGGTAGATGTTTGAAAGTGATGACAGGTAGTATGTTCCAGGATTTGCGATTTCTCCCATCATGTTGACCTGGATGGTCCTGATGTTACCGAGAGTGAGTTTGATCTCAGACTTGGCATCCTCTCCGTCCACAGAGTAGATCTGGCCGAGTTTGCGCTTCATGTATGAGTCGGCCTCCTTGATGATCATTCCGTTGAGGTTGATCATTCCGATGTCAGGGATGTTGATGGTTCCGTCCGGCGAGATGGTCTGACGGATGGTGGCCTGGTTGGTGCCCCAGATGTCGATGATCACTTCATCGCCAGGGCCGAGGACATAGTTGACCGGGGTCGGCAGGTTTGCACTTGGAGCAAAGGTAAGACCGCCGGTGGTGAAGATATTGCGTCCGAAGACGTTCTTCGCGCCCGGAGCCGCTACCTCCACGGAAACTGCATCTGCGTCACCGGCATCTGTAGAGAGAGCGCCGTCATTGACTCTTCTCTGACGTTCCTGTACACCGGCGACTCTCGCAGCCTGACCCTGGGATGCCTGCTCCTGCTCATACTTTGCCTTGATTCGTTCCGCCTGAGCCTTGGTCACTCCACGTGACACAAGTTCCTCTGCCATATCCTTCTGGGACTTTCCTGATGCCATACCGCTCTTTACATATGCGATCACTGCGTCATCAGACATCTGAGCCCCTGCGGGCACTGAAGCTAACGCAAGGGCACATGATACAAAAAATAATGTTGTAAGTTTCTTAAGCATTATATCAATCGTTTCTGTTTATTTCCAAGTCGTATTTTTCAAATTCGGAGTTCTTGCTCAGGAATTCCGGGACTGTCCGCTTCATCAGACGGACCATATCCGGTATGTTCACCTTAAGAGCATAGTCTTCAAGTTCTTCCATGGTCTTCCGTGCCCGGTCGTATTCATACTGACGCACCTTGGCGATCCTGATCCTGTCGTGACTCGTAGGATCGGTATTCTCCTTGGTCGAAAGGACTTCTTCGTAGAGTTTCTCTCCCGGCCTGAGTCCGCAGTACTCGATCATGATGTCCTTGTCCGGAACGAATCCCGCGAGTGTGATCATCCTTCTGGCCAGAGTATCGATCTTGACTGATTCGCCCATGTCAAAGACGAAGATCTGGTTGCCGGTCGACATCGTGGCGGCCTCCATCACCAGTCGGCATGCTTCAGGGATGGTCATGAAGAACCTCGTGATCTCCGGATGGGTCACTGTAAGAGGGCCTCCCTTTGCTATCTGCTCCCTGAATCTCGGGATCACCGATCCGTTGCTGCCGAGGACGTTACCGAAACGTGTGGTGACGAACTTCGTCTTTCCTTTTATTTCTCCTTTTTCAAGAGCAAGTCCGAGGGACTGCACGTAAATCTCAGCAAGACGCTTGGTGCATCCCATGATATTGGTAGGATTGACAGCCTTGTCCGTAGAGATCATGACCATCTTCTCGACGTCGTACTGGATACATTTGTCTGCAACATTCTTCGAGCCGGCCACATTCACCCTCACCGCCTCGCATGGATTTTCTTCCATAAGAGGTACGTGTTTATATGCTGCGGCATGGAAGACAACCTGCGGACGATGCTTTCTGAAGACATAGTCCAGACGCGGCTCCTGACGCACGTCCCCGATCACAGGGACGAAGTCGAGGTCCTTGAAACGCTCCTCGAGTTCGAGACGGAGGTTGTGCATAGGGGTCTCGCCGTTGTCGAAAAGGACAAGTTTCTTAGGACCGAACGACGCCAACTGACGGCAGAGTTCCGACCCGATGGAGCCTGCAGCACCTGTCACCATGACTGTCTTGCCGCTGAAGTTCTCGATGATCTTGTCCATCGAGATCCTGATCTCGTCGCGACCGAGAAGGTCTTCGATCTTCACCTCACGGATGGATGACTTCATCACCTTGCCGTCTATAACTTCGTCGATCTCAGGCGCTACAAGTATCTTGATGGAAGATTCCTGACAATAGTCCACCAGGCGCTCAGCCTCGATCTTGACGTCATTTTCGCGGGCGAAGAGGATGGCGTCCACAAAGAACCTGTCGTGGAAGAGTTTGATGTCCGCCTGATTCTCGAAGTAGAATATCTTGACTCCGTCGATGTTCTGGCCTCTGAGCCTGCGGCCGAAGTTGAGGTAGCCTATGACATTGTAATGAGGCGAGTTGACAAGTCGCTTCACTAAAGCCACAGACTTGTCGTCCACCCCGTAGACCATGACATTGACCCTCTTTCTCGAAGAGATCACCTTTTCGCGGAGAGTGTCATACATGACGATCATCACAACCCTGATAAGAAGAAGGAAGATGATGGTCACCGAAAGGTCCAGCATAGCAAGGACAGCGTAATATGTATCTCCGAAAGGAAGCACCATCATTACGGCGCAAACAGAAAGCGACTTAAGGAAGGACGCCAGACAAATTTTGGCGAATTCCTTGAGAGTCGAGTGGCGGATGATGGTCCTGTAGGTCTTGAAAAGGAAGAAGTACAGTAGGGAGAAGATAAAGCCCAGGGCAATCCATGCGATAGAAAAGCCGAAGGTCACGGCAGTATCTGAAAGAAGTGTCCTCACAAATATCAGCGTACAGATGGATGCTGACAGCGATGCCAGGAGGTCAATGGCAAGTATCAGTTTGGAACTGAAGAATCGGTCTAGCTTGAGTCTGGATACCAGTTGTTCTACTATTCCCATCATTTTAGATGTTAAATTTCAGAATTAGAATTGTGGACATGCGTCATATTCAAGTCACTATATGACACTAAGATAGGACACCGGAAAAGCCTTTTTCCCAGCGTCACAGGCAGATTCAAAGTTGCCTTGCCTCAGGCCGAATCGAGTTGCGCTATCCAGCAGCAGGGTACAATTCAGCATTTATTTGTCCAGAATATTCTTTGCAAATATAGGGCAAATATACCTAAAAGGCAAGCATTTCACGCTATTATTACCCCCCCCCGTAGAAAGTATGGCGGGACTGACAGAAAGCCAACGTATCAGGTTGTGGTTCAGATAAGTTCAAGATCGCGAGGATCGACGTAGGTGGTCGCGATGGCAAGAAGGCCGGGGAAATCCACGACCACTCTCCTGGAGCGCTTGACTCTCAGGACCACGCCTTCGACACCTTTGAACGGTCCGTCCAGGACGCGGACCTTCTGACCGGCCTGGAGTTTGTCGGTGATGTCCTTCAGATAGAGTATGTCGTCAGCCATGACTTTGCTTATCTGCATGAAGTCCTGCATGGCTTTATCCGGCACGGTTATCGGGCATTTATTTGCCTTGTCCCAGATGAAATGCGCGCTTCTGTTCTCTCCCATGGTGGAGAAATATTCGTTCAGGAAGGCTCTGGTAGTGTGGACAAAGCAGAGGTTGCTGACGGCGGGAACTATGATCGTGCTCTTATTGCCGTCCTTTTCGACTTTCTTACGGCACATCGGTACAAAATGCTCTACCCCATCCTGCTCCATCAGAGCGCAGAATTTCAGGACTCTTCCGTACGAAACCCTGACAGCAAACCATTGTACCTTCTTGTCGTCTTTCATAACTTGTGGAGATGGGCGGACTATAGTCCGAGTTCAACTATATTAAACACAATAGACAAGTCGCTCATTTTCATATATTTACCTCCACTTTATGTTTATTATAATTTACTTGAATATATCAGTTATTGTGTTTAATTTTGTGTTTAGAAACTTAAGAACAAAACCAAACACAGTGGCAAAGATACCGTTTTTGTCACGAAAAACAAACACAAGACTATGCCAGTACGCTTCTACCTCTACCCAATGCCTAACCCATCTCGATCGGCTCGACAAGATTCATGACCGGAATCGGTTACAACTCGCAGTAGAAGCCTGAGAATAAGGTAAAGGACTCAAAAAATAATCAAACTCCGCAAATCTTATAATATTTCAGGAGTTGACTCCTCAAATCTTTTAAGATTTAAGGAATTTGTATATATTTGCACTGGATACAAAACGTAGATATCATGATCACAAGAGCCATAAAGGATAGAATAAACAATGCCCTTGCAAAGAAAAAAGCAGTAACCATAATGGGCCCGCGTCAGGTAGGAAAATCAACTCTTGCTGATGCCATAATTCCCAAAGATGCAAAAGTCCTTGAAATCAACGGTGACAACACCGACGTGCAAACCATGTTTATTAACGTCGATGAAGCCAAGATGAAGATTCTCATTGGAAACAATAACTTCCTATTTGTTGACGAGGCTCAGAAGATCGAGAATGTCGGCAATATGCTCAAGATTGTAGCAGAGAAGTTCAAGGACGTTAAAATCATCGTAACAGGTAGTTCCGCATTCAAACTGGCTGAGGCAGTAAACGATTCCTTAACAGGCAGAAATCTCGAATTCAAACTCTATCCGCTGTCATTCAAAGAAATGGCAGATGACACAAGCGTTTTGGAAGAATCCAGAATGATTGACCACAGACTTATCTATGGCTATTATCCCGAAGTTGTAACATCTCATGGCGATGAAAAAGAAGTTCTCAAGGAACTCATAGACAGCTACCTCTACAAAGATGTCATGGAAGAGAACAACATTGCCAAGCCGGACAAACTCATCAAACTGGTACAGGCGCTTGCATTCCAGATAGGTTCAACTGTCTCAGCAACTGAACTTGCCGGACTCGTAGGCATAGATGCAAAGACAGTGGAACGCTACATAGAAATCCTCGAAAAGAGTTACATTATATTTACACTGCCATCATACGCAAAGAACCAGCGAAACGAACTCAAATTCGCCCGCAAACTCTACTTCTGGGACATGGGTATCCGCAACGGAGTTATTGGAAATATGGCTCCTGTGTCCCTTAGGTCACCTGAGGAACTTGGTCATATGTGGGAGAACTTCGTAATTGCAGAGCGCCTCAAGAGAAACGAATATGCAGGCAGAACATTCGTACAACATTACTTTTGGCGTACCCAGCAGAAGAAAGAGGTAGACCTCATCGAGATTGAGGACGGCGTAATGACCGGATATGAAATCAAAAGGAAAGAGGGCAAGCGCGTAGGCGCCCCATCTTCCTTCACTGCAGCATACCCTGATGCACATTTCGAGTGTATCACTCCAACGGATCTGATGGGGTTCCTGATGTAAAACTCTCACCACTGGTGAGACAATCTGCTCCTGAAGATTAAGAATCCTCAGGGGAACAGTAGAGAAGAAGTCAAGTTGAGAGATCAGATCATCAAAGACTTCTATGCAGGGTGGATAGCAGAAAACCCTGAAAAGAAAATGTGGAACGAAGACCTGCATTACGGCCTTATAAACAACACAGCCACTCCGAAGAGTGGCTGTTATACTTTGGGGCTCGAAACCGACGAAGTTGCTTGAGCGTTAGCGAAAGTAATCGACTTTGTCGCTTGAGCGAAGCGAAAGAAACTGTGTCGTTAAGGGTTGTCATCCCTTACGCGAATTCCCCTTGACTCTGCAAATGTAGATATAATTTCCAGATTAACAAAATCTGCACTAAAATTTTACGTTCCGTAGGATACCACACAGTGCTGCTCCAATTGCGACATCATAAGGCGCATCCGCGCCGCGTCATCCGCGTCAGCGAGATCTGCAAGGCAGATTGAAGCAGCGGGGACGCCCGACTGGAGCACAGCGGAAGGCGGCATTCCCCTGAAAGGG
>JAFURF010000008.1 GCA_017471965.1 Bacteroidales bacterium
ACGGAATCTTGTAGCAATAATGGAACGGACGCGATAACCAAGGGCAATTATCATATCCAGATTGTAGTGCGAGACAAGATATTCCTTGCCATCTGCAGCAGTTGTTCGGAATTTCCGAACAACTGATTCGTCATTCAATTCCCCCTCCTCAAAGATATGCTTGATATGCTCGCTAACATTCGATTTGCTGGACTGATATAGTTCACACATCTGAGCCTGTGTAAGCCATAAGGTCTCCTCCTCAAGCTTTACATCAATCTTGGTTTTGCCGTCGTTAGCGGTGTATATGATAATTTTATTCTCCATCATTCTTCCACAATGTTCAAGTGCCTTTGCAAAATTAACTATAATTCAGGAAAAGTACACAATAAGCAATAAAACTCCGGCCAGAAGACTCACGTCCTCTGACCGGAAATATTTATGTTTAACTGTAATTACTTGAGTTCAATGAGAATGACACCGTTTGAAGTGTCACCGTATTTGCCGAACTGCTCTACCGACTTGTCCTTTATGACATTCATTGTCTTGATATCGTTCGGAGAGATCGAATCCCAACTGTCAATCTTATATATCGTTCCGTCAGATCTCTTCACTAAAAAGAGGCGTGATCCCTTAACTACAGTATTGCCTTCAAGGTCTTTCACAACAATGACATCATTCTTGGCATTCTTGTCAAGTACCACATCGCCCAGATCAGCCTTGTCGACCTGAACAAGTTTAGTAGGATAATCTATGAATGCAAACTTGAGAAATGTCTCTCCTGCCGGAAGAACTATCCTGAATGCTCCATCCATATCAGTCACTACACCTTTGTCTGTCATTGGAATTGTGACAAGAACACCGAACATCGGCTTGCCCTCCGTATCAACCACTCGTCCGGAAATCTCTCTTCCTGCATGAGTTGTAATGATGACTACAGATTCTACGCCTTTCACGATATTCATATTTCTGATTGTTTCGCTCGGCAGTTCATCTGCCGCAGCCTTTGTCGCTACGACTCCGTCAATAATATAAAGAGTGTTGTCATTGCTGTTCTGAGCAAATGCAAGACTGCTGGCCAAAGCCATTGAGATAATAAGAATCAACTTTTTCATAACAATGTTCCTTTAATGTTCGACAATGATGAAACCGGTTTTCCGTCAGCAAATATAGAGACATAAATCCGCATTATGTGTTAACTGAATGTTAATAAATGTTAACTAATGTTAACTCGTATGACGGATAAGAAAGAATTGCTACTTTTGTCGTCAAAGCGAATATGCATGTCACGGAAATACTTCAGAAACATATCAATCCTGGCAATAGTATCACTGCTATGCCTTGCGGTGGTGCAGTCCGTATGGGTGTACCGTATGTACAATGATTCCGTGACAGACTTCAGACGGAGAGTGGAATCCGCCATATATAAGAGTATCTATAAGGCGTTCCGTATGGATGCTATTCCGGGACTTGCCGATGCCAAGTACATCAAGATCAATCTCGACGACTTCAGCCTATACTTCGAGCCGAACCTGATGGAACTTGATGCATTGCAGCCATACTATGCAGAAGTGCTTTACCACGATGACGGCGACCCGCGGGTAGTAATGAAAAAAGAAGAAAGACCGGCTCTGAACAACCCTATGACTACAGTCGTCCCTATTGATGATGACGGATCGTATTCCCTTATGGTTTGCATCGAGACACCTTTTGAGGTGTTCCTCGGAAGGATGCGGGGGCTCATAGCATCGTCAGTCGCCATCATCATCCTTCTCGCAGGCGTACTTATATATCTGGTCAGGACAATGTTCCGTCAGAAGACCCTGGAAGAGATGAGACGTGACTTCACGCACAACATCACCCATGAACTGAAGACTCCGATATCCGTTGCCGTGACAGCGACTGATGCCCTTCGCAATTTCTCCGCAGATGCCGATCCGGACAGAAGGAGCCGCTATCTTGAGATAGTGGAAACGCAACTGACCCAACTATCCACTATGGTCGAGCACATCCTGTCGGTATCCGTCGAAGGCCGGGAGTACAAGTATAATCCTACTGTCGTCTATCTTCAGGAAATCATCAGCGGGCTCATTCAAGGAGCCGGAATGAACGCAGGAAAGAAACCTGTATTCAATATCGACTGTCCTTCAGACATCAATGTGATGGCTGACGAATTTCATATAAAGAACCTTCTTGCAACAGTAGTTGACAACGCCGTCAAATACGCCACAGATCCGGTCGTGGGAATCAGGGTACGAGAGGAAGAAGACATCACGATAGAGATTGAGGACAACGGCTGCGGAATAGCGAAAGAAAATCTCGGCCATATCTTCGAGAAGTTCTACCGCGTACCGACAGGCGATGTCCAGACGGTCAGAGGGTATGGCCTTGGACTTTACTATGCAAAACAGGTTGTCGAACTGCACAAGGGAACTATATCGGTCAGGAGCCGTGTCGGTAAAGGTACGACCGTAACCATCAAACTGCCTAAAAATGAGCAATAGCATAAAGATACTCATAGTAGAGGACGAGCAGATGCTCGCAGAAATCCTGTCGGCCACCCTCTCCGACAGAAACTTTGACGTACGCCTTGCATACGACGGAATCCAGGCGTTGGAAGCCGTCAGAAAAGAATCATTTGACGTCATCGTCAGCGACATAATGATGCCAAACCTTGACGGTTATTCCCTCGCAAAGAAACTCCGTAACGAAGGGTGCAGCACCCCGATCCTCTTCCTTACAGCACTCTCTGCGACGGAGGATGTGGTCAAGGGTTTCGAGACCGGGGGCAACGACTTCCTGAAGAAGCCCTTTGCCATCGACGAACTGATAGTGCGTATCAAGGCCCTGGCAGGAAGAGTCCAGATGCAGGAAAACTCTGAAACCGTCTATCAGATAGGCCGATATGATTTTTTTCCTACGGCCAAGGTCATGAAAGCGGATCAGTGCGAGATCATACTCCCGGCAAGGGAAGCGGAAGTCCTTCTGAGGCTATGCCGTGATTCCGGCAAGACGGTAAACTCATCAGCCCTCCTGAAGGAACTCTGGGGCGACGACAACTACTTCAACCTCCGCAGCCTCAATGTCTATATCACACGCCTGCGCAACCATTTCAAATCCGACCCAGACGTGGAAATAGAAAGCATCAGGGGTATAGGCTACAAATTAAAGTATCAAGCATAAACAGGAATGCTTCTATCAGATCAGAACCTGAATATCGCTCCCAGGGCAAGACAAGGGATCAGATATTCCCGACCAATGTCTTTGGAAGGAGTCAGATCTATTGCAGGATTATTGTGGGTATTCTGAGTATAATCAGCATCATCGTGTTCGATTTCCCATGCGAAATGAGGGCCCAGACCAATCCAGACCGAGACTCTCCTTATGTCAACCCCGATCTGCGGAATAATGAACAATTGCTTTGAACTGGTGTATCGGTCGTAGTCCGGATGAACTATGAGTTTACCCATATCGGGATTCAGCATATACTGTCCTTTGACCCTGACTCCCAGATAAGGACTGATCTTTCTGTCCAGGAACGAGTACTTGCCCTCTATATAGGCTGTAAGAAAGTTGTTCCACTTACCTTGATTCGGGAACGTGCTTCCCGTGTAACCCGCGCCGACAGACATCATCCAGCCTTTGCCGAACCGATATCCGACTCCGACAGTGGTCTCGGCAGATGCTTCTCCTATCATATGGCCACCTACAGACCATTCAAAGTCAAATCCCCTGTTATGGAAATATGATCGGTCCTTCGCATAGGCATTCACTCCAACAAGCAGGAACATTAATGAGACGACTACTGTAAAATATCGCATAACACAGTGATTTACAATTACTTAATAGACCAGACATCCTTAACAATGACTTTACCCCCCCCACACACAAATATATGCATTTTCATCTTAACTTACAACAACATACAATCGCACCCACAGAAATGCAATTCCGCATCACGTTTATGCGGACTTCTCCATACTGCACACTGATTCAGAATCAAAAAATCCCGGTGATTTTTGATTCTGACACATCAAAATCACATTTAAAGGGATATTTTGCACCATTCAGACATTCAGAATCTAAAAATCCAGTTATTTTTTGATTCTGAAAAGAAAAGGCGCATCAGCGCCGCGGCATCCGCGTCAGCAAGACTTTCACAGAAAGTTGAAGCAGCGGGGCCGCCCGACCAGACCAAAGGGAATGGTCGGTGTTCCCCTGAAAGGGGATGTCACGAAGTGACAGGGGTTGAGAAATCGAAGATTCCCTTCGCCCGCACGGTTTTCAGCGACATCTGAAAACAAAAATGACTCGGATTTTCAGCTGAGTCATTTTTGAGTGCGGGCGAAGGGAATCGAACCCATACGCCTCTCGGCACCAGATCCTAAGTCTGGCTTGTCTACCAATTTCAACACGCCCGCGGGAATAGGACTGCAAATTTACTACTTTTTATTGAAATTGCAACCCTGTACTTCAATTTTGTCCACTGATCCTTCAGCAGTGGTGAATTCCCCTTTCCTGGAATAAGACTTGCTGGACTTAACTGTCTATCCTACTATATATCTGCTTTTCGGTATGAATGCTATCAGACGGGCTATCACCATGCATATGACATAAGTGAATGCCGCAGAAATCAGCATCACAAAAGGAGTGGCAATTCCCCAGGACCTTACCCACGCAAACACTGGCACCAGGACGAACATATGCATGAGATAGATTCCATAACTGAGTTTCGACACAGGCTGGATGAAACGCTCATAAACCCGGCCAGATGCAGTGATTTTCCTTATCACAAGGAAATAAGCCAGAGTCTGGAAAACAACTCCGATAGTGCAGAACCTCCATGTAGTCTCCATATCAACAGCAGTCTGATATGGGGCTGATATAGGGAATCCGCCCTCAATCGGAGTGAGATACCAGAATCCTCCGGCGGTCACAGCATAGCCTACAATCCAGAAAGGAAGAGCATATGCCAGTGTCTTCTTCCAAGACAATTCAGGTACATATTTCCTGATATAGTGTCCGAGAACAAGGTACCCGATGAATCCGCTGACATAATAGAAGGTACCGAACTCATTCCAAGGACATTCTCCCCAAAGATCAGGAGCACCGGTAACCGACTGTGCTATAGGACGGATAAGAGGAATAAGAGTCGTGAATGACCAGAAGATAAGGAAAGCACGTTCTTCCTTCTGCGACACCTTCTCGATCCATGGCGAAAGCAACGGCATCAGAAGATAGACTCCAAGGAGCATATATACGAACCAAAGATGTCCTGAATGCATCATGAGATTCACAGAAAGAGTCTTCAGATTGCCGACCACATCGATCTCTCCGCCGGAACCGATCATAGGAACGCATGCATAAAGAAGACTCCATATCAGGAACGGCACCAGCACACGGACCATTCGCCTTTTGAAGAAGGTCACAGTATCAGTCTTCAAAGGAAAGAGGAGATAACTTGAAGCCAGCACAAACAACGGCACTGCAGATCGAAGGGCTGAATCCAGCACTGTCACCCAGAAAGCATCACCCCATGATGCTATGTATGTACCTTCCGGGCCGCCAAGATAGAACGGCTCGATGCAATGCACAAGAATCACCATGAAACAGGCGATGAACCTGAGCCAGTCGAGAAAGACCACCCTGGAATTCAACATATTCTCCATAATATCAAATATTTACAATCAATAATATCAAAAACATATGCCCATGCGGATGCTGAAACTCATCGCAAGGTTGGTATTCACCATATTGAACCAATGCCATAGTTCAAAGCCATGGTGATAATAGGTCTCGGCTGGCGTACCGAAAGCATAACCTCCTCCAACCCATGCATCAGCAAGGAATCTCTTGTACACATACTGATAACCGACTGTGCCCAGAAGAGCACCCATATTCGCCAAGGTCCTGTCCCCTCGTGAAGCAGGTGTATAATAATAATGCGAATACATGACCGGCCTTGATCAGGCTCGCACACAATTCTCCGCTCTGCTTCCATGCAGGAAAGGCACGTTCATATGATAACTTGGTACTTCCGCTTATCCATGAAAGGAATGTCAACTTGATGGAATTAAGATAATCCTTCTGAACCAGAGGAGATCTGTCATCAGGATTGTCCGCTAATGCACAGACACTTACAAAAAGTAAGACTACCGTAAGCAGTCTCGCCAAAAAGGTTTTCATTCAGTTTCAGGTTAAAGTATGGCTATAAAAAAAAGCCCGACTCTGATGAGTCGGGCCTCTTGGTAGCGGGGGGAGGACTCGAACCTCCGGCCTCCGGGTTATGAGCCCGACGAGCTACCAACTGCTCTACCCCGCGATATTGGACTGCAAATATACGGACTATTTTTGAAACCGCAAATTTTTATTGCAGAAATTTATATTCCTCGCCTCACTTCGTTCGCTCGGAATGACTGTCAGGCCATGAATGCAATCATTCCGTCTACATCATCCTTGGCGAACGACTTCTGTTCTCCGGTAGAAAGGTTCTTGATGTTCACGACACCTTCAGCAGCCTCATTGCCTCCAACGATGGAGAGGAAAGGTATCGCCTTCTTGTCCGCATAGTCAAACTGCTTCTTCAGTTTGGTCTGCTCAGGATATATCTCACATGGGACTCCGGCCTCTCGGAGAGACTTCACTACAGGAATCAGATATTTCAACTCTTCTGCCCCCATATTGGCAAAGAGGAGCCTTGTAGTGGATGTAACCTCTGAAGGGAACTTGTCAAGACCCTTGAGCACATCATAGATACGGTCAGCGCCGAAAGAGATGCCCACTCCCGACATGTTCGGAAGACCGAATATGCCTGTGAGGTTGTCATAACGTCCGCCGCCGCAGATGCTTCCTATATCATAATCCTTGGCCTTGACCTCGAAGATGGCACCGGTGTAATAGTTGAGTCCGCGCGCCAGAGAAAGATCGATCTCCACATCATGACGGATACCTGCAGCATCGATAAAGCCGAAGAGTTCCTCAAGTTCATCCAGTCCCTTCAGACCTGTCTCTGAAACCAGTCCTGAGGCCGACTTGCCGCTCATGAGTTCCCTCATTACCGCAATCTTTTCAGAAGTGGTACCCGAAAGGGTCAGTACAGGACGGATTACCTCTACAGCCTCCGGAGTAAGTCCTTTCTCAAGCATCTCAGCCTCAACGGCCTCCAGACCGATCTTGTCGATCTTGTCGATTGCGACTGTGATGTCGACCACCTTGTCAGGGAAACCGCATATCTCGGCCATACCGGTGAGGACCTTGCGGTTGTTTATCTTGATGCATACATTCACGTCGAAGAGGGTGAACACCCTGTCCACGATCTGCACGAGTTCAAGTTCATTGAGTTGAGACGTAGAGCCGATGACATCCACGTCGCACTGGTAGAACTCTCTGTAACGACCCTTCTGAGGACGGTCAGCGCGCCATACCGGCTGGATCTGGAACCTCTTGAAAGGGAAGGTGATGTCGTTCTGATGCTGCACCACGAAACGTGCAAACGGCACGGTAAGGTCGTATCTGAGTCCTTTCTCGCAGACCTTGAGAGATAGTGCCTTGCTGTTGTAACCGTCTTCAGTTCCCTCCACACGGTATTCATCATAGTTGATCTTTGAGAATGCATCTCCCGAGTTCAGTATCCTGAAAAGAAGTTTGTCCCCCTCCTCTCCGTATTTTCCGAGAAGAGTGCTGAGATTCTCCATGGACGGAGTCTCTATAGGAGCATAACCGTAGGTCTTGAATACCGAACGGATGGTGTCGAATATATAGTTGCGTCCTGCCATTTCAGCAGGTCCGAAATCTCTTGTACCCTTTGGGATTGACGGTTTCTGTGCCATTTCTTTATAATTTCTGTTACAACTTGCAAATATAGTAATATTAGTTCAAATGCCATCAGCATGCGGACCAGAAAAGCATTTCCCTAATTTTCTGCTTTTCTGGTCCGCAGGCTGATGGCAATCACTTAAAAGATGGAAAAATCCGAATTACTGTTCCGGAGCGAACATCGGATCCCATGCCGGGAGAAGTTCAGGCTCCTGATTCAGCATCTCGAGCACGTCTGCAGGAACATACTTCTTCTCTACGACAAGACGGAACATGTATTCATTGAACCATTCGTCAGTCATGATAAGGCATCCCTTATATCCGGAAGCCGGTCCCCAACTGTTCTCCACCATCCATTTCACAGGCTTGCCGCTCTCAGGACATACATCCACCGCAATAAGGGTCATCGCATGTGAAGAACCGCTCGCATGGGTCTGTACCCTCTGCTTCTTGTCCATGCCGAAAGTCACTCCCATAAGGGACTCGTAATCGAAGTTGGCGATGTCGAGAACACCCTTCTTCCTGTCATAGAACTTGCCCACGTCGCATGAGAAATACATTGCTGTGTTATCCTTGATCGACGCGATGGCCATTTCCTTGATACGCTCTACCGGAAGATTGATATACAGCCAGTTATGACCGTCATAGACGTGTCTGTCGTAATCGATCTCATATACCTTTCCGTATTCGCGGCATGGATCGTTCATTATCATCACATAATTGTTCTCAAGGTCCTCTCCGATGAACTCGTCGTAGAACGATTTAGGGGTATAGGTCTTGCGGCTGACGATATTATTGTCCTTGTCGCATCTTGTCCATTCAAACTCCTTCACCGGCTCTCCGAGGCAGAGGGCAAGCATACGGTATATCTCTGAAAGTTGTTCTACCTTCATCTTCTGAAGTTTCTTTGCAGACGCTCCCGAAGCGGCAGCATCACGAAGGGCAAGTCCATCCTCACGAAGTTTCAGTTTCAGGAGAGTAGCCATCTGGGAAGTGTTGTCAGACTGGAAGGTCTCAGGCATTGCTTCAGCAGGAACCACACCGTATTTCACGATAAGGTTGGATACGCCTGTGAACTGTCCTCCGTCGCTGAGAGGGTTTGAAAAGAGCCAGTCCACCTTTCTGTCCTCGAATGGAAGGCCCTTCGTATCGATAACACCCTGAAGGAAGAGGTTGGCCTTCTCCAACTGGTCATAGAAGAAAAGGTAGTTCTGCGAAAACTCCATGCCAGGGAGTTCATACTTATCTATCATCTTGGCTCTCAGGACATTCAATCCGGTAAAGAGCCAGCACCTACCTGAAGACTTCTGGTCTGTGATTCCTTTTGTCCTGACCCTGTCTGAGAAATGCGTGTCGATCATGGAAGCATTCTCGGCATTGATGGCCAGAGTTGCGATAGATGTTCCGGCAAGAGCATTGCGGATGGCCCTGTCGTCGGCATCATGTTCATAGCCCTTGCTGATTTCTTCAAGAAGTTCGGCAGAAATACCACCCTCCGGAGCACCTGCAGGCTCCTGAGCCCAGAGCGAGCCCATAAAAAAAGCGGCCATAGCCGCAGTCAAAAAGATTCTCTTCATATCTAAACTATATTTGTTGCCATCTATGTGGCAACAAATATAGCATTCTTTTCATTACCAGTCAATACCGCACTCAGTCATCGATTTCCACAAGATTGAAGTACCTGTTGAACTTGAGTTCCAGACGGTTGGAAAGTTTCACTTCATATGTACGCTTACCCACCTCATATTCAACGATGCGTGCATCAGGATAATGCATCTTCACATAGTCACTGATCTGCACCGGCACCACTGCTGCAGGGATTCCCGCCTTTGACTCAATCTTTTCAAGTCGGCCGTCATTCTGAAAACCGATGGTTGCACCTGATTCCATGACCACCTTATAGTCGGGACGTATCAGGTCGTCATCCACAAGAGCATATGATATCTTTTCACCAGGATATGTATCATTGATGAAGGTCTGTGCAGCAGACGGAAGTTGAGAAATAGACACAGGCTTGTCATCGGCCATGGCCGACAAGCCTGCTGCCAATGAAACGGCGATGATTGCAATTATCTTCTTCATAGTCTAATAATTTTTAATAATTCCAAATTACTATTTACAAAGATAATGCTTATCATCAAATTATCAAGTATTTGGCTGAAAATTTTTGAATTATTTTGTTTCACCGGATGCATTTACCACCGGCTGTGCCGATTCGTCCGCACAGAGGACTACCAGAAGATTCGAGACCATACGTGCCTTCTGCTCGGCATCGAGGTCCACGATGTTCTCATCCGACAGTTTGTCAAGGGCCATCTTGACCATGGACACGGCTCCCTCAACGATCTTCTCTCGAGCAGATATGATGGCTGTAGCCTGCTGTCTTCTGAGCATCACGGCAGCAATCTCCGGAGTATAGGCAAGATAATTGATCCTGGCCTCCACAACTGACAGTCCGGCCATCTCCAGACGCTCGTTCAACTTGTCCAGAAGAACCTGGTTCACCTCATCTGCACCACCACGAAGAGTAGCCTCATCACTGTTGCTGTCGTTGTCATCATAGGCATAAAGGGCTGCCACAGAACGCAATGCAGCATCAGACTGGACCTTCACGAAATTCTCGAAGGCACGCATCCTGGATGCAACCTGACTTGTCGCCACCTGCGGATTGGCCGCAGCAGCAGCGAGTGTCTGGGAATCAATCTCAAACATGGCCTTATATGAGTCCTTGAGTTTCCATACAAGCACCAGACCGATCAGGATAGGGTTTCCTTCCTTGTCATTGACCTTGATAGGATCCACATTCAGATTTCGGGCCCTCAGGGAAACAGCCTTCTTTGAAAGGAACGGATTCACCCAGAAATAGCCTGTACGCGAGAAGGTACCTTCATACTTTCCGAAGAACACCATCACCTTAGCCTCGTTCGGCTCCAGCATCACAAAACCCGGCATCAGGAAGAATGACAGAATGAACAACGCCACACCGACACCGACAATCCATACAGGAATCAGTTCCATTCCTGCAACTATAATCAGAGCAATACTTCCGAAACACATCAACAGAGTGACGAACAGCATAAGAAATCCATTCAGGACCGTACCTTTAAACTCTTTTTCCATATTCTTTAAATTTATAAATACAAGTCAAAGATAGAGAATACGGCATATAATCACAACACTTTTCCTAAATTTGCACCCATGATCCGAAGGAAGCCATTCATAATGACACTTATCTGCCTTGTCGCACTCGCAATGCTGGCCGCGGCAGACCTGGCACATGGCGGCGCCACAGATACCCACGTCATGATTCACCTGCGGCTTCCACGAGTGGTAACGGCAATCATGGCCGGCGCCGCCCTGGCGCTTTCCGGATCACAGATGCAGAGCGTCCTGAGAAACCCTCTCGCCGACCCTCATATAATGGGAGTGAGTTCCGGAGCGGCTCTTGGGGCGGCCATAGTGACCCTTCTGGGAGGAACATCCGGCTTCTTGAGCGGCCTCACCACAGCAGGAGCGGCCTTCATCGGGGCATCAGCATCAGCGTGTGTAATCCTTGCCGTGTCCCGCAAATTCCATAGCGCTTCCACCCTCCTGATATTCGGAGTCCTCCTCGGATTCATTGCCAATGCCGTAATATCCATCCTGCAGTTCACATCTGACGCCGAGAGTCTGAAGATATTCTACAGTTGGTCCGCAGGAAGTTTCTCCAACACCACCTGGCCTCAGATTGCCATGACTGCAGCGGCACTTCTGGCAGGATATGCAATCGCCTTTTCCGGACGAAAGGGTCTGGACATCATACTTTTCGGAGACGAATTCGCCTCCATGGCAGGCGCCCGGCCATCAGGAATCAGACTGAGGGCACTTCTGAGTTGCTGCATCATGACAGGCGCAGTCACAGCCTTCTGCGGTCCTCTCGGATTCGTCGGGATCATAGCGCCACATATAGCAAAAGCCATGACTGGGACTTCTGCACACGGCACCAATCTTCCGATATCATTACTGACAGGAGCAATGATATGTGTCGGTGCCGACCTCATCTCGCAGATGTCCCCCACTCCCCTTCCGGCTGCAGGCACATTAGCCATAACCGGCATACCTGTCATCATATATATCCTCATCAAGAAACCCTCACTATGAGCAAGATACTGATTCAGGCCACTGACATGACCATAGGATACAGGGACAAGGTCCTGTACGACGGAGTCTCCTTCGACATAAAAGAAGGCGACTGCATCATGCTGTGCGGAGCCAACGGTAGCGGAAAGACCACCCTCCTGAACGCTCTTTCAAAGATTCGTTCCTGCGAAACCGTGATGATTCCGACAAGGATTCCGAAAGTGACAGGATTCACCGCAAAGGAATTCATCCGCATCGCCTGCTTCAGGCAGAGCGACATGGGAGGACGCCTCTCCAAGGCAGATGAAAAGGCAATCGATACAGCATTGGACACACTCGGAATCTCACACCTTGCAGACCGGGACATATCGACACTGAGCGACGGAGAATTCCAGAAGACAGCCATAGCGTCAGCGATAGTACGCAGGGCATCGGTCATCCTTCTGGATGAACCCACCGCCTTCCTTGACGCAGAAAACCGTATTTCAGTATTGAGAACGCTGCGCACGCTATGCGACACTCACGGTACGGCAATACTATTCTCCACCCATGACCTCTACGACGGCAAAGCGGTCTGCACCAAGGTTTTCGCCTTAGGTGCAGACCGCCGTTTCAGATGTGCCACACAAGACTTCGATGAATGTGTCGGCACTATTTTTCGGAAATTCTGAAACTTTTTATACCTTTGGGGTTCATTATTCGAGAACCTATGAACAAGAGACTCTTTCTTATTGACGGACATGCGCTGATATTCAAGATGTACTACGCATTCCTGAGGCATCCCATGATCAATTCAAAGGGGGCCGACATGTCCATCCTGTTCGGATTCACCAAATATATAATGGAACTGATCGAGAGGGAGAAGCCTACTCATCTCGCAGTTGCGTTCGATCCTCCGGGAGGCACCTTCCGACACGAGATGTACCCCGAATACAAGGGCACGAGGTCCGAGACACCTCAACTCGTGATAGACTCCCTCGACCCACTCTGCGAACTCTGCCGGGCACTGGGATTTCCGGTCCTGATGATAAAGGGGTTCGAGGCTGACGATGTGATAGGTTCAATGGCGAAAAGGGCAGAGAAGGAAGGTTTCGAGGTGTTCATGGTCACTCCGGACAAGGACTACGGGCAGTTGATCTCGCCTCATATCATCCAGTACAAGCCCGGCAAGTCCGGAAGCGACGTTGAACTGATCGACTCAGCGAAAATATGCGAAAAATATGGCATTGAACGGCCTGAGCAGGTCATCGAGATCCTTACCCTCTGCGGAGATGCATCCGACAACATCCCTGGAGTCAAGGGCGTAGGTGAAGTCGGCGCAGGTAAACTCATAGCAAAATACGGAACAGTCGAAAATATCTACACCCACCTGGATGAACTCACTGCCAGCCAGCAGGATAAGTTCAGAAGCGCAGAAGGACATATCGCTCTGAGCCACGAACTCGTGACCATAAAGACTGACATCGAACTGGACGTCGAGAGCGACTCCATGGAACTGACAGGGCAATATTCACCGGAAGCCGCTGACCTTTTCGAGAAATATGAGTTCGGCTCGTTGCGCAAGTTCCTCGGCAACGTCCAGCCGTCAGCCCCTAAGGAAGAGAAGAAACTTTCATTCACGGAATCGACTCCTGCTGAAGTGTCTGCAATTGCCAAAAAGGGAGGGAGATGCGCCATCATCACAGAAGGAGAGCAGCAGGGCATATTCTCAGATATCTCCAAAGTTACAGTAGGCGTCCTTGAGGGTACCTCATGTACGGTCGCGGAAGGATCGGCAGATGATTTCAGGACAATCATCGAAGACCGGAAGGTGACAAAATACGGATATGACCTGAAGTTCCAGCGCAACATACTTTCGCACAACGGAATCAGCCTCGAAGGAAAATACATGGACATCGAACTCATGCACTATCTCGTCAATCCGGAGAAGAGCCACAAGATCGATATCCTAGCCCGTACATATCTTGACATCAATCTGGAAGACAGTCTTCCGGAAAAGAAGGAAGAGGCTCCGATGTCGCTTTTCGACGAGCCGTCTGCCGAGGAGTCTGATTCCAACCGTTTCCCTGAAGCCGCAGTCACCATCATGCTCGGCGAGAAGATATGGGAAGAGATGGAAGGTCTGGAACTATGCAACCTCTACGACACCATGGAGGAGCCGCTCATCAAGGTCCTGTCCAAGATGGAACTCGAAGGAGTGAAGATCGACCTGGTGCAACTTCGCAGATATGCATCTTCTCTCGCCACGGAAATGAACGCAATCCAGGAGAGGGTGCGAGAAATGGCCGGGGAACCCGACCTGAACATCCTGTCTCCAAAGCAGATAGGCGCACTCATATTCGAGAAACTCAAACTTGACCCTAAGGTCAAGGCAAAGACTGGAGTAAGGTACAGTTATCCCACTGACGAAGACACTTTGAACGGCCTCGCAGACAAGCATCCGATAATCAACGAGATACTGGAATACCGTGCAGTGAAGAAACTCCTGTCTACATATATAGATCCGTTCGGCAACTACATTTCTCCCGTGACGGGAAAACTGCACACCACATTCAACCAGGCCCTCACGGCAACCGGACGTCTCAGTTCGTCAAAGCCTAACCTGCAGAACATCCCTATCCGCACTGAACGAGGCAAGGAAATAAGAAAGGCCTTCGTTCCGAGCCGTCCTGACGGAGTCCTTGTTTCTGCCGACTACTCGCAGATCGAACTCCGCATCATGGCACACCTCAGTTGCGACACCCACCTTATCGGGGCCTTCCGCAACGGTCAGGATGTCCATGCCATCACTGCATCCAAGATATTCGGGATTCCGTTAGAAGAGGTGACTGCAGACCAGAGGCGCATAGCCAAAACCGCCAACTTCGGCATCATGTACGGAATCTCATCCTTCGGTCTGTCCCAGCGTCTGCACATAAGCAGGGCTGAGGCCAAGAAGATCATAGAAGACTATTTCGCCAACTTCCCGGCCATATCATCATTCATAGAGGACACACTGACTTCCGCACGCGAGACAGGATATGTCGAGACCATATTCGGAAGACGCAGATACCTTCCGGACATCAACTCGAAGAACAATACCGTCAGGTCGCTGGCAGAACGTACTGCAATCAATGCTCCCATACAGGGAACATCGGCAGACATCATCAAACTCGCCATGATCAATGTGGACCGCCGTCTCGAAGAGGAAGGTCTCAAGAGCCGTATGGTACTACAGATACACGACGAACTTCTTTTCGACGCTGTACCTGAGGAAGTGGAGCAACTGGAAAAGATCGTAAGGGAAGAGATGGAGAACGTCACCGAATTGTCTATACCTCTAACAGTAGAATGCAACCATGGAAACAACTGGCTCGTCGCTCACTAATCTTTCGGACATAGACCTTGTCCGTCTGGCCCTGGAACAGAACCAGGCCGCATTCATCGTGCTCTACACCAGATACAATGCCGGTGTGAAGAGTCATATTTCCAGATATGTAAGTCAGAAGGAGGACGTGGAGGACATCTGCCTGGAAAGTTTCCAGAAGGCGTTCAGCCAGATAGGGTCATACAATCCGGAATACAAATTCTCCACATGGCTCTACCGCATTGCACGCAACACCGCCTTCGACCATCTCAGCAAGCATGACAGGGAGAAGAACAATATGCCAACAACCTCCATCAACGAGGACATTGCCGAACTCAAGGAACTCCCGGCAACCATGCATAATCCTGAAGAAGACATCATAAACCAGCAGGAATACGACAAATGGCTGACCAACATAGAGAAACTGAAGGACGACTACAGGACCGTGGCAAAGATGAATCTGATAGACAACTTCGGCTACAAGGAGATTGCTGACGCTCTTGACATGCCTATCAATACCGTCAAGACCAAGATACGCCGTGCCAAGGCCCAACTCCTGAAAATGATGGATTATTCAGACGAACTGCTATAACTATGACATACAACGAATTCAAGACAATAATAGAGACAAAATTCCCTGAAGTGACTCCGCAGCAGATGGAGCAGTTCGGCAAGATGGACGCCCTCTATCGTGAATGGAACGCAAAGATAAATGTAGTATCCAGAAAGGACATCGACGAACTCTACCGCCACCATGTCCTTCACTCACTCGGCATAGCGGCATACCTGAAGACCCGCATGCCGGACATCTACGAGCGCCTGCGCGGAGACGGTCCATACAGCATCGCGGAACCGCTGAAGATCCTGGATCTGGGCACCGGCGGCGGCTTCCCCGGAATTCCTCTTGCCGTCATGTTCCCGCACGCACAGTTCACCTTATGCGATTCCATCGGCAAGAAGATAATCGTAGCGACTGAAGTATATAAAGGTCTCGGCCTCAAGAACGTGAAGACGGTGAACGCCCGTGCGGAGACACTGCCGGAAACATTCGACTATGTCGTATCGAGAGCCGTTACCTCGCTCGACAACTTCATGCCATGGGTCAAGGGAAAATATAGCGAAGGCATACTGTATCTCAAGGGAGGGGACCTCACAGAGGAGATCGCAAAGGCCCGACTGAGGAAAGGAAGTGTCCACACATGGCCCATCTCTGAGTGGACTGATGACCCTTTCTTTGAGACGAAACAGGTCATCTTCATAGAGAAATGAACTTTTTCACAAAATATTTTGCAAATAAATTCAAAAACACTACCTTTGCACTCCCAAATTATACAGGAAATATAAAAATATCTAGATATGAAAAGAACATTCCAACCATCACAGCGCAAGCGTCGCAACAAACACGGCTTCCGCGAGCGCATGTCGACTCCTAACGGACGTCGCGTTTTGGCAGCACGCCGTCGTCGCGGCCGCAAGAAATTGACCGTATCATCTGAGGACAGATGGTAAAAATAGAAACCCGGCCGGAAGGTCGGGTTTTTTGTTGAGACATGAAAAGGATTCTTTTATCTGTGGCGGCAATCCTGGCGGCAATTGCCACCTATGGACAGGATATCTTCCCTGACGGATCACCGGTGAGTGACTGGTTCTGTTCGTCAGCATCAATCCCTGATGCCCCATCATACGTGATCACGGACCACGGCGTCATGCCTGACAGCACGACACTTCAGACCGAAGCCATCCAGAGAGTGATAGACCTTGCGCATTCCAACGGCGGAGGACGCATCGTCATACCTGAAGGAACATTTCTGTCAGGTTCCCTGTTCTTCAGGCCTGGCACAAGTCTGGAAATCAGGGGTGGAGGCACCTTGAAAGGCAGCGATGACATATCCGATTTCAAGGTCATCGATACCAGGCTTGAAGGTCGATGCATAAAGTACTTCGCCGCCTTGATCAACGCAGAGGGCGTCGACGGATTCTCCATAACAGGAAGAGGAACTGTCAACGGTAACGGAGAGCGTTACTGGAAGTCGTTCTGGCTTCGCAGGGAAGTCAACCCGCAATGCACAAATCTGGAAGAACTCAGACCCAGACTTATATATATAACCGACAGCAAGGATGTCCATATAGAAGGAGTGCATCTCGAGAATTCCCCGTTCTGGACTACGCACCTGTACAAGTGCGAGCGGGTCAGAATTCATAATGTAAGCATATTCGCTCCGGCAGAACCTGTCAAGGCCCCGAGTTCTGATGCCATTGACATCGATGTATGCAAGGATGTCCATATCAAAGGATGCCACCTGTCCGTCAATGACGACGCCATCGCTCTGAAAGGAGGCAAAGGTCCATGGGCAGACAAGAATCCGGAAAACGGCCCCAACATGAGGATCATCATAGAGGACTGTACCTTCGGCTACTGTCACAGTGCGCTTACATGCGGCAGCGAATCCATCCACAACCGTAACGTCATTTTCCGCAACTGCAGGGTGGACAAGGCCGAAAGGCTTCTGTGGCTCAAGATGCGTCCGGACACGCCTCAACTCTATGAGCATTTTCTGGTGGAAGGGATCACCGGTAATGCAGGGTCGTTCATATACATACAGCCATGGACGCAGTTCTTTGACCTTCAGGACAGGAAGGATATCCCGATGTCATACGCTACCGGCCTCAGGATGAAGGACATCACCATGGATTGCCGCATATTCTTTGATGTGGTCGAAGGCCCCGGACAATATCTGCTTTCAGACTTCACTTTTGAAAATCTCGACATCAAGGCAGACGATACCGGATGCAACAGGAACGCCGTCAATGGTTTCATATGGAATAATGTCAATGTAAGATGATGGAACAGGACGAAAGATACATGAAGGATGCCCTGCGCGAGGCAGGCATGGCCGCCGCCGAGGACGAAGTGCCTATTGGTGCGGTGATCGTGTGCAGGGGGCGCATAATCGGCAAAGGCCATAATATGACAGAACGGCTTAATGACCCGACTGCCCATGCAGAAATGATTGCCATAACGGCTGCAACAGAGGCCATGGGCGGGAAATACCTCAACGACTGCACCTTATATGTGACTGTAGAGCCTTGCCCTATGTGCGCCGGAGCCCTTGCCTGGTCCCAGATAGGGCGCGTCGTCTATGGAGCATCAGACCCTAAAAGAGGATTTTCAATGTTCTCCCCTTCCCTCATGCATCCCAAGACAGAGGTCGTGAGCGGAGTACTGGCCGAAGAATGCAGCGATCTTGTCACTGAGTTTTTTAAGAACAAAAGGAAATAGAGATGGAGTTTCTTGAAGGATTCGGGCTTTTCGGGCTTTTCATAGGCACATTTCTGGCGGCCACCATATTCCCGTTCAGTTCGGATGCCCTTTATCTTGCAATCCTGGCCGCCACCGCCAATCCTGTCGGCTGCCTTCTGGTCGGCACTCTCGGCAACTGGCTCGGGAGCGTCGTGACCTATTGGATAGGCTGGATCGGAAAGTGGGAATGGATAGAGAAGTGGTTCAAGGTAAAGCCTGAGACTCTGCAGAAACAGAAGGAGAAGATCGACAGATGGGGTGTATGGCTCGCCCTTACCGCATGGATTCCTTTCATCGGTGACGTGATTGCCATAGCACTGGGTTTCTACAAGACGCGCCCGGGCTGGACCATGGTCCTTCTCCTTATCGGCAAGTTCGCACGTTTCCTCGTATGGAACCTTATATACGGCCTGTTCTGATATGGAAAACATCGTCCTGATATTTCTGCTCACCATAGGAGCCAGTTTCGTTCAGAGGACAACAGGCTTCGGGTTCGGCATATTCATCATGTCGGCCCTTCCTTTCCTGATGCCGTCATATGCCGAGGCCACTACCCTCTCCGGCCTTCTTGCCCTGACAACCTCCACCATCGCAGCATGGAAATACAGAAAACTCGTGACATGGAAAAGACTGGTACCGATACTGTCTGTCTTCTTTCTTGTATCTACCATTGCAATCTGCCTTCTCGCCAAGACCGATGACCATACACTCAGGATCATCCTCGGCTTCGTCCTCATACTTGTAAGTCTCTATTTCTCATTCTTCAGCAGAAGGATAAGATTCGGAACATCCCTTCCATATCAGATAGGAGCCGGAACCGCAAGCGGACTGATGGGAGGATTCTTCGGCATGCATGGCCCTCCGGCGGTACTATACTTCATATCATCTGAGTCAGACAAGGAGCGCTACATGGCCATGGTACAGACCTACTTCGTGATAACCAACGCCATGATGACCATCGTACGTGCATCAAACGGTTTCCTAACAAAGACCGTATGCATAGACTATGTCTTCTGTCTCGGAGCAGTAGCATTGGGAGGAGCGCTCGGCACATGGGCATTCAACCGCATCCCTTCCAAGACTTTTCCTTATGTCGTATATGCCTACATCGGCATCAGCGGAATCATAATACTTTTGACAGCGTGATGCGAAGTTATTTTGCAGAAAAGTAAAATTAAGTATATCTTTGCACCCGGAATTGAGATATGGTGTAACGGTAGCACTACAGATTTTGGTTCTGTCTGTCCAGGTTCGAATCCTGGTATCTCAACCTGAACAATGGCCGTCCTTTTGAGGACGGCTTTTTCAATATGGTAAAGGCAGATGTCCGCAGAACATCGCCATTGTTCAGACGTGCCCCGCGGCTACGGAACAGGATGTGCGGCCAACGGGAGCAAATCCTGAAATGTACATCACCGCAGCCTCACATCCATCTCAAACCCCAGACGGCTGTTGTGATAAGGACAGTTCCACACACTCGCCTTGGCCTCACGTGTATTTGGTCTGCCGTCAGCCCTGACCGTCCTGAACCACTCCCCATATTCCCGATCGACGAAGTTGGCCTTGATGAAATCCCAGGTCCTGTATGCAACATCCAGATATTTCTCATCACCAGTCATCTGCCATGCATCCACACAACCTATGATCGTCTCACACTGGCACCACCACGATGCGTGGTCACGTAGGATACCGCCCCTCGACTCATACATCATATATCCTTTTTCCTGATTGAACCCCTCCTCTATGGCCGTATCTACAAGGCGGAGAGACACCTCACGGCATTTCCTGACAAGAGCATCATCCCCGCATGCCTGCGCTGCCTCCGTCAGGAGCCATGCAGTCTCGATATCATGCCCATAGGAAGCGACCGCCCCACCTGCCTTATCCCACGAAAGGTCAAAGTAAGGATTGAGATGACCTGTTTCAGCATCAAATATCCTGTCAGTAACCATCTCCACCACGGCCTTGAGCCTCTCTTCCAGACCCTTGTGAGCCCACACCTTATATAACTGGGTATAAGCCTCGACTATGTGGATATGGGTATTCATTGTCTTTAAAGCCTCGAGACCTGGAGCAGGTCTGTCACCTATGGGCTCAGTAAAATCGGAATTGAAGGCCTCGATATATCCGTCAATGTCCTTGTCTCTCACCTTGTCTTCGAGTGTGCGATAGAGCGCGATGGCGGCATCCAGGCTCTTCAGATTTCCTGTAGCCCTGTGATGCGCGACCAGTCCGTATATGCCGTATGCAATGGCAAAGGTACGCTTGGTCGAATCCGACGGTACACCGTCAGGACCAGTCTGCCAGTAGACTCCTCCATCCTCATGATCGATAAATTTCTCCAGAAACTCTCTCTGCGCTCTGTCCGCTACCATAAGGTAATGTATGTCGCCATACATTTCATATGCTTTGGAAAACGTCCATAATATCCTTGAATTCATCACACCTCCTTTCTGAGCATCGGGTCTTCCGCTTCCGTCACGGCCGACAATGCCATAGAATCCGCCTGAAGGATCGAACGAGTAGTGTATCCAGAAAGGGAGGATATTGTCAGTCAGATCAGCAAGGATTTCCTGACGCATCACATCTGCCTTTTCCGGCACATCTACAGCGGCCTCGCCGCAAGATGACGCCAAAGCCATCACAATAAAATTGGCAAGAATCAACAACCTTCTCATAGCAAACATTTTAGAATGTCTAAAGTTAGCGTAAATCAAAGAGCCTTGATTCAATCCTTCCCCGCAACACATGTACGATTTGTATCCTATAACGTCACATTTTGAGCAATGTCGACATCCGGACACAATCAAGACAACAAAGTTGACACATACAGTTGTAGACAAATAATGCACATTCGGCGCAAATTGGTTATATTTGTCATAAACCGACTTTCCTTAGCCATGAAACGGATAACAACCATTCTGATAGCGGTCTTGTACGCATTCTCCGTCAACGCCCTGCCCGCCCCCACTATGGATAATCTGATGTTCAGGAACATCACTACATCCGATGGACTCTCCAGCAACAAGATACATTCCATACTCCATGACTCCCATGGATTCCTATGGGTTGCCAGTGCTGATGGCCTGGACAGATACGACGCATACGATTTCCACTCCTTCACTGAGGAAGAACTCGGCAGGTCCAGAACAGTGATCAGTGCCCTGTATGAAGATCCGGAAGGGAACATCATCGTCAGGGCATATAGCAGAGATATCCTGTTCGATTATTCCACAGGAGAATTCGTCCATGGACTTCAGGGATATCTCAAGAAACTGGGACTGCCTCAGGAATACATATCCATCGGAGCGGAAGCAAGGAAATACGTATGGGTCTCCACGGAATCAGAAATATGGATACATGACAGCACCATAGGCAAATGCATCAATATCCCGAAACACTCGGCCCAACTCTCAGGCCTATGCATCAGGCATGAGTCCGTATATCACATATACGATGACAGCAGGGTATTCATGAGCGGACTACAAGACGGTAAGACCCGGGAGACACTGACTAACGAAGGCATAAGGAAAAGTCTCAGCGGCAATGGTCCCAAAACATTCGTGGATTCCGAAGGACACCTGTGGCTCTACTCCACACTTACACCACATCTGTTCAGAATGACGCAGTTCCCTGACAGATGGGAATATATCCAGCTGACAGATGAACATGGGCAGTTCAACCGCATCAGTGCTATAGGCGAAGGTGCTGACGGAAACATCTGGATAACAACGACGCATTCTGCCGGTTTCATATACGACAAGGCTGACGGCACCCTGACCAACTTCAGGCACAGCGAATTCATTCCGTCTTCTGTTGCCAGCGACAACCTGTACACCATGCACATCGATGACGAAGGCACCGTATGGATAGGGAACTTCAAGAACGGAATATCGTACTGGTCAGACAAGACACAAGCATTCATCAACTACAGATATGCTTCCAGATATGACATACAGGCATTCTGCGAGCATGACGGGCACATATATGTCGGAACTGACGGAAACGGCCTTCTGAAGATATCGTCAGACGGGACACGCATTGAGCAGGTCTGCAACAATGCGAACGTCATCAGAAATCTGGAAGTGGACAGTAAAGGAAGAATATGGATAGGTTCCTACCGTAACGGACTGCTATGCTACGACAAAGGAAGAGTCTCGCATTACAGCATGGCTTCCAGCGACATAGCGGATGATGACATCTACGGTCTGCAGATCGGACCGGACGGGACCATATGGATCGGCACTCTGCACGGAGCACTCCAGAAACTGGACCCCAGGACCGGAGAGTTCACAACCATATTCAACAACGAAAAGTCCAGTATCAGAAGCATACTCCTTGACAAGGACGGGCACATGCTGTATCTTGCCACTGCGCGCGGCCTGCAATGCACGAACACCAGAAGCGGTCTGACCCGACAGATAGAAATCGAAGGGCTTTCACGACGAGTAAACGACCTCATCTTCGACAGCAGCGGAAAACTGTGGATTGGCGGGTCTGACGGACTCTTCGTATATGACCCTCAGACAGAAAAGGCCGACCGTGCAAGTTCGGAATCCATCATCAGCATTGAAGAAGACCGATATGGGAGAGTATGGTGCTGTGACATAAACGCCTTGTACTGCATCACATCTCATGAGGGGCAGTACTACAGCATCAGATACGACAACAAGGACGGTCTTCCAGCATCCACCATGAACGAAGGGGCCATCTTCAGATGTTCGGACGGAAGGATATTTCTCGGCACGGCAGAGGGTCTGACATGCATCTTCGCAGAAAAACAGGGCAGCACTGAAAACAACTCAAAGATAGAGTTATCAGGCATATACCCGGTCTATGGCTCATTACATGAAATGCTGAACGGCAAAAGCATACTTTATGCAGACGAAATCCGCATAAAGGAGGGATTCCCGATTCTTCATCTCAAGTTCTCAAGTTTTGAATTCCACGAAAAGGGAACCGTATTCTCATACCGCATCGAGGGCAAGAGCGAATGGACGGAAGTCGATGGAAACACAATCCAGTTGAGTTTCCTCCCTGCGGGAAAATATGAACTTCAGATCAGGGCAAGAAACGCCTACAACATCTACACACCTGACATCAGATGCATTACAGTGAATGTAGTTGGGCCATGGTACAAGACCTGGTGGGCATATACCTTATATACTCTTCTGGCACTGGCCGTCTTCTTCGTCTTCCTGACCATGTACAGGAACAGGCAGAAACAGGAGCAGGAGGCCAAGAGGCTGAAGGAAGAGGCCAGGCAGCAGAACAATCTGGCTGAAATGAAGCTTCAGTTCTTCGCGAACATCAGTCATGAATTCAGGACTCCTCTATCACTGATCATAAACCCGCTTGAAGAATTCCTGAGTTCGCATCCTGAGCACAGGACCACCATGCTCAATACGGTAAGGAACAATGCGAACTACCTGCTTGAACTTATTAACCAGCTGCTGGACTTCAGAAAACTTGACTCAGGCGGAGAGGTCATGAATTACGTATACGGCGACATGATAGCACTGATCAACGATGTGATGATGTCATTCGACTCCATGGCAAAACTGAGAGGGATAGATTTTACAATGAACACGTCGAAGGAAACCCTGATGATGGATTTTGATTATGGCAAAGTCCGGAAGATCATCACCAATCTGCTTTCCAACGCATTCAAGTTCACTGATGACGGAGGAAGGATTGAGGTCAAGGTGGAGGTTCATGAGAACAGCATCATGCTGAATTTCATAGACAACGGCAAAGGAATCGAGAAGGAGGAGATGGCAAGGATATTCGAACGCTTCTATCAGGGAAGCAGTCAGGGCAACAGTCAGGGCAACAGTCAGGGAGGAAGCGGTATCGGACTCCATCTGGTATCTGAATATGTAAAGATGCACAAAGGTACGCTTCAGGTCGCGTCAAATATTCCGAACGGAACGATATTCACCGTAACGCTCCCAATAAAGGTCGGTCAGACGGTCGTCGATACTCAAGCGGCTAAAGATGCGGTCGAGACAGTGATAGAAGCGGACAGGAACTATACTCTGCTCCTGGTAGACGACAATATAGACTTTCTGAACTTCCTCGGATCGTCACTTTCAAGCGGATACTATATCCTTACTGCATCCAACGGAAGGAAGGCGCTTGAAATCCTCAAGAACGAGAGTCCTGACCTCATCATCAGTGACGTGATGATGCCGGAGATGGACGGGCTCCAGTTATGCAATGCCGTAAAGACTGACATCCGGTTTTCGCACATCCCTGTCATCCTTCTGACAGCGAAGGTCGGGGAACAATATCAGATAGAAGGGCTCGAACAAGGTGCAGATGACTATATAGCAAAACCTTTCAGCATGGAGATACTGAAGATCAGGATCAACAGGATAATTTCAGAATCCATAGCACGAAGGGGCATCTTCAACAGCGAGATAAAGATCGAACCTAGCAGGATAACCATCACGCCTTTGGACCAGCAGTTCATCCAGAAAGCGATCTCATCAGTTGAGGCGAACATCTGCAATCCGGACTTTTCCGTAGAGAAACTCGCATCAGACCTCAACATGTCAAGGGGCTATCTGTATAAGAAACTGATGATGATAACAGGAAAGGTTCCTCTGGCATTCATCAAGGAGATAAAGATGAAGCGCGCCCTGCAATGGCTTCTTGAAAGCCAGTTACAGATCGCAGAGATCGCCTATAAGATCGGATATTCGTCACCGAGGATCTTCACCAAGCACTTCAAGGAGGTGTATGGAATGACGCCTAGCGAATATCTGAAACACCACAAGGAAGATCATGCCTGACCGTATACACAGATAAGACATTTGAAACAAAACCAGACTACCATGAAAAGAACTGTACAGATCCTTGTTATGGCACTGCTCGCTGTTGCCGCCACAGAGATGAATGCGCAGGAATTCAAACTGCTTCCTGAAGGATATCTCAATGATAAAGGTGTCGATGTCATGGCATTCGACGACATATACCCTGAAGGCCATCAAGGTGGAGTAAGCATCATCATGCACGGCCACAGGATCGCCACAAACGGAGACATCCGCATGGAGGCAACCCCTGGCCAGTGGCAGCCTGTCCCGAAACAACTGAAGCGCGAATTTGGAGAAAACAGCATAACTGCGACCTTATGCTTCCCTGATTCGTCTCGTCACATGACAGGATTCAACCCTATGATCTACCCTGACTTTCATTTCAACTACACAGTAAAGGTTGAGGCAGCGGGCAGAGGCGTAGAGGTAACTGTCGACCTTGACAGACCTGTACCGGATTTCCTTCTCGGAAAGGTAGGATTCAACCTGGAATTCTTCCCAGGCTACCTCTTCGGAAAGCCATGGATAATGGACGGGAAGACAGGCATCTTCCCTCGCCAGGCAAACGCTCCTCTGGAGACTCATTGTCCGAACCATCATCATCCCGGCAACTATCACGACGGGAAGTCATCGATGGCTGATTTTGACCGTCTCATCGGAGAAGGGTACAGCCCTATCGTTGCCGACGACATAATCGGGGCTCCGTATGCAATAGGAAAGAAATTCACTTCAAATCCTGAAGACCCATATTCAAGGGTGACCATCGAATCCCTCACAGGTGACCTCAAACTCTATGACGGACGTGTAAATCACAATAACGGCTGGTTTGTGCTCAGAAGTGAAATCGCAGCAGGGGCGACAAAGGGTGCCATCAGATGGATCATCACACCAGAAGTGGTGGAAGACTGGATGTACAAGCCTGTAGTACAGGTGTCACAGGTAGGATACCATCCTTCCCAGCAGAAGCAGGTAGTCATAGAACTTGACAGCAGAGACACATCAAACGACCCCATTACCATATATAAGATAGAAGAAGATGGTGAGAAGGCAGTAAAGACCCTCAACACATCTGAATGGGGAAAGTTCCTCCGCTACAGATACCTGAGGTCAGACTTCACGGATGTCACAGCACCCGGTCTGTACAGAATCAGGTACAGAAATTCCGAATCAACGCTCTTCCGCATCGATGAGGATGTATATGACCGCGGTGTCTGGCAGCCTGTAATCGAATACTTCCTTCCCGTCCAGATGTGCCACATGAGAGTCAATGAGAAGTACCGTGTATGGCATGGCATGTGCCACATGGACGATGCACTGATGGCTCCTGCCCACAGCCATATTGACGGTTATGACCAGAAGCCGGGTCTCTCGAAATACAAGGCCGGCGAGATCGTGTACGGAGTGAACATCGGAGGATGGCATGATGCGGGAGACTATGACCTTCGCGTGGAATCACAGGCTGGAGAATCATACATACTTGCTCTTGCATACGAGACATTCAGGCCGGAAATCGATGTGACTTCAATCGACCAGCATACCAGGATAACAGAAATCCATCAGGCAGACGGAAAGAACGACATTCTCCAGCAGGTCGAGCACGGCGCACTCAGCGTGGTGAGCAGTTATCTGGCACTGGGACGGCTTTACAGAGGCATTATCTGCAACAGTGTCCGCCAGTATGTGCTTCTCGGAGATGCTGCCACAATGACAGACGGCATCATCGGCAACGAGGATGACAGATGGATCTTCACGGAGGACAATCCCGGAAGAGAAATGTCCACAGCAGCAGAACTTGCCGGCGTCAGCCGCGTGCTCAAAGGATTCAACGACACTCTGAGCGTACATTGCCTGAACATCGCGGAAGAGATTTTCGACAATGTCGAGGTGAATGGAAGAAGACAGATGAACAAGGTACAGACTGCTGCCGAACTCTTCCTGTCCACAGGAAAACAGAAATACAGGGACTACATCCTTGACAACAAGGATCTGATAATGGAAAACTTCAACAACTGCGCATGGTACATGGCCAGAGTCGAGAAGATCTTCGCCGAAAGCAAGGACAGGAAATCCAGACAGTTTTCAAAGGAATTCAGGGCTGAACTTCCGAAATACATGGCAATGATCGACGCCCAGGCGGCAGAGACTCCATATGGTGTACCATACAGACCGGCGATCTGGGGTGCAGGCTGGAACATCCAGAGTTTTGCCTTCAGGCATTACTTCATGTCCAAGGAGTACCCTGATGTGATTTCATCGGCACCGGTCTTCAATGCGTTGAATTTCGTTCTTGGATGCCATCCGGGACTCAACAGGATATCGTTCGCTTCCGGAGTAGGAACAGAATCGGCAACCACGGCCTATGGCGTCAACAGAGCAGACTGGTCATACATACCAGGAGGCGTGGCATCGGGAACGGCACTCATCCGTCCGGACTTTCCTGAACTTCTGGACTTCCCATTCCTCTGGCAGCAGATGGAATACTGCCTCGGTGGCGCGTCTTCACATTACATGTTCATGGTACTCGCTGTAAAGGACATGCTCAGATAGACATTTGTGTACATATCTAAGCACAAATGGAGCACAGATGAATAATGATACATGTTTTGGAGACAAAACTGACTGCTGACAAAGTGTAGGATTTTCGCCAGCGCAAATTGTATTGCTTAAATTTGCGATGAAGACCACGAATAATACTAACACTTTTTCATATGGATTCAGTGAAACGCCTTATCTCCTTATTGACCCACCTCATTCTTGCAGGAGCAGTATCATACGCCCAGCCGCAGACAAGCAACGGTGTGACTTACCTCATGAACGAGGCCGTTGACGTAAGTCAGGATTTCAGAGAGTTAGGAAACATCCTCTTTCTGGCCGACCATCTGGAATCATTCGATGTAGCCACAGGTGAAGGCCTTGTGAACTGGCAGAGACATCAGCTCGTCCCACGTCAGGCATTCAACACGAATCTGCGTCAGCCTCAGCGGCTGCGCATGCTTGACTTCCCGGGAACGGCATACGAAAACAATCCTTCATACAGATTCAGCATTGATTTCGTATCGCCTCGTACAGTCCGCATCAGAATGCTGACCACAATCGTGGATCCGGGAGAAAATCCTGATGAAATAATGCTTGCAGGTCCTGTTCCGTCATCTGATGCATGGACCGGATCGGAAACAGAGGAAGCGGTGACATACCGTAGCGAGTACGGTCAGATTGAAATAGAGAAGAATCCTTGGAGAATCGTGATCAAGGATGCGGAAGGCAAGGTACTTACAGAGACTGCAGCAATCCGTGACAACCGGTCAAGCCAGGTAAAGTACACTCCTTTCTCATTCATCAAGAGAGGACGTGACAATGCCAGACTCATCAACCCTGTCTTCAGACTCGCTCCAAGCGAGATGATACTCGGCTGCGGAGAGTCCGCAACAGCCCTCAACAAGGCCGGTCAGAAGGTACACCTCTATGTCACTGACCCTCAGGGTCCGGAAACAGACCAGATGTACAAGCCTATACCTTTCTTCATGTCAGACAGAGGATACGGCATGTTCATGCACACTTCTGCTCCTGTCACCTGCGACTTCGGTGCATCTTATATAGGTCTCAACAAACTCTTCATGGGAGATGAGAACCTTGACCTGTTCATCTTCCTCGGTGAGCCTAAGGATATCCTCGATGAGTACACATCACTCGTAGGAAAGACCCAGATGCCTCCGCTCTGGTCATTCGGAACCTGGATGAGCCGCATCACCTATTTCACTCAGGAGGAGGGTTACGATGTCGCATCAAAGATCAGAGAAAACAAATATCCATGCGATGTCATCCATTTCGACACAGGATGGTTCGATGTGGACTGGCAGTGCGACTACAAGTTCTCTCCAAAGAGATTCTCTGATCCTGCAAAGATGCTCGCAGACCTCAAGGACATGGGCTTCCACGTAAGTCTGTGGCAACTTCCATATTTCTCACAGAAGAACGTATTCTTCCCTGAACTTGTAGAAAAGGGCCTGTATGTAAAGAACGGCAACGGCCAACTTCCTCAGGAGGACGTGGTTCTCGACTTCTCGAATCCTGAGACAGTAAAATGGTATCAGGACAAGATTGCCGGCCTTCTTAAGATAGGTGTAGGTGCGATAAAGGTAGACTTCGGTGAAGGCGCACCTCTTGACGGCCAGTATGCATCAGGCAAGAGCGGATGGTATGAGCACAACCTATATCCTGCACGCTACAACAAGGCTGTTGCGGACATCACCAGGGAAATCAACGGAGAAAACATCATCTGGGCACGATCTGCATGGGCAGGATCTCAGAGATATCCGCTTCACTGGGGCGGTGACGCATCTACAGACGATACAGGTATGATCGGAACTCTTCATTCAGGACTCTCGTTCGGTCTTTCAGGATTCTCGTTCTGGAGCCATGACATGGGAGGATTCGTAAGGTCTACCCCTGAGGAACTCTACTGCAGATGGCTGCCGTTCGGCTTCCTCACATCCCATACAAGGGCACATGGAGCGCCTCCTACAGAGCCTTGGCTCTACGAAAGCGAGGAGGTACAGAACGTATTCCGCAAGAGTGCAGAGATGAAATACAGACTCATGCCTTATGTATATGCACAGGCAAAAGAGTGCACAGAAAAGGGTCTTCCTATGGTACGTGCCATGTTCATAGAGTTCCCTGACGACCCGGGTGCATGGAAAGTCGACGACCAGTACCTCTTCGGTTCACAGATTCTAGTTGCTCCTCTCTTCGAGGAAGGAACCACTTCAAGGACAGTATATCTCCCTGGCGGGAAATGGATAGACTATCAGACAGGAAAGGTCTACAACCCGGGATGGCATCAGATCGAGGCTGATGGAGAACTCCCTGTCATCATGCTCGTGAGAGACGGTTCGGCACTCCCTCATATCGCACTCGCACAATCGACGACCGACATGGACTGGAGCAAGATCACCGTTAAGGTATACAACACTTCCGGCAAGGCTTCTACCGGACTGTTCTGCCTCCCTTCAGACGGAAAACTTCAGAAGTTTACAGTCCAGGGCAGCAAGATAAGCGGCATAACCGGAACAAACGCCAAAGTTTCAAGATAAGTCATGACAAGCGCCAGAACACTCATTCTGTCATTTGCGGCACTCATATCGGGAGCCATGCATGCAGATGCACAAGGTTTCAAGGTCAACGATCTTGAATATTTCGAGAACCACGGTGCCAACGTGATGGTTTTCAGCGATGTATATCCTGAGGGTCATCAGGGTGGGCTTACTCTGGTCATGAACGGGGACAGAGTGGCAGGAAGCGGCGACGTCAGACTTGAAATCTCCCAGGGACAGTGGCAGGGACTTCCGCGGATGCGCAACCGTCAGGTGAACAAGGGAGGAAACGAAATATCCGTGACATTGTCATATCCTGATTCGACCCACCATCTTTCAGGATTCAATCCGGCCATATATCCCGATTTCTCTTTCAACTATACAGTCAATGTCAAAGGTGAAGGTGACGCTGTGACAGTTACTGTAGACCTTGACAGGCCTATACCTGAATGGCTCGACGGCAAGATCGGTTTCAACCTGGAACTCGTACCTTCGACACTTCTCGGACAGCCATGGATCATGGATGACAGGACCGGATTCTTCCCTCATCAGTCTTCCGGTCCGACAATGAGACAGGAGACCAACATGAACCATATCGGTGACTTCAATCCGAAGGGAAATGCTGACATTGACCAACTGCTCCTCGACAGGAAGACATACAATCCTATGATAGCGGACGACATCGTGTCGGCTCCTATGGCAAAGGGAAAGACTTTCGTGCTCAACCCTCACAAGAGTCTCAAGAAAGTGACCTTCGAGTGCCTTACAGGCGAATTCGGTCTCTATGACGGACGCATCAACCACAACAACGGATGGTTCATCCTTCGCAGCGACATAAAGCCGGGCGCTACAAAGGGTGCTGCCAAGTGGGTGATCAGACCGGAAATCGACAAGGACTGGCGCTATACTCCGGTAGTCCAGACTTCTCAGATCGGATATTATCCCGCACAGAAGAAGATCGCAGTCATCGAACTCGACAAGAGGGACAACGATCTCAAGACTCCTGTCCTATACCGTATCGATGCCCTCGGCGAGAGAGTCATAAAGGAAGGGCCGGCACATCAGTGGGGCAATTTCTACCGCTACAACTACCTTCAGTTCGATTTCTCTGAAATAGTCGAGGAAGGTCTCTACAAGGTGAAATATGGAGACTCCGAGTCGGTCGTATTCAGAATCAGCAACGACCTTTATGATGTCGGCGTCTGGCAGACCGAAGTCGAATACTTCCTGCCTATCCAGATGTGTCACATGACAGTCAGGGAGAAATACCGCGTATGGCATGACTACTGCCACCATGACGATGCCATCATGGCAAAGACAGACATCAACCATATCGACGGATACAGGCAGGGCCCGTCCACAATGACAAGATACAGACCGGGCGACCGCGTACCGGGCCTGAACATCGGAGGATGGCATGACGCCGGCGACTACGACATCCGTGTGGAATCTCAGGCCGGTGAAGCCTATGTACTGGCATTGGCATATGAGAATTTCGGTGCATATTGGGATGAGACCAGCATTGATTTTGAGAACAGGATAACCGAACTCCATCAGCCTGACGGAAAGAATGACATCCTGCAGCAGGTCGAGAACGGAGCACTCACCATCGTAGCAGGCTGGGATGCTCTAGGACGTCTGTACCGCGGTATTCTTTGTCCTACGGTCAGGCAATACGTCCACCTAGGTGACGCTTCCGCACACACCGACAACGTGTGCGACGGTCATGACGACAGATGGGTCTTCACAGAAGACAATCCATCCAAGGAAATCGATGTAGCAGGAAAACTTGCCGCCATGTCAAGGGTCCTGAAGGACCATAACGACACACTCGGCAGAAGATGTCTCGAAATTGCAGAAACAATATACAAAGGTATACCTGAGAACAGAAGGACCCTCAACGGAAAACTGTTTGCCGCCACAGAACTCTATCTTGCAACAGAAAGCAAGGAATACAGGGACTACATCCTCGAAAATCAGGAATACATAACCGACAATATCGCGCGCTGCGGATGGTTCATCGGACGCTTTGAAAAGAAGATTGGCAACCGCAAGTTCAGCAAGGCCGTACGTGAGGCTCTTCCGGCAATCTGCGAGACATTCGACGGATATTCAAAACTCAATCCTTACGGAATAGCCCATAACCGCGGAAACCGTTCGAGCGGTTCATGGGAACCTCAGACTCACACATTCAATTATTGTCTCCTGCATGAGTCCTATCCGGACCTCTTCGATCCTGAGTACATCTACAACAGCATCAACTATCTGCTGGGATTCCACCCGGGAACAAACAGAGTATCGTTTGTAACTGGAGTCGGCGTAGAGACCCAGAAGGCTGCATACGGAACGAACAGGGCAGACTGGTCATACATCCCCGGAGGAGTTGCTCCCGGCACCAACCTTATCCGCCCTGACCTTCCGGAACTTCTGGATTTCCCATTCATATGGCAGCAGGGAGAATATTGTATGGGAGGCCTGACAAGCAACTTCATGTACATGGTCCTTCTGGCACAGAAGAATCTCAAGAGGGCAGACGTACAATAAGAAAAAACACAAGACAACTAACCACAAAACATCAGATTATGAGAATCTTAACACTAATCCTTACTTGTCTGGCAATGCTGTCGGTTCCGACAGTGCAGGCAAATGCTGAAGACACAGGCCAGCAGAACGGCTTTGCAGTCAAGGTGAGAGGACTTGATGTAAAAGTCGAATTCTACTCCCCTAGCATAGTACGTGTCTTGAAATACAATGAAAGTTCGGATTTCACCAAGAAGAAGGACTTCGTTGTGGAAATGGAACCAGAACAATGCGACATCGTGGTTTCGGATTCAGGGAACCAGATCATTGCAAAGTCTTCCGAACTCCAGGTCAAAATGAATAAGGAGACTGGAAAAATCGAATTCTATAGTCTTGACGGCAAGAGGCTTCTGGCAGAAAAGGAGTATGGGACTCAGATCATGCCGGTACAGTTCGTCCAGCGCATCCGTCCTCAAAGACCTCAGCCTGCAAAGTCAGGCGGTGTAGTACCTACCCAGAGCGCTCCGGGACAGGATACACCTGGCATGAACTACGGCCGCATGCGCATTGTCGTGGAAAAGACCAATGAGATCAAGCAGTCATTCATCCTTGATGAGGACGAGGTAATCTACGGTCTTGGACAGCATCAGGCAGGAAAGATGAACCAGAGAGACCAGCGTCTCAGACTTGAGCAGAACAACATGGAAATCGCCATTCCTTATTTCAGTTCTGTAAAAGGATATGGAGTTTATTGGGACACATACTCGATAACCACATTCGATGATACTCCTATGGGAACATCATTCACATCAGAGGCAGGTGAGGCTATCGACTATTATTTCCTTTACGGTAAGGACGGTGACGGGAATGTCGCATTGTTCAGGGAACTGACAGGACAGGCGAAACTTGCTCCGCTCTGGACATTCGGCTTCTGGCAGTGCAAGGAAAGATATAAATCTGCGGAAGAGGTTGTGGATGTAGTGAAGAAATACCGTGACCTGCAGGTTCCTCTCGATGCCATCGTACAGGACTGGAAATACTGGGGAGAAGAGAACTACATGTGGAATGCCTTGGAATTCAACAATCCGGCATTCAAGAACAACAAGCAGATGTTCGCTTCCCTGAAGGACATGAACGCAAAGATGATGATCACCGTATGGCCGAGCGTAGGTGACAGTACCAGGATCCATAAGGAACTGAAGGACATGGGAGCATTGTTCCCGATGCAGTCATCTCCTCGTGAGGCCAAGGTATACGACATCTGGAACAAGGATGCCCGCAACCTTTTCTGGTCATTCATGAACAAGAACCTCTTTGAGCCTGGAATGTCGGCATGGTGGCTTGACGGACCGGAGCCTGAATTCTACAACACCACTCCTGGAGATTTCAATGCCCCTACCGGCGAAGGGACATTGCGCAACGTACGCAACACCTATCCTCTTTTCGTAAGCAAGGGAGTATATGAGAATCAGCGTTCTGTTACAGACCAGAAGCGAGTATACATTCTCACCAGATCGGCTTTTGCCGGACTTCAGCGCTACGGAGCAGGTTCCTGGAGCGGAGACATCCGTGCGTCATGGGACGTATTCAAGAAACAGATTCCTGCAGGACTTAACTTCTCTATGTGTGCGATTCCATACTGGAACACCGACATCGGAGCATGGCATCCGTACGGACATGTGTACAATACTGCCAACACAGACCCTGGCTATCAGGAAATCTATTGCAGATGGTTCCAGTTCGCAACCTTCAATCCTATGATGAGGGCACATGGTACCGGTTCACCTCGTGAAATCTACCAGTTCGGCGAGAGAGGATACTGGGCATTCGATGTACAGGAGCAGTATATCAATCTCAGGTATTCTATGCTCCCTTACATCTATTCTACCGCATGGCAGACCACAAAGAACGGCTATTCGTTCCTGCGTCACATGTCCATGGAGGTTCCTGCAGACAAGGAGACCTATCTGCTTGACGACCAGTTCATGTTCGGACAGGCCTTTCTCGTAGCGCCTATCCTCGAAGACGGAGTCGGAGAGAACAGGACCGTGAACAGATCTCTCTATCTGCCGGACAACTCTACATGGTTCGATTACTGGACAAACGAAAGACATGAAGGCGGTCAGACCGTCACCAAGGAGGCACCTATCGACATCATACCTCTCTATGTAAAGGCCGGAAGCATCGTTCCATTCACAGTCGAAAAAGTTCAGTACGCTACAGAAAAGCCATGGAACAGACTCGAAATCAAGGTATATCCTGGAGCAGACGGCAAATTCGTCCTCTACGAAGACGAGTTCGACAACTATAATTACGAAAAGGGGAAATACACCGAGATTCCTTTCACATGGGATGATGCGGCAAAGACCCTTACCATCGGAGAAAGGACAGGAGAATACAACGGCATGATCGGCAAAAGGACCTTCGTAGTCAAAGTTGCCGGTGAAAACACTCAGAAGAATGTAAGATACACAGGAAAGAAAACCACAATAAAATTCTAACACATTTATTAACACTAACGTTTAACCTTTAAATTCACAGCGTATGAAAGAAAGTAAGCACTTATTGCGAAATTTATTTTTGCTGCTTTTCCTTCTGGTTCCTAACATGATCTTTGCACAAGTCTACAATGTGAAAGGTAATGTGAAGGATGGTCACGGTGAGCCTGTTCTGGGCGCTTATATCCTGGAAAAAGGCACAAACAACGGAGTTGCCAGCGACATGGACGGCAACTTCACCATTCAAGTGAAAAAAGGAGCGACTCTGACCGTATCATTCATCGGTCTGACCACTCAGGAAGTTGTCGTGAATTCTGCCGATCAGTTGGCGATCGTTCTGTACGAAGATACAGAATCATTGGACGAACTGGTTGTTGTCGGATATGCGACAGGAAAGAAACGTTCGATCTCAGGTGCAGTTGAAAGAGTCACCGCTGAGGACATGAACGTCGGATTCATAGCAACCCCTATGGACGCCGTAAGGGCAAAGGTTTCCGGCCTCGTCATCTCTCAGAACGGTGGTGACCCTACAGGTACTCCTGATGTACGCCTCAGAGGAAGTTCTTCTCTCTCAGGAGAGACCGGTCCTCTCTTCGTCATCGACGGTATGTTCACTGACGTCAACACATTCAACTCGATGAACGTCGCAGACATCGATGAGATCGTAGTGCTCAAGGATGCTGCCGAGACCGCTCAGTATGGTTCAAGAGGAGCATCAGGTGTGATCGTTGTCACAACCAAGAAGGGAGAGCAGGGACATGTAAGAGTAGACTACCGCGGACAGGCCGGTGTATCTCTCGCATACAAGCAGCTCCCTATCATGTCTGCTGACCAGTGGAGAGACTACAACACACAGTTGAACGCCGGAGGTACAGACCACGGATACTCTACCAACTTCTACACAGAGATACAGAACAAGGTTGTCAGCCAGCACAACCACAACGTATCCATGACGATGGGTAATCAGAGAGCCAACATGAGGGCGTCAATCGGTATGAACGAAAGAAACGGTCAGATCAGAGGCACTCACAACACTCTCTACAACGTACGTTTTGACTCAAGCGTAAAGACCTTGAAGGACAAGGTGACCATCGATTTCGGATTCATGGGTTCAAGAAGAGAAAGTGCAAACCCTGCAACTCAGAACCTCTACTACTCTGCTTCTCAGTTCAACCCTACCTTCCCTACCTTCAGAAATCCTGAAACAGGCATGTGGGACAGCGATGCTTCAGCGCAGCAGGTTACCAACCCTCTCGGACAACTTGAGCAGGTAAGAGACAGGGAGAACACAAGAGCGTCTGCAAAGGCGAGACTGACATGGAACATCATTCCTGGCCTTTCATTCGGTGCATTCGCTTCTTATGAGTACAACAACTCTCTCAACAAGGACTACACTCCAAACAACATTCAGCAGGGTGAAGCGACCAACGGTTACGCACAGATCACCAACACAAACTATCAGACAGCAATGGGTAACCTGAGCCTGTCATATGTGAAGGAGATCGGAAAGCACTCCATCAACGGATTGCTCCTTACTGAAGCCGTTACCGAGAAGTACTTCAGTTTCAATGCCCGCGCAGAAAGTTTCGAAACAAACTACTTCCTCTACAACAACCTCAGCGCAGGTGCGAATGTAAGATACGGCAGCGTAGGATCAAGCGCAAGAGATAACACCATCATGTCATATATGGGACGTATCAACTACATGTATGACAACAGATACGTAGTTACATTGAACGCCCGTGCGGACGGTTCTTCAAAACTCGGTGCAAACCACAAGTGGGGATTCTTCCCATCAGCATCCGCAGCCTGGATCCTCAGCAACGAGTCTTTCCTCAAGGACGTTGAAGCGATCAGCAACATCAAGATCAGGGCCGGTTACGGACTTACCGGTAACCAGAACGGTATTTCTCCATACAACTCGCTTTCAGTGATGTCTCCTAACGGAGTATCTTCAGTTGACGGACGTAATGCAGTTTCTTTCGCATACTCGAGAAACGACAACCCTGACCTCAAGTGGGAGACCAAATACACCCTTAATGTCGGTGTTGACTATGCATTCTTCAACTCAAGACTCAGAGGTAGCGTGGACTACTATCAGTCTGTAACCAAGGACCTCCTCTACACATACTCTGTACCGGTTCCTCCATTCCTCTACAACAGACTCCTCGCCAACATCGGCCAGATGTCCAACAGGGGTGTTGAGATCGCTATCGGAGGCGACATCATCGCAAAGAAGGACTGGGGACTCGCTGTTGACTTCCAGGCTTCATGGCAGGAAAGCATCGTGGATAAACTCTCAGGCACATACAAAGGTCAGGAACTGAATCCTACCCAGCCTATCGCAAGAGCATCCATCAGCAACTGCGGTGGTCTCACCCAGAACACAGGTGTGATCTACATGTCGGAAGGAATGCCGCTGGGTTACTTCTGCATCCCTCAGTTCGACTCATTCGTACCGGACCAGAACAATCCGGACAGAATGAAATACAGCCTCGTGGACCAGAACGGTGACGGCCGCATCAGGACTCAGGACACCAGCCCTGACCGCGTATTCAGCGGACAGGCAATCCCTAAGGTGAACATGGGAGCAAGCATCAAGTTGAGATACAAGAACTTCGATCTTTCTACACAACTCAGCGGTGCATTCGGTCATATGATCTACAACTCTACATCTATGTTGTACTACAATATGGCGAACTTCCCTGCATACAACGTATACGCAGACGCACCTAACAAGATGATCTACGACATTCAGATATCTGACTACTGGCTTGAAAAGGGAGACTACGTGAACATCGACTACATCTCATTGGGTTGGGTCGCTCCAGTACGCAAATGGAACAACGTGATCAAGAATCTCCGCCTTGCTCTTTCTTGCAACAACGTGGCAACAATCACCGGATATTCCGGCATGACTCCACTTTTGAACAACGCATCATATTCTGGCGGTCTTGACGACCGTGGAGTTTATCCTATAAGCAGGACATTCATGTTCTCAATGCAGATCGGTTTCTAAGTTTATGAAATGTTGAACAAGTTAAAAATTCAAGAATATGCAAACGCACATTAATAAAATACTTCTTGGTGTATTGGTACTGTTGACATCATGCAGTCTATACGAGACACCGCCAAGTGAAATACCTGAAGGAGACGCATATAAGAGCACAGCGCTGCTATATATCAACACAGTGGGTTCAGTCACATCAGGACTTGGAACCGTATTCAAAGGTAACACAGACGCATTCTGCACTATCCAGGACATAGCGGGAGGACAGGTATTCAATCCTGGCCGCGGTGGTGGAGACTGGCAGGACGGTGGAAAGCATCAGGCCTTGTTCATGCACGCTTGGGGCGATGACAACGGATACATGAGTTCGGGATGGAACGGAGGTTTCAACAAGATCGCTGCCGCAAACAAGGCAATCGGAACCATTGAGAAATATATGGATTCATCAAATGAGAAGGAACTCCTTGAGGACTATATCCATGAACTTCGTGCCATGAGAGCCATCTTCTACTGGTACATGCTCGACATGTATGGAAATGTTCCTATCTGTGCATCTGTGGATCAGACTATAAACGAGACTGCGACTTCACCTCGTAAGGATGTATATGAATTCGTGAGAGATGAACTCTGCGAATCGATTCCTCATCTCAAGGAAGGAAAGAGCCAGGATGAGAGCAGCAACTATTACGGTCGCGTGACCAAAGCCGTAGGATACTTCCTCATGGCCAGACTTGCTCTCAACGCTCCTGTCTATCTCCTTGCTCCTAGCACATTCGCTACATCGAACTCAAATGAAGCGATCGCTGCAGCCATTGACGCCAAAGGAAAGGAAATCAAGATCACTCTTGACGGCACTGAAAGAAATGCATGGGAAACAGTCGTTTACTGTCAGGAACAGGTAGCCAAGATGGGCTATACCCTGCAACCTTCCTTCAAGGACAACTTCGCGCTGAACAACGGAAGCGGCAACGTAGAGAACATCTTCGTAATCCCTAGAGACAATGTCTCTCATCGAGTTGACGATCAGGACCTCCAGAGAACCCTTCACGGTAACCATGGAAATGTCGTAGGACTGTCAGGATGCTGGAACGGTATTTCAGGAACAAGGCAGACTGCAATGAGATTCGGATACGAGACTGACGGTGACACCGAGTATGACCCTCGTTGGAGCGATTCTTTCTATTTCGGATATCCTGAAGGAGAAGCCAACAAGGATAAGGTGAAATCAGGCTATGAGTATGACGGTGCAGAAGACAAGGACGGTATCAAGGACCAGATGCAGTATGGATACTACTATGCTCACAAGGTATGGAGCGAGCAGTCTACCCAACTTGACGCAATGGGTTATACCGGAACCATCAACACATTGTATCTGAAATGGGGTGGTGCGAGGTATAAGAAATATACTTTCGACCCTTCTTGCGGCGGTCTGAAATCTAACGCAGACTTTGCAATCTTCAGATATGCAGACCTTCTTCTGATGGCAGGAGAGGCGAAGTACAGGAACGGCGGTGACGGATCTGCTGAAATCGCAGCCGTAAGGTCACGCGTGGGTCTCGCTACAGATGCAGCAGCAATCGACTACCAGTTCATCTGCGATGAAAGAACCCGTGAGCTGGCATGGGAAGGAATCAGCAGAACTGACGAGATACGCTTCGGCAACTTCACCAAGCCGACAATCGACAGGAATGCAGAAATAGTTCCGTTCATGGATACCTACGGAGGATGGGCAGAGGACACAGACGGTCATACAATCATCTTTGCAGTACCTTCAAGTGCAATGCAGACCAATCCGAACATCGACCAGAACCCTGGTTATTAATATCTTGCATGATATAACCATATCCTTGACCTGATATAGTTATATCCTTATATGGGGAGTGCAAACTCAACGAACACATGAATATATGTTTGCTGACACAGCACTCCCTTTCTTGATTCTTAAAGTAGTGTAACATATGAAAAAGAAACTCATCCCCGCTTTTGCTTCCGTGCTGCTCCTATGCGCATGCGGAACCGAAGTAAAGGAATCCGCACTCATGAAATATGAGGACAGGATTACTGAAATAATGTCAAAGATGACATTGGAAGAAAAGGTTGCGATGCTCCACGGCAAGCACATGTTCTCGTCTGAGGGCGTACCTGCACAAGGTATCGCTGACATAGAATATGCTGACGGTCCTTTCGGAATCCGCGAGGAGATGGAGCCGCACAGTTGGAACTCGGCACACCTTGACACAGACTCTGCCACATTCTTCCCTACCGGATCAGCCCTCGCTGCCACATGGAGTGCCGACCTGGCTAGAGAGTATGGAAAGGGAATGGCCATTGAAGCACGCCTGAGAGGCAAGGACATGATTCTCGGACCTGCCATCAATATCCAGAGAGTACCTGTGGGAGGACGTACTTATGAATATTTCAGCGAGGACCCTCTTCTCAGTTCGGTACTTGCTACAGAATACACTCTCGGAGTTCAGGAAAACGGAGCCGCAGTATGTCTCAAGCATTATGCCCTCAACAATCAGGAGGACCACCGCGGCTATGTAGATGTGCAGGTTTCCGAGCGCGCAATGAGGGAGATATATCTTCCACCGTTCGAGATGTCTGTCCGCAAGGGAGACGCTTGGGGCGTGATGGCTGCATACAACAAGGTCAGAGGATACTGGTGTTCCGAGAACAAGGAACTCCTTACAGACATTCTTCGTGACGAATGGGGCTTCAAGGGCATCGTCATATCCGACTGGGGCGGTACACACTCTGTAAGGGCTGCCGAGGCCGGACTGAATGTAGAGATGCCTGGTTCATCATTCCTTGGACAGGCACTTCTGGACTCTCTCAAGGCAGGAGTCGTTTCAGAAGAAGCAGTTGATCAGAGAGTACGCGAACTTCTTCGTGTCCGTCTCGCTGTAGAGCCGATTCCTGCAGAAAAGGCAAATGTCCAGATGACTTCACAGCCTCCGCAGCAGAAGATAGCATACGACGTGGCGGCACATTCTGTGGTTCTCCTCAAGAACGAGGGACTTCTTCCTCTTGACCTCGGCAAACACAGGAAGATTGCCGTAATCGGACATAACGCAGTACAGACTCAGGGACTCGGTGGCGTCGGAGCAGGCGTGAAGGCTCTGTATGAGGTGACACCTCTCGAGGGTATCATGGCCAAGATCGGAGACAAGGCAGAAGTGAAATATGCCCAGGGCTACGCAAGGTACACAGGAATGGACAGACACCGCAGGGTCAACCCTATATGCGAGCCTGACAAGGAACTGATGGAAGAGGCCGTTGCATTGGCAGCAGAATCAGACCTCGTGATCTTCGTTGCAGGAAACAACCGCGACATAGAGACTGAAGGATCCGACAGGAAGAGCATCATGCTCCCTATGGGACAGGATGAGCTGGTGAAGGCTCTGGCAGCAGTCAATCCGAACATCGTGACAGTTGTCGTTACCGGTGCGCCTGCAGACCTGCGCGTTGTCAAGGAAGTCTCTCCTTCTGTAGTGGTTTCATGGTTCAACGGTACCGAAGGTGGAAATGCACTTGCCGACATTCTCGTAGGAAACATCGCACCATCAGGAAAACTTCCTTTCACCTTCCCTATGCAGCTTGAGGACAATCCTGCATATGCACTCGGTGTCTTCCCTCAGGTCGTGGAAAGAAGCAACGAGGACGTATTCGTAAATCTCGTCAACAGAAGAAGAGACAGGAGGAGGATCAAACTCGAGGCTGACTATGCAGAGGATATTTTCGTAGGCTACAGATGGTATGAGCATAAGGATGTTCCGGTTCTCTATCCTTTCGGACACGGATTGTCATATGTTGACTTCGACTACAGTTCCCTTTCACTCAAGTCTACATCAAAGGGAGTCAAGGTATCTCTTGACCTGACAAATACAGGAAAGATGGAGGCCGACGAGGTCGTGCAGGTATATGCAAGCCGTCCTGAATCCGCTCTGACCAGACCTGAAAAGGAACTGGTAGGCTTCAAGAGGGTATCTGTAAAGCCTGGTGAATCAGTAAATGTGGTCATTGACATAGACAGGGACACTTTCCGTCATTGGGACGACGCTACTGACGGCTGGGCTGTAGAGACCGGCGCTGCGGAGTTCCATGTAGGAAGTTCTTCAGACGACATCAGACTTACCGGACAATCACAAATAAAATAAACAGCCATGAAAAGCAGTATATTCAGATCAGTGGCAGTCTTCCTGCTTTCTATGATCTGCATTCTGGCTTCTGCACAAAAGTATGACAATTTCAAGGTGTCTTCCTACATACGTGCCCAGGATGTGCTCAGAATGAAAGACAAGGACTTCCTTGAGAAGACATGGGAGACTGTGAGCAGTCAGGTCGATCTTGACAAGATGTATATAGAAACCCACCGCGACTCCATCGTCGTGGATGAAGAGACACTGAAGTCTGTCATAAAGTTCTTCAAGTCAAAAGGTCTTGAAGTGGGTGGAGGTATAACCTACACCATCTCCGAGCGAAACGACTTCCAGACCTTCAGTTATGCCAGACAGGCGGACAGAGAATTCGTTCAGTACATAGCAGAATATACCGCTCGATTCTTCGATGACTTCATCCTTGACGACTTCTTCTTCATCGACATCAAGAATGACGATGAGATTGCGGCCAAAGGGGACAGGAGTTGGACAGAATATCGTCTCGAACTCATGTCCAAGGCAGGAAAGGAACTTGTGCTTGACCCTGCACACAAGGTCAACCCTAAATGCAAGGTAATCATCAAGTATCCTAACTGGTACGACCATTTCCATGGACTGGGATTCGACCTTGAAGGCGAGCCGAAATATTTCGACGGCCTTTGGACAGGAACTGAGACCCGCGATCCGGGTGGAAACCAGCATCTCCAGAATTACCTGAGTTACAATATCATCCGTTATTTCGACAACATTGCACCAGGAAAGAACGGAGGAGGTTGGGTAGACTCCGGAGGAATCAACATGGGAGTTGACCGCTATGCAGAGCAGGTGCACCTCACCATGCTAAGCAAGACTCCTGAGATCATTCTCTGGAACTTCATGCAACTCAACAATGTAGCGATCAACGCAGAGCGCCACAGAAAAGAATGGCAGGGAACAGGAACCAGTTTCGATTATGACACCATGATGCAGCCGAAGAAGAAAGGCAGGAAGACAGTGGTTCCTTCGACTCTGGCGAGCGTATCAAGTTATACTCTGCGTCAGGTAGACAAGTTCCTCGGTCAACTCGGCAACCCGGTAGGCCTTGTATCATATAAGCCATACCATTCATCCGGAGAAGACTTCCTGCAGAACTATCTTGGTATGATCGGACTTCCTCAGGACATGCATCCTGAGTTCCTTCAGGATCAGAAACAGATCCTCCTCACCCAGCAGGCTGCAAAGGATCCTGCCATCATGGACAAGATCAGGACCCAGTTGAAGAACGGAGGAGATGTCATCATCACTACCGGACTCCTGAAGGCCATGAAGGATGAACTTGCAGATGTATGCGAACTCTATTGCGGTGACCTGAAGGCAATTGTGGATGATTTCGGCCGTCACGGAAAGTCCGAGCGCGAGTTCATCATCCCACAGGTGAAGTATTTCACAAATGATGCATGGGAAGTGGTGAGTGCAGGCCGTCCTCTCCGCGGAGGAGTGTCAGGATATCCTGTGCTTCTGAGAAACACATACTCGAAAGGTACCCTTTATGTACTTACTATTCCTGATGACTTCGGCAATCTGTACGACTACCCTGCAGGCGCTTTGAATGTCATCAGAAGGATCATGAGCAAGGGTCTGGACCTTTATCTAGAGGCACCGTCAAAGGTTGCTCTCTTCCCATATGACAACAGGACTTTCGTCGTAGAGAACTTCAATGACACTCCTGTTACCGTCAAGGCATGCTTCAATGTAGAAACATCTCAGATGGAGAACCTCGAGACAGGTGAGAAGATCCCGGCTGATACCGTAATGGAAATTCCTCCTCACTCATACAGGGCATTCAGATACTAGCACTATCCCGAATGATGCACATCTTTACAAAGCGAGGCAGCCGTCATGGCTGCCTCGTTTTTCTGTCATCACATTCCTTTTTTAAGACGCCTGTGACGGATAAAAATTCCGGACACAGCATCCGCAATAAAGAAAACCAGCATCGAAATCAGGACATAAAGCCAGTTCCCGTCGATGTATAGCCACCTGTATGATCTGGCCATAGGACCGAACATAGGCCTATGGTCCCTGAACGAATTGCGCCTGACCTCGACATTTATCAGATACTCTCCCAGATTGTCTGCAAAAAGGAGTTCAGGGTTGCTGATGTATACACTGTCGTTTCCTTTAAAGAACCCGATCTTATCGTCTGCCTTCACTCCCTCAAGAGTTTCCTGATCATGAACATAGATGTCATTGACGGAGAAAGTCAAGGATCCGGCCTCCTTCACAGTGAACGCATGCATATCAGGTTTCGAAGCGGAGCTCTTGTCAGGAATCTGAGTTATCCTCTTCTTCCCTCCCGTATTCCTGTACACCGGAACCATACTTTCTGACTTTATCTGATAGAGCAACGAACCGAACCTCGCGTCTTCCTCTCCGTTTCTTCCATACATGCACCACTTGGCCTCATTGTCCGCCTTATAATACACCGGGACCTTGTTGCTGGCAGCAGAATGGTGGTAATCAGTTATCTCACCATAGAAATCTCCGGAATATGCTATCCTAACCTCATCGCCTTTGGCGACGATGATGCCTGTCTCTGCCCAGCACTCGTTGCTGCTCAGCACACGGACATACTGCTCCACGGCACAAGGCTGGGTCATTGTCAATGTACCATATGAATTGGAATAACTTTCCATCGGGAAGAGTATCACATCCTTGATAAGGAAGACCATCATGTACACCGCCATGGTCATACATATCACAAAGACAGAGAAACAGAGCACGACATTGAACCTTCTGGACGTCCTGAGGTCGTATTCCTTACCTGTAAAGATCCGTAAGAGCGTTTCGCATATTCTGTAGAGGAGGACTATCAGTCCCTGAATGCAAGACCACAGAAACCTGATCACCGCCTTGGTAAAAGGGAACACGACGTCAGTATCATATTCCCAACGGAATCCTTCCCACACAAAACGCTCACCACCCGGATCGGAGTGAGGCTCGGCAAGTTCCGCCATGAAAGACTTCTCGTCAACTTTGATTTCCTGTCTGGAGACCAGAGTCAGATTCGACAGAATGGAATCCACGACAGTCTTGGAATTCATCTTGCCCATATGTTAGTTCTCCTTGTCTCTTTCTATCACTATCAGGAATGAGCCCACGTTATCCGCAAACCATGCCGCCGGGAACTTCATGTCCCTGTAATACAATACCTCATTGAGGACAGGATAAAGACTGTCCTGCTTATAATATACTCCCAATCCGACACCGGATGCCTTTGCCTTCGGACTACCGCTAAGCCTTGCCGGCAACGATGCAAGGAACGGTTTTTCAGATATCACCTTGGAATAGTCTATACCATCGGTCTTATCCGTACGGTCAACTTTAACGTATTTGTCATAGAACTCCCTCCATGCCCTTGCTTCATCTTCAGACAGAGTACAATCCTTAATCACAGATTCCATGAAACTCCTGTACATACCGCTCACCACAGTATCAGTCATCTCTATATCATTTACAGCAAAGTGAAGTGTTCCGTCTTCGGTAATCAGCAGATTCGAACGTTCCTTACCTATTATATATATCTTGCCATCCTGACCGGAGTCTCCGGCACTATCGTCTTTCACCTTCATCAGCAGACGATTCTGCTCGACCCTCGGTGCAATCCTGAAGTGCGCACGGGCCTCATTGCGGTCACTCTTGTTCCCATACTTTTCACCGTCGGTATCTACCCAAGGCTCACCCAGCACTCTGTTGGAATCAACATCCTCCACCAGATGATGAATGGCCGTATGCATCATTCCGGAAGAACGGATAGTAAGCATATCACCTTTCTTTACCTTTATTCCGGAATTAGCCCACAATTCGGACGAATTGAAAAGCCAATACACCACTTCTTTCTTTTCATCCTCCATGATGGTCGCGCCATAAGGATTTGTCTTTATCGTCTCGTATGGGAACATTGACTTGACGATGACGGCTACCATTGAAAGGCCGAAAAACAGGATCACGAGCATCGCCGACAAGGAAATTATCAGACGCCAGAGGATCTTGGGGTTCTCCAATGCCTGAAGAAGCCATTTGTACTTGACTATTTCTATCTCCACTTTCGGAGCATCAGGAGCATCCTGCCTAGACGTCCTGTCATTCTTTGATTCTTCCATAGGACTTGTGTTTGAAGGTTCATCGGGTAAAATTACTCATAAACAAGCAAAAAGCAATGGCTTCCAATTGAAAACCATTGCTTTCCGATATATTAAGGTACGACTAGAGTCCCAGTTTCTTGAAGAAGTCGTTGCCCTTGTCGTCAACAAGGATGAATGCAGGGAAGTCCTCTACATGGATCTTCCAGATAGCCTCCATTCCGAGTTCAGGATACTCTACGCATTCGATGCTCTTGATGTTGTTCTGAGCGAGGATTGCAGCAGGACCTCCGATGGAACCGAGATAGAATCCGCCATACTTCTGGCAAGCATCAGTAACCTGCTGGCTTCTGTTGCCCTTTGCAAGCATGATCATGCTGCCACCATGACTCTGGAAGAGGTCTACGTATGAATCCATACGGCCTGCTGTAGTAGGGCCCATCGAGCCGCAAGGCATTCCTGCAGGAGTCTTTGCCGGACCGGCATAGTAGATAGGATGGTCCTTGAGGTACTGAGGCATCTCCTCTCCCCTGTCGAGACGCTCCTTGATCTTCGCGTGGGCGATGTCGCGGCCTACGATGATGGTACCGTTGAGACTCAGACGTGTAGATACAGGATATTTTGGGAGTTCCTTGAGGATGTCAGCCATCGGCTGGTCGAGATTTATCTTCACTGCCTCGCCCTCGCCTGCCTGACGGAGTTCCTCAGGGATGAGACGTGCAGGATTGTCGTCAAGTTTCTCGATCCAGATACCGTCCTTGTTGATCTTTGCCTTGATGTTGCGGTCTGCAGAACAACTTACACCAAGACCTACAGGGCAACTTGCGCCGTGGCGTGGAAGACGGATGATGCGTACGTCGTGTGCGAAATACTTTCCGCCGAACTGTGCGCCCAGACCGATCTTGTGAGCCTCTTCGAGAACGAGTTTCTCGAGTTCGATGTCACGGAATGCACGTCCTGTATCGTCACCTGTGGTAGGAAGATTGTCATAGAACTTGGTCGAAGCAAGTTTCACTGTAAGAAGGTTCTTCTCTGCAGAAGTACCGCCGATCACAAATGCGATGTGATATGGAGGGCAGGCTGCTGTTCCGAGGGTCTTCATCTTTGCAACAAGGAAAGGAACGAGAGTCTGCGGATTGAGGATAGCCTTAGTCTCCTGGTAGAGATATGTCTTGTTTGCCGATCCGCCACCCTTTGTCACGCAAAGGAAGTGATACTCGGCACCATGGGTCGCCTCGATATCGATCTGTGCCGGAAGGTTGCACTTTGTGTTGACCTCATCGTACATTGTGAGAGGCGCGTTCTGCGAATAACGGAGGTTCTCTTCAGTATAAGTCTTGTATACTCCAAGAGAAAGAGCCTCTTCATCACAATAGCCTGTCCATACCTGCTGTCCCTTCTCGCCGTGGATGATGGCTGTACCTGTATCCTGGCAGAAAGGAAGTTTTCCCTTGCATGCCACCTCTGCATTGCGGAGGAAAGTCAGTGCCACATACTTGTCGTTCTCCGAAGCCTCAGGATCGTGGAGGATCTTGGCTACCATCTCGTTGTGCTCAGGACGGAGCATGAAGGAAACATCGCGGAAAGCCGTATTGGCCATCACGGTAAGACCTTCCTTCGCAACCTTGAGGATTTCATGTCCCTCGAATTCGCCTGTACTTACATACTGCTCCGAACCGGGAATCTTGTAGTATTCAGTAGTATCCTCGCCTAACTGAAACATTGGTGCGTATTTGAAATCAGCCATTTTTTATAATGTTAGTTAATATTTTCAGTCAAATCGTACAAATATAACAAATATCCCGGACCTCGTCCATAAAAAAGGCCTCTTTTCTGGACGGCACTGTCATTTTTCCATCCACGGACAGAAAAATGGCCGATTTTCTGGCCAGGAAAAGAAAAAACCACCGCAAAAATGCGGTGGTTAGACTTCCAAGGCACGGAGCATTACCTGTTCCACCAGCCTTTGCGGTAGTGGAAGATCCTGCTCTGGCCCGGCTTACGCTCAGACTTCTTAAGGAACGGTATCTGGTAACCGATTCCGAACTCCACATATTCTGCGATATGGAGATGGGTCTTCGCACTTGCCTGAAGATACATATTGTCCCATATGCGGCATTTCAGACCGAAGCGGATATAATGGAAGGCCTCATCGGTACCTGCTCCGTCATTCTTGTAAAAGAGCGGGCGTTTGCCATAGCCATAGAGCGGATGGTCGTTATCATAATAGTTACGCGACGGGTTGAAGAAATAGAATCCCCAGTCGACAATCGCCGTAACCGCACCGAACTTGAATTCGTTGTTCATGGCCAGACCGGCGCGTACCTTGTAAATGTATAGTCCCTGTCCTTGCGATACAGATAACGGTCTGTGTTCTTGTCTATGGCACCATTGTAGAAGAGATCCAATCCGGCACCTATGCCATACCAGTTCGTTACATGATATACCGCACCGGCATGTATGGATGATATAAAGAACCTGTTTGGATCCTTTATGGCAGATTTCTGGGCTCCTGCAGCTCCGGTAAGATTGATCGCCCATCCATACGGCAGGTCAGGGAACGTCTTCGGAGCCCTGGTCTCCTTATGATTGATTGTTGCAGTAAGTCCCACAGAGCCATAGATTGAATTCATACCGATATTAGGCATGCATGTACGTCCGTTGCTCATATGGAAATAACCGAATTCCGTACCGAAGGCAAGATACTTGGTGACAGGGACATTCAGGTTGATGCCTGCATTCAGATACACATTCAGCGTACATCCGAAAATCGTATTCACCGTAGGCTCATAATAATGGTCCGGATCAGTATCTTCCTGAGTGTACCAGTGCTCGGTGACAGCGGCGAGACCTCCGGCCACCTTGAACCTCATCTGAAAATAATCGGTATCTATGGCATCAATCAGAATATAAGGATAGACGGCTACACCCATTCCAAGTTTCGCCATACCAGGATCTTGCGGATTGCCGAAATCCAGCCATGAAAGACCAAGACCTACAGTGGGGTTGCCGAGATACTGCTGCCAGGGACGCTGCTGAAGAGAAGGGAATTCAAGTCCCATGTGCACACCGGCCGGGAATATCGGACCGAACTTCTCATAATGAGTATTCTTGTCGAGATACATTCCTCTGAAAGGATAAGCCTTGATGGAAAATGGGATTTTCTTGCTTTGAATATTTTCTGTTTCCGTATTCTGTGCCAGGATTGTATTTGCAGACAGAACTGCCATCAGCACTATAAACAATACTTTTCTTTTCATCCAAATATCGATTCTACTATTACTACTAAACTTCTAACCGACATTATAGATGCAAAGATGCCTGCAAACGTTGCAGGCATAAATATTATTGTCCACCCATAAGAAAGACTTTCATGAAGTCGTTCAGGTCGCCGTCAAGGACTCTCTGGGTATCGGATGTCTCGTGTCCTGTACGTAAGTCCTTGACCATCTTATATGGATGCAGGACATAACTGCGGATCTGCGACCCCCACTCGATCTTCTTCTTCTGTCCTTCAAGTTCCGCCTGTTTCTCCTGACGTTTCTTCAGTTCTATATCATAAAGACGCGATTTGAGGATCCTGAGGGCATTCTGTCTGTTGTCCAACTGGGAACGTGTCTCCGTATTCTCGACAACTATACCGGACGGAATATGTCTCACGCGGACTCCGGTCTCGACCTTGTTGACATTCTGTCCTCCGGCACCGCTGGACCTGTATGTATCCCACTCAAGGTCTCCCGGATTGATCTCGATCTCTATGCTGTCATCTACAAGAGGATATACGAATACTGACGAGAAGGTCGTCTGACGCTTTCCCTGGGCATTGAAAGGAGATATGCGCACAAGACGATGGACGCCGCTTTCAGCCTTGAGATAACCGAAGGCGTAGTCTCCTTCCACCTGCATCGTCACAGACTTGATGCCGGCATCCTCTCCTTCAAGTTCATCGGTCACTGTGACCTTATATCCGTTCCGCTCCGCCCATCTCACATACATACGCATAAGCATGGCGGACCAGTCATTTGCCTCGGTACCGCCGGCACCGGAATTGATGGTGAGCACTGCACCAAGGTTGTCGCCTTCCTCACCGAGCATATTCCTGAGTTCAAGAGCCTCCAGTTCTTCCACTGCCGCCTTGTATGCCTGCTCAAGTTCTTCCATCTCGGCAGATACCGCATCATCGGACGTCCCATCCATACTTTCCTTTGCAAAGTCCAGAAGCACGTTGAGATCCTCCACCGCACCTGAGACCTTGTCATATCCGGTCACCCAGAACTTGACCCCCGCAAGTTCCTTCAGGAACTTCTCCGCATCCTTCGGGTCATCCCAGAAATCAGCGGCCAAGGTCCTTTCCTGCCTCCGAGCAACATCAGCACGCTTTTCATCAATACTTATGCATCTTCCCAGAGTCTCTACACGCTGCTGCAGTTCCTTTATATGTTCGTTTCCTATCATCGTTTGAATCATCCTGTGCCAGGCCGTTGTCCGGCATTTTAAATCACACAAAATTAGTCAATTTTCCCGCAGAAGCAAAAACAAATGTCTATATTTGTGGAATACCATAAATTCGTCATGAAATATACCACATCAGCAATCGTATTACTCATCCTGCTTATGCACGTGACCGGAGCCGATGCACAGGTCACTATCGCCAGACATGGGAAAGCCAGGACGTGCATAGTGACCGCGGACAAGGAGCAGGAAACCCTGCAGGCGGCCGACCTCCTGCAGGATTTCGTATGCAGGATCAGCGGTGCCCGCCTGCCGATAACCACAGATTTCAAAGGTAAAAAATGCATCGTGATAGGTGGCCAGGCATCAGATGATGTGGGAGAAGACGGATTCAGCATCGACACCAGAGACGGAAGTCTCCATATAGAAAGCGGAGGCGGCAAGGGAGCGGTCTACGGAGTCGTCACCCTGCTGGAAAAATACCTCGGAGTGTCATATTGGTCATTTGAAGACTGCGAGTATCAGGAGAATCCGGACATTGTCCTCCCTGAAATCCACCTGAAGGAAACACCGGCATTCCGTTACAGACAGAGCAGCAGTTACTGCCAGAAGGACCCCCTATATAAATTATGGTACCGGTTCGAGAGCCCGGATGAAGAATTCATCGACCGGATGTGGGTACACACGTTCAACAGAATCCTGCCTTCCGACAGGTTCGGCAAAGAGCATCCTGAATACTACTCGTTCATCAACGGCCAGCGAAGACCCGGGCACAACAGCCAATGGTGCCTTACAAGCGATGCCGTATTCGACGCCGTCGTCACACAGCTGGACTCGATATTCGCTGCCAATCCGGACATGAAGATGCTTTCAGTAAGCCAGAATGACGGCAATTTCACACAATGCACCTGCCCGGAGTGCAAGGCCCTGGAAGAATATGAGGAGGCTCCGTCAGGAAATTTCATCCATTTCCTCAACAGACTGGCAGCCCATTATCCTGACAAAGAGTTCTCGACCCTCGCATACCTCTTCACAATGAAGCCGCCGAAGCATGTCAGGCCGCTGCCGAACGTCAACATAATGCTCTGCAACATCGACTGCAAACGCGAAGTCCCTCTTACTGACAACGAGTCAGGAAGGACATTCGTCGAGGCGCTCGAAGGATGGTCGGCAATTTCCGACAACATCTTCCTCTGGGACTACGGCATCAACTTCGACGGATACATGACCCCCTTCCCGAATTTCCATACGATGCAGAAGAACATGCAGTTGTACAAGGAGAACGATGTCACCATGCACTTCGCTCAGGTGAACGGTCCAAAAGGAGGAGATTTCACCGAACTCAGGTCATATATGATATCAAAACTGATGTGGGATCCATATCAGGACGCGGACTCGCTCATGACCACCTTCCTGAACGGATATTACGGAAAGGCCGGAAAACACATCCATGACTACCTGAAACTCCTTGAAGGAGCACTCCTTGCAAGCGGAAAGGACCTTTGGATCTACGACTCCGCCATTTCCCATAAGGACGGAATGCTCAGGCCGCAACTCATCAGGACCTATAACGAAATCTTCGATAAGGCGGAGGAAGCCGTGAATGACGATCCTGTAAAACTAAAGAGGGTGAGGATGTCCCGTCTGAGTCTCATGTTCTCAGAACTGGAGATAGCAAGAACCGGAGAATGTATTGACGCTGACGAAATCCTACCGAAACTTGATCTGTTTGAACAGAGAACAAGGGAATACGGAGTCACGGCCCTGAACGAAAGAAACAACCCGCCAGCAGAATATTGCGAATTATACAGGACGAGATTCCTTCCGCAGAAAGAGAAGAGCAAGGCACTGGGCGCCAAGGTCGAATGGATTCTGCCTCCTCATGACAGATATATCTCCATGGCCTCGGAAGCACTCACAGACGGGCTTTACGGTGGAACAACGTATGTGGAAAGTTGGGTCGGATGGGAAGGCAGAGACGCAGCATTCATACTTGATCTCGGAGAAGAGATGCAGTTTACGCGCATAGAAAGCGACTGCCTCCATCAACTCGGCGCATGGGTGCTGCTTCCGAAAGGAGGGCGATACAGCATATCCACCGATGGACAGACATACAGGGAATTCGGTTCCTTCGCATTTGAAGAGGACCGCAACCTGATGATAAAGTTCGTCAAGGGAACGGCAGAATCCGAAACACCGGTACAGGCAAGATACATCAAGGTAGAGATCGAAGGAACCATAGACTGCCCTTACTGGCATTACGGCGTCGGTCATCCGTCATGGTTCTTTGTAGATGAGGTATCGGTATATTAAACATACGGGAAATGATAGGAATATTTGATTCTGGAGTAGGCGGCCTGTCCGTGCTAAGGGAGATAAGGAAACTTCTTCCTGAAGAGAAATATATATACTATTCGGACAATGCCCATTGCCCATACGGGGAGAAATCTCAGGAATACATTATAGACCGGGCACGGGAGATCACCCGTTTCCTTCTCTCACAGGGAGCGGAAATCATAGTCGTAGCCTGCAACACGGCCACTGCAGCGGCGATTGCAACCCTGAGAAAGGAGTTCGACGTCCGTTTCATAGGGATGGAGCCAGCCATAAAGCCTGCCGCAGCAATCACTAAGACCGGAGTAGTCGGAGTCCTTGCCACAGCGGGGACCCTGAATGCAGACAAATACCATATCACCCGAGAAAAATACTCTGAAGGGGTGCGTATCGTCGAACATATCGGCCAGGGATTCGTGGAACTTGTGGAAAGCGGAGAGATTTCAGGACCAAAGGCGGAACAGACGGTCGAAGCGAGCCTGAAGCCTCTTCTGGATCAAGGGGCAGACACCATAGTCCTCGGATGCACCCACTACCCTTTCCTGTCCGACACCATCAGCAGGATTGCTTCACGACTTGTGCCTGAAAGGAAAGTCACGATCATCGATCCTGCCCCCGCTGTCGCAAGACACCTTGCGGATGTCATGAGACAGGAAGGACTCCTTCCATGCGGAGACGGTCCCGGGACCGATTTATACTCATCAGGAGACGGATCCTTATTGAACAAACTATACAAAAGAATCATATGAACATGAAAAGACTACTTTTGACATTTGCGGCACTGGCATCTCTGTGCTTTACTTCGTATGCATTCAAGGAAAAAGAGATTACAGTCCGCAGCGAATGCATGAACAAGGACATCTACGTCACTGTCATCACCCCTGACGGCTACAGGAAGGGCAAGGCATTTCCTGTCGTGTACCTGATTCACGGCCATGGAGACGACCACACAGCATGGAAAAAGGAAGGAGTTGTAGGACGCCTTGCCGACCAGTACGGAATGATAGTGGTCATGCCCGACGCAGTGGACAGTTGGTATTTCGACAGCCCCAAAAAGCCTGAATACAAATATGAGACCTTCATGACCCAGGAACTTGTCCCATATATCGACAGCAACTACAAGACCATCAGGGACCGTAAAGGAAGAGCCATCACCGGTCAGTCGATGGGAGGCCATGGAGCAATGTACCTTGCCTTCAGACATCAGGACCTTTTCTCTTGCGTAGGAGCACTTTCAGGAGGTGTCGACATCCGCCCGTTCCCTAAGAACTGGGGCCTCGATGTCAAACTCGGTCCTATCGAAGAGTTCCCTGAAAACTGGGAGAACAATACAGTGATAAACCTCACGCATCTTCTTGAGCCGGGCTCTCTTGAAATCGTCATGGACTGTGGCACAAAGGACTTCTTCTACGGCGTCAACTGCGCACTTCACGACAAACTCCTTCAGGAAGGCATCCCACATGACTTCTACGCCCGTCCTGGCGGACACACCTGGGAATATTGGTTGAATTCAATCAAATACATCTTCCTGTTCTTCAACGACCGTCTTGAATCTATGCAAAGATAAAATCATTAGTTTACAACATATTACAGAAAGTGCGTGCTCCCCTTTGGCAGCACGCACTTTTCATAATAGCGTAATATTCAAACGATTGCAATTTACATCAATACTGCTGGCCGAGGACCTCGAAGAACGGTTTTCCGTCTGAGACGGTCACCTGATAGATGGTGTCATCGACTTTATAGTATTCCTTCCCGTCGCTCAGCATGACCATATCATAATCTTCAGGAAGGGTTTCCACCAAGGCTCCTGCAGGAGGTATGATTGTCTTGTACTGACCTGAAGCATCCTTCACGTAGAAGACACCGTCCTGATAGAAATAATCAGATCCTGCAGCAGCATAACTCTGCACAAGGCCGAGGCTGTTCGCCAAAGTGTACGAAGCCGTCGCGAGTTGCTGTCCCTGCGCGATCTGGGCATTCTGCTGCGCGATCAACGCATTATTCTGAGCGATTATGGCGTTCTGCTGCGCGATATGTTCATTGTTCTCGTTGATCTGACTGTACGTCTGAGCAACAGTAGCATAATATGCGATATTGACAGACGCCCAAGCCATATCGGCTATCAGATTTGCAGCAAGCACAGTTCCAAAAGGCGGTCTGCACACTATATAGTATGTTCCGTATGGACGGTACCATATATCATTATAGCAATAATATGTAATACCGTGATAGATATGTCTGATGACATGTGACGGCAAGACTCTTACCCTATGTCCGTAGCAGTGATCGTGTCTGCTCCAGTAATATGCCGGCCTGTCCCAGCGCATGAAGTCTCTGTCGCGAGGATGTATCCTCGGGCCATGGTGATGGTCAGGACGGATATGCACCGGCGGCTTCTGCGGGCCGTGGCCATGCCCCATCTGTGGCGCGTCTCCAGGACGCTTGTCAGGACGTGCCGCAGGACCGGACTGAGCAGGTCTGTCTGACGGCTTTGAAGTCGGACGACCAGGACGTGTGATCTGTGCAGGACGGTCCTGTCCTCCCGGTTTTACGGCCGGAGCGGATGGTTTCGAACCTGAATTAGAAACAGAGGGTTTTACTGAAGAAGGCTTGTTCTGCGACGGTCTCGACACAGATGTTCGGGTCTGACTTGAAGGTCGGGTCACCGTATTGCTCGGTCTGGCGGCTGGCGACGAAGGTTTCGACACCGTAGGACGGTTGCTTCCGGATGACCTCACAGACGAAGGCCTGGATGCTGCGGAATTATTGCTGCGTGATACAGTCGACTTGTTTTCTGAACGTGAACCACTGCTTCTTCTTGTCTGGGCATCTGCATCAGACTGAAAGGCGGCAAATGTCATGCAGACCAACATTGCTGCCATGATGTTTCTGAATGATCGCATAGTCTGAGTTTTAAGAAAGATTAATAAATGTGGTATCTTTGCGACAAGGCCCGGAAAGAATCCTCATCTTTCCGCCAATAATTCTTGATATCGTCTACCTTGTACCTCTTGCTGAATTCTTTCCTAACATAATCCGTGCCACATACTTTGTCGAACAGTCCGTAACCGGTTATGACCTCAAAGGCCTTCTTGTCCGGATAAAGTTCCGCAACTGCCTGCATGACATGGAATTGGGTCTCGGTGATCCGTGCAGACTCATAATCTGTGAAGAAATATTGAAGTCCCTTCACCAACTGTCCCTTCAGACTGCCGGAAATGGGTTTGTACCATATGGTCCTGAATGAAATGCCGGGAAGGTCATAACTTTCCAGACGAGCCTTGAGGGCATCCGGATCCACCCATGTGTTTCCGAAAAGTTGAAAAGGCAGAGTATATCCGATGCCTATATTCATGAATCCGTAAAGTTCACCACAGACTCCAGCAGCAGCATAGTACATCGGAGTATCCTTATATGGAATGTTCGGAGAAGGAAGGACCCATGGAAGTCCTGTATCCTCATAAAGCATGTCTCTGGTCCATCCTTCCATAGGGACAACAGTCAGGTTGCACTTCAAAGGCTCCTGGTCACCTTTCTGACCGCAATTCAAACCTTCTTCATTGATAAGCACGGCGAGTTCGCCCACTGTAAGACCGTACACATAAGGAATCCGGTATTGGCTCACGAACGAATTGAACGGCCGATCCACGTAGCAGCCTTCTATCTTGTTGCCTCCCAGAGGATTAGGGCGATCAAGAACCATCACTTCTATGCCCATTTCTGCACAAGTACGCATCACAAGGCCCAGAGTGCTGATGAAAGTATATGAACGCACACCCACATCCTGTATGTCATAAACCATGACGTCAATGCCCTCCAGCATGGCCTTGGTAGGCTGACGAGTCTCCCCATAAAGAGAATATACAGGAAGGCCGGTGGCCTCATCTACAGTATCAGTCACCTTTCCTCCTGCATAGACATCACCCCTGACTCCATGTTCAGGTCCATAAAGGGCCACCAGTTCCACTCCCGGTGCCTCATGCAGGATGTCAACGGTGGAACGCAGATTCCTGTCGACACCGCTCGGATTGGTCACCAGACCCACACGGCGGCCTACAAGGCCTTCAAAGCCCCTGTCTTCAAGGACCTCGATGCCGGGTTTCACTATGGTTCCGCGGACAGAAGCATCACATCCGTATACAGAAACAAAAGCAATACATGCTATCAGAATGAACAGTCTTTTCATAGGAATGATTTAAAGATTAACGATCTTGCCTGCAAAAAGGATGTTTTCATTGGTCCTGTCCGCAATGAAGAATACAAAAGGACGGTCTACTGTCATCGTCTTTATATCCGGCTCCGGACGGACTGCAGTCAGTCCGACTACAGCAACAGTCACCGCCGCAGCCTCGGTTCCGCTCTCCGTTATGTCGATATAGCACTTCTGCGCAACAGAATCGAGCGCAAGAGGTCCCATGGCCGATATCCCTTTGAAATCTGCCGCTGCAGAAAACGCCGTCCTGACTCCCATCTTCTTCAGTGCATCATTCAATGAAAGTCCCGTTTCCAACGTCATCTTAGGCAGACTGAACTTCACAGTAGCAGGCTTCATCATGCCAAGAGCGGCATTGAACGAAGATTCATTGACATATGGCATGACGGCATTCATGTCCATGCCTGCAGGAGGCAGCGCCACAAACATGGAATATCTGCCGCCCTGATACGGCAGTTCGATGATCTGACAGCCCTGATATTCCGCATAGGAATATTTTCCCTTACGGTACATCATCTTTATATCCTTATCACCTGAAACGCCATGGAAGACAGACTTTCTTGTCATGTTAGCATCGAACTTGTCAGCCCATGGAGCATTGAAGTACAATGCATTTGCAAGAACCATCTTCATCTGTGGGGAGAGGGAGGACATTATCTTTGTTATCTTGCCTTCCGTGTTTTCAGAGCACCAGTTGTTTATGGCATGCAGGGTGGCAGGATCTGCGAAATCCAGTGTTGTCGCCAATGCCTCATAGTCCCTCTGGAGCAGAGAGACATAATGGTTCCTGACACTGAAGTCGTCGTTGATCCACACTGAGTTCGCTGACTTCACGACGACTGTATCTCCTTCTGACAGTTTCTCCATCCTGAACATGCATCCGTTCAGAGCATTGTCGATCTCCGCCTTGGTCTCTCCTTCCGCTCCCTCTTCGAGCATGGACAGGGCCACACCGGCGCTATACGGTGAGACGACGATATTGTCTACAGGCTTCTGAGTCTGGTTCACACTCTTGAAGAAGGACAAGGCAAACCCGATTCTTGAGCCTTCCGAAGGAGGCGTCTGAGGTTCTCCACAGGAAATCAGGGTACACATGGCGGCAACAGATAGAGCCATAAGCATAGGTCTTTTCATGTTTCTACAGTTTAAATCATTTCTTTCCATACTCGGGATCGACCTTGAGCAGCAAAGTCACCAGGACAGTCACAAGACAGCATATCATAACGAATCCGAAGAAATGCACATAGCCTGTGGTTTCCTGGATATAGCCTGCGACCATACCAGGAAGCATCATGCTCAAAGCCATGAATGCCGTACACAGCGAATAATGTGCCGTCTTGAATTCGCCTGTCGAAAAATATATAAGGTAGAGCATATATGCCGTGAATCCGAATCCGTAACCGAACTGGTCAAGCGCCACACAGGAACTTATCAGAAGTATGTTCTGAGGCTGGTACATTGCCAGAAATACGAATGAAAGGCATGGAAGGGTCAGACTCAGGGCCATAGGCCACAGTGACTTCTTCAATCCCAATCGTGATGCCGCTATACCGCCAAGGATGCCACCCACAGTCAACGCAGCAACTCCAACCGTTCCATAGACCAGACCTACCGTCTCTGTAGAAAGGCCGAGTCCTCCCTCTGCCTGCGGATCCAGAAGGAAAGGATTCATCATCTTTACAAGAAACGCTTCAGGGAGTCTGTAAAGGAGCATGAAAGCCAAGGCTATCCACACATGTTTCTTCTTGAAGAAGGTCACGAAAGTTCTTCCGAAATCCCTGAATATTCCTTTGACAGTATTTCCGCCTTCACGCATACGGTCTGCGGACGGACGCGGGAGCATGAATGTATGCCATACAGTCACAAGAGCAAGAATCACGGCGCTGACAAGAATCGTCGTCATCCATGCCTGAGGGATATCACCTGTCTTTCTTTCCAATATTCCCGCTATGACGACAAGTACGCCCTGGCCGAAAATGGATGACAACCGGTAGAAGGTGCTTCTGATTCCCACAAAAAGAGACTGGTCACCGGGATTCAGGGCAATCATATAGAATCCGTCGGCAGCGATATCATGAGTAGCAGAGGCAAATGCCGTTATCCAGAACAGCACGAGAGTGATCATGAACAGCGAAATACCGGTATCCCCGGCAGCGATCACTTCAGGTGATGGATGCGGCAAGGTAAATGCAAGAAGGGCAAAGGCTACAGACATTATGACCTGCATGGCCATCACCCACCAGCGTTTTGTCCTGATGATGTCCACAAACGGGCTCCATAACGGCTTAATGACCCAAGGAAGATAGAGAAGACCCGTATACAAGGCCATCTCACCATTCGGCATGCCCATTCTGGTGAACATGATCACTGAGATGTTGTTTACCAGAAAATAAGGAATGCCCTCGGCAAAATACAATGTAGGGATCCACCACCACGGATTCATGCTTCTTTCCTTCATATCAGTTCACTTCCCGGATAATAATGTTTCAAAATCTCGTCATATGCATATCCTTCAGAGGCCATGACCGCCGCCCCAATCTGGCAAAGGCCTACTCCATGCCCCCATCCCTTGCCATGCAGGATGACCTTGCTGTCTGTCACTTCTGCTTCAAAATCGGAACTGCGCAGATGGCTTTCCGACAGCAGACGTCTGATCTCCAGTTCCTTGCCGACGACAAGAGTACCCTCTTCACCGACAATACGCAACTTCATGATACGTCCGGAACCGCCTCTTTCCAATGGTTCCAATGCCGTCAGACGTCCTATCCTGATTCCGCTTTTCCGTTCTATCATCTCCGAAAGACAGTCCCTGTCATATTCAACAGTCCATCGATAGAAGTCCACGGTCTCGCGGTCGTAGTCGTTGAGGACCTGGGCAAGTATATCCTTGTCTTCGGTATCGCAGAACGATTTTCCGTGAGGGTCATGCCCCGGAGTATCCGGAACCGCCTGCAGATATGGCTTGTCCTCATCTTCCCAACATGTACCGTATCTTTCCATCACACCGCCGCAGCACTTCGAGAATCTGGTGTCGCACAGTTCCCCTCCATATGAAAGAGTCTGTCCCCATGTGGAATCTATCACCTTGCGTACGGTTTTTCCTACGGCCCGTGTAAGTCCCTGATAACGCTGGCAATGATCATCCGCGCACACATCAAAGAGCCTGTGGTCCTGATGATCGTACCATTTCACATATTCATGCCTGTCGGAAACATCATCCTTATGCATGCATCTGTCGAGGTCCAGCATGAGGGAAGGAAGGTCGTGCACCCCTTCAGGGACAGTCGGACGGCAGACTTTCCGCGCTGACGACACCATGGACATTACCCATGAACGGGAAATGACAGCATGGGCCTTCAGGAACTCTTCCGAAGCAGAGGCGCTCATTTCCGAAGATATCACACTGAGAAGATAGTCCTCCACACCTATGATGTTTATGGCGGTGAGTCTGTCCCTGTCGACGATTATCTTGAGCGAACCGGCAAACTTCTGCGTCTCCTGCCTCTCCCAATGGAAATTGACACCGATCGTCACTCCATGGAGAACAAAAGAGGGTTCTGCAAACATGGTGGAAAGGGTCTGAGCCTCGAAATACAGTTCATCATACAGGGCACCGTCATATTCTATCTTGCCTTCCTTCAGAACCGCCTTTCTTGGGCCGGCACCGTCCGAAAGTATCTCGAACTCTATCTCTTTTGCTGACATTATCCCAACATGGAGTTCCGGTTGCGTACGGGTAAGGCGTCGGAGAATCTTCTCTTCCTCTTCCTTGCTTACAGACACTTCAGAAATCATTTCATTCAGAAGGTTCTCGTCAAGTTTCTCGTATTCAGCCTCTACAGGGACGATGAATACACCTCCCATATCGGCGCATCCGGGACTCATGGTGAGGTGATCCGGGCCGTCGCTGAAATAGTGATGCGAACGATGGCATCTGCGGAATACCACGATCGACCTGAAACCTTTAGGGGTCCTGTATGTAAAAAGATTGAAGAGAGGTTCATCATCCCCTTCCGGGACATCCGCACAGTCCAGCAGACGGTAGAACATCTTTGCGGCAGACTTGGATGTCTCCGAATCGATTACAAACACTCCTGTCGTGAATCTCCTGTAGTGATACAGAGCGGCGTCCCTGACGGAAGTGACATAATCAAGTACGGTCTGCCCGGCCGGATCCGGTCCGTCAATCATGCTGTCTATATCGTTACGCAGAGGTATCAGTCCTTGCGGAGCCGCCTGAAAGTGATGATGGTCCGGTGCAGAAGCGCCGCTTCTCGGTCCGTTGTAGAAGAAGGTAAATCCGTCATATTTCGCTGCAAGATCGAGCATGTCCACATAACGCCTTCTGATAGACTGGTCTACATGCTTGTCAGACGCAATCACGAGATGGTCCGGAAATATCGGATACGGATTCACCAGAACATCATACTTTTTCCCTTTACGTCCTTCAAACTTGAGCATGATCTGCTCATTCGGACGGTTCTCACGGCAAAGGAAACATTTCCTTTTCGCGATATCAGCCTTGGTGAGTCTTGCTGCTGACGAGATCATGCGGGCCGGATTGAACTGAAGCCTTACCGTCAGGCCACCGGCATCCAACTCCCTTACCCTGACGTTCTTCAAAGCACGGAAGTTGTCACAGGCAAGAGGCCACCTCGACAACTGGTCACCTACAAACTTCTCTATCTTTCTGTTGCTGTTCATGGACATAATCTGGAATTCTTTCTGTTATATGCAATCCTAGCCTCAAGTTCCCATGTCCTGATACGGTCCTTGTACAGATTGTTGGCATTCACTTTCTCCACATCCAGGGCGGCATCCGAATTGCCCTCCCACCTTCTGCAGCAGTAGAGCACATCATATATGCGTCCGATGCGGTATTCACGGCTGATTCGCAGCCCCATGGCATAGTCCTCGCCATAACTTGTATTCGGCAGATTGATCTTCCTGAACAGAGATGTCCGGAAGGCCCTTGGTGCGCCCAGTCCGTTGATCCTCAAGGCATTGTTCCTGCCGTTGTCTTCCGTCCACTCACGGTGGTCAATTATTCCCGGAGGTATCGGATTCATACTGAAGTCCGTCATCTGATATGTGCCTACGACCATGGCGCATTTCTGCATCCTGAAAGCATCCACGATCTTCTTCAATGTGTCCGGTCCGCCATATACATCATCACTGTCAAGTTGCACGGAGAATTCACCGCATGACGGATGATGGACGGCCAGGTTCCAGCATCCCCCTATTCCCAGGTCATGCTTCGCAGGGACCAGATGAATCAGGCGCGGGTCTTCTGCGGCGAGGCCTTCCAGCAGAGCCGTAGTGCCGTCTGTGGAATGGTTGTCCACGACTATCACATTGAACGGGAAGTCACATTCCTGACCCAAGGCGCTCATGACAGCATCCTTTACGGTCCTTATCCTGTTGAATACTGGTATCACCACTGTTGCCACGACAGGAAAAGTGCGGGTGCCATCTTCCGCCACTTCCTTGAAATCCGGCTCCAGAAAGGCTCCGATGCGCTTGAGGTGCTCTGTGCAGATTGCTTCCATCTCTATCTGGACAGCCCTGTTCTTCGGGTCCACATAGTCGAACTGCTTCTCACCAGAAAGCCTGAGGTCCTTCTCTATTTCGGAATAAAGATATTCATTGACATGCACTATCTTCTTCATCCTCAGACGCAGATCGTACAGGGCGCCCCACTGACGGTCCGTCTCCATGGCACGTACGGCCCTGCGGAACGACGAGGTCCTGAACACGAGCACGCTTCCGAAATCAAAATCATCCCTCAAGGCCCCCTTCTGACAATCTATCAGAGGATGTCTGCGCTTTTCCACACTTCCGTCTGCCCTGGTCATTACCTTATAATGGTCGGAATACAGCATATCAGCCCCGGTATCCTCAGCGATTGAGAGGAATCGGTCGAGAGCGAACATACCCATCTCGAGAGGACTGTCTTTCGTATATATGAGAATGTATTTCCCGGAAGCAGCCTCGACAATGCTCCTGAGGGTATCGGTACTGCGAAGTGAGACTCCATGAAGCATCGTTACACCGGAAAAGGAATCGCTCCTGCTGAATGATTCCACTGTCACTTCGATGTCCGTGCCGGACATGGAAGGCATAAAGCACTCTATGTTAGCCATATAAATGATTTTACAACAATGCAAGAAGAGATTTGCGGATCATATGGAACTCTGATTCGAAATTAGGGGTGAAGATGCCCTGTCCTATGCCGGCATCTATATCTGCAAGTTCCCACCACCTTCCTTCATCCACTTCATCAAGATCAGGATGGAGGTCAAAACTGCCGACAGCGGCAAAGACGTTGACCATTTCCTTTTCGATTTCAGACTCGAACAGATAGGTCTCGAGATGGATCGGATTGAATTCGATGAATCCAAGTTCCTCCGACGCCTCACGGTATACCGCCTCGATGATTCCCTCGCCATATGAGACATGTCCTCCAACCGCCGTGTCCCATTTACCCGGCTGTATGTCCTTCTTCATCGAGCGTTTCTGAAGATATATCCTGCTGAAACGGTCTATGATATGGATATGTATGATAGGATGCAGGGGTTTCGCTCCGCTATGGCAATACCTTCGGGTAGAGCGTCCCACCACGAGTCCGTTAGGCTCCACGATCGGGAACCATTCGCTTGCCGCGGCCCGCTCCACCGATGTATCAGCCGTAGGAGCCGGCACTATGGGAGCGATATCGTATGGGTAAATAAGTTCCACTTAGAAAACGATTTCTGTACAGAATGCCGATGTTTCGCCAAGTTTGCCTTCCACAAAGACATGGAGTCCGTCCTCCTTCTCCACGGAAGTACGGTACAATGAAACGGTTTCCATCGGCTTTATCTCGTGATTGAAGTTGATTGTAAATGATTTAACGGCACGCGAAGATGCGATTTCGTAGTCCACCGCGTCCATAGCCCACTGCATGTACATGGCATTGTTGGCATGTCCGTTGGTATCGACATCGGAATAGGCTACCTTATGGCCGGACACAAACTCTGCCTCAATATCTTTAGGCATCTGCACCTTGTCAGCGGGAGTCTCGATCACATTCTCTGTACATGTTGTACCTTCTTCCATAAGTTTCGGGTCTCGTACAAGCCTTCTTGTCTCAAGGTTCATCACAAGCCATGATGTCGTTGCCTTTACCTTTGGATTTCCGGAGGCATCGGTAAGAATGAAATCCCTGAGGAAGAAAAGACGGTCAAGTCCTTTATGCCAGGTGGTCAGCGTGATCTTGTCCCTCCACAGCGGGGTATCGGTAAACTCGACATGAACCCGAGAAAGTATCCACGCGGTATTTGACGCTATAAGGTCATCATATCCGAATCCGAGATAAACCGCATGCCGTCCTGCCGCCTCCTGGGCAAGATTCATGAATGACGCGGGTTTCAGGCGCCAGGCAGCGTCCGTATCATAGCACGCGATAGTATGTTCTTCTGTATATTTAAGCATTTTGTCATCTGTTAAGAATCTCCAGTTCCTCCGCACTATACAGGAATCTGTCTATCCATTCAGGACAGAGACGACCGACCGCTGCATAGGCAATGAAAAGCACAAGGATCACCGCAAGTATCACTATGCACACTTTCAGGAAGGTCCTGCCTGATTTCCTGTCCGGAACGGCCACCTGTTCAGGTTGAGGGTCTGAAACCGGTATCGGTTCAGGTTCAGGAACCGGAGTCGGTTCAGGAACTGGTGCTGTCTCCTGGACGGGCTCTGGTTCGGGAACTGGTTCGGGTTCTGGAACTGGCTCTGGTTCAGGTACTGGCTCGGGAACTGGTTCGGGCTCTTTCACCAGAGCCTTCAGTTCAGCAACCGCCACCTTCACTTCCTGAGGGGTTTCCTGATGAGTCTTCAGCGAAACAGGCTCCAGGCCGAATCCTGCAGGATATATGTCCAGATATTCATTAGCCACGAAGAAAATGTTGTTCTCCTTGGTTGCCCTCAACCGTCCGAGTCCTGGGAAGACCACCGTCTTACGTGTCAGAAGCAAAGTCTTCAGTTCAGCGACAAAATCCTTTATGATCCTGTCAGCAACATCCTTGTCCACATCATTGGACCTGGCATAGAAATCGGCAAGAACGTCACCCTCATCCGGACGCGCTCTGAAATAAAGTCGCCTGTAAGGCGGATTTATGGTATAGCCTCTATCGGAAAACGTCGCCGGCACCACTTCAGCAACAAAACAGCCGAGGCCGGGCAACACGACCCTATCCTCATCAAGAATAAGTTCCTTGACCATTTTTGACAACAGATCTATATCCATAAGAATCTAAGTTTTAAGCCCGAAGGCCGGTTAGTACCGATAGAAACACAAATGTACGCAAAAAATCGCTTAATCCGTCAAAAATGAAAAAAGTGTGAGTTTTTTATAAAATTTTTGCAAAAAAGTTTGGAGGTAAAGAAAAAATGCCTACCTTTGCAATCCCAAACGAAAAGAAAACGTTTGAGAAGCAGAAATTCCCGAATAGCTCAGTTGGTTAGAGCATCTGACTGTTAATCAGAGGGTCCTTGGTTCAAGTCCAAGTTCGGGAGCACAAAACGGCTTACAGATATGTAAGTCGTTTTTCTTTTTTATTCATATTTCCTATCTTTACATCTTGAAAACATTTCTAATATGAAGATAGTCTTTCTTGATGCGGCGACGATGGGAAATGTTTCCTTCGAGCCGTTCGAACGCCTTGGCGAATTTGTCAGATATGAAAGTTCCACTCCGGAGGAGGCAAAGGAGAGGGTAAAGGACATTGATGTCCTTCTCATCAATAAAGTGCTTGTAGACAAGGAACTTATCGACTCTGCTCCAAATCTGAAACTGATATGCATAGCAGCCACGGGAGTGAATAACATTGATGTGGATTATGCGGCATCAAAAGGGATTCCTGTCAGAAATGCCGTAGGATATTCAACCGATTCGGTAGTACAGTCGACATTCATGCACATCCTGTCACTTGTAGGAGGCGGACCGTATTTTGACGAAAGCGTCAAATCAGGAAAGTACTCCAGAAGCGGGATGTTCACCGACCCGAACTGGAACTGGTGGGAACTGGCAGGAAAGACCATCGGCATCATCGGTCTGGGAAATATAGGCAGAAAAGTCGCCAGGATTGCAGAAGTCTTCGGAATGAAGGTGTGTTATTTCTCGACATCCGGCACAGGACATTGTCAGGATTATCCATGTCTGTCTCTGGAAGAACTGCTTGCCAAATCCGACATAGTGTCGATACATGCTCCTCTCAACAGCCGCACCATGAACCTCATCGGAAAGGAAGAACTCGCCATGATGAAGCCTACAGCATACCTTGTGAACATGGGCCGAGGCGCCATTGTCGTGGAAAAGGACCTTGCAGATGCCATCGACGGCGGCGTTATAGCCGGAGCCGGCATGGATGTATTTGTCAATGAGCCTATTCCGGAAGACCACCCGTACCTCAGGATGAAGCATCCCGAGCGAATGCGCCTCGCACCACATGTGGCTTGGGCAAGCGTGGAAGCCCGTGAAAGGCTGGTCGGAATCATGGCTGACAACATAGCGAAAGGCTGGTAAACCACATGTCAGGCAAAAAGACAACAGAGCGGCACAGGGGCATGGAGCATCTGATCTATGCATCCATGTGGATGCTTGTCCTGATCTCACCTCTTATCAACGAACTGCTGCAGACGGCAAGAGGACGGGAATTTGCGTGGATAGACATACTTTGGGGATGGAGCAGGATAGTTCCCTTCCTTATCATGTTCCTGATACACAACTACGTTCTGATACCACGGCTTCTGCTTGACGGCAAGATGAAAAGATATTCCGCAGGCGTCATACTCCTGCTTGTCACATTCTTCCTATACGAATATGCTGCACACGGGGCCAGAATGGGGCTGAACTGTCTGCTGGGATTTCTGATGCTTGGGTTCAACCTGGCCATTGTCCTGCTTTTCAAATACCAGCGTGAGCAGGAAAACCGCAAGGATCTCGACAGCATAAGGCTCCAGGAGGAAGTAAGATACCTCAAGGCACAGATCAACCCTCATTTCTTCATGAACATGCTCAACAACATACACGCCATGGTGGAGGTCGATCAGGATAAGGCTCAGGACATGATCCTGGAACTGTCGAAACTCATGAGATATGTATTGTATGAGGGAGACAATTCTTTGACCACGTTTGCAAATGAAGTCAGGTTCATTTCCAGTTATGTAGCCTTGATGCGTCAAAGATATCCGTCTGACAAGGTCGAAGTCGAACTGATTGTGCCGAATCATCCGTCAGACAAAGTCAGACTTCCACCATTGCTTTTCATCGCTTTCGTGGAAAACGCATTCAAGCATGGCATCAGTTACAGAAGAAAGTCACATATCAGGATATCCGTCAGTGATGACGACGGACATATTTATTTCTTCTGCAGGAACACCAAACCTGAAACAGATAACGCATCCACCGGAGGTGTCGGCCTCGAAAACGTAAGACGCCGTCTGGATCTCCTGTATGAAGGCAGAAGTTCTTTGAGGATCGAAGACGGATCCGATTATTACACAGTCAATCTGATAATTCCATACATATGAAAATAAAGTGCATTGCTGTCGACGATGAACCTATGGCTCTCGACAAGATGAAGAACTACATCGAGCGCACTCCTTACCTTGAACTCGCAGGACTGTGCGAGGGCACATATGAGGCCATGAAGACACTCCTGTCCGAAAAGGTGGACGCAATATTCATAGACATAAACATGCCGGACATGAACGGCCTTGAGTTCATAAAGACGCTTGCAGATCCTCCGCTTGTCATATTCACGACAGCCTATGCGGAATATGCTGTAGAAAGTTATAAGGTACGCGCCATAGACTACCTTCTCAAGCCGTTCGGATTCGCAGAGTTCCAGCGTGCTGCAGATAATCTTCACAAACACTTCCTGCTCATGCATCCGCAGGAGGAGGAAGACCGTACGGACACATCACCACATGAATCCGATGTCCTGTATCTGAAAGTGGACTACAGGTTTATACGCATTGTCCTGGACGACATCATGTATATAGAAGGAATGAACGAGTACCTTAAGATTCATCTTACCGATGCTGACCCGTTATTGACCCACACCACATTCAGGCACATCAAGGAAAAGCTTCCTGCACACTTCATTCAGATACATCGTTCATATATTGCGAACATGAAGCACGTAAAGGAAGTGGAAAGATCGGTAGTCACGATGTCCGACGGAGCAAGAATTCCTGTCAGCGACAGCAATAAGGACGCGTTCATGCAATATATCCAGACATATACCTTGAAGAAGTAGAAAAGGGACATCTCCGGTTGAGATGTCCCTTTGTGCCCATGATAGGAGTCGAACCTACACGCCGTGAAGCACTCGCACCTGAAACGAGCGTGTCTACCATTTCACCACATGGGCTTTGGAAAGAGATTGCAAAGATATAAAATGTTTTTGAAATACGAACTATTTTTGATTTTGTGCCTTAAATTTTATCACATTATCACATCATAAGCATATACACTTTCCCATCCGTTGACCAAAACCCTGACTTCTGTCAAGGCATAGTCGATAGTCACGGACACATCATCCAGATCAGGAGCAGACCAATCATATCCACCGGCAGACAGATACTGTCCCAATGCAAAAGTCTTGCTGGCAACGCCATCTCCCTCAACACTCAGCATCAGCCGGTCATCGGTCTGACGAGGAAGCACCACCTTGAAATCATCTCCGTCACGTTCCGGAGTGCATTCAAATTTTCCTTCAACAGGGTTGCCGGCATGGTCATACCCAGACACGTTGCCATTGACCTTCATGTCAAACGGGAAATCGCCTCCTCCTTCAGTCTTTATATGCATCACACAATGATTCTTTCTCATGCGGACAGTGTCTGTGAGCATTTCTCCCGTTGCTACCACATCAGCGTCATGCATATATATCTCCGGACAATCCTGTCCGAGCGGAATATCCAGTCCACGCACCGTGGCAAGACCTCCGTCACCGGACCATACGCGAAGATGCAGATCCGTTTTCGGCACATATACGGAATACCGCGTATGGACATCAAGGTCTACAGCATCTTCCCAAACCACTCCTTCTTCACTTGTGACAAGCAGGTCTGCATCCGATGGCACCGCTCCGCCGCACTCGCTGAAGTCGAACAGCAGAAGGCAGGGACATGAATCCCTGACCTCCTTGACAGAACAGGAAGCAAGAAGGAAGATGCATGCAACGACCGCTTGTATCTTCATATACCGGTCAGTCATATGGTTCTTGCTAAAGGACTTCATTCAGAGAAGCACCGGTATCCCAATCAAGAACCGTGACATTGAACATTTCACCATATTTCTCCATATCAGATGACGGATCCTGCTTTCCCGGGCGCGTAACGACCAATGACACATCATAAACGGCATTCTGCTTCAGTTCCGGCAATGATATCGGATAGCAGCACAACTGGGTACCGATATATGCCTCAACCACAAGTCTTGTCGGACGAGGTTCCCATGGATCGGAATACGACTCTGCAGAATACGGATTAGGACAGCAATAGAAGACCTTCCCTATCTGATATTCAAGGGCAGGAGTCAGGATCTTTCCTTCAAGATCATGGTAGAGGAAAGCCTCGCATCCCCCGACATCACCGGAGAACTCATCCTTGCAATACCATGATCCGGGCAGAACACCGAGACTCAGAGACGGTGTGGAAAGATATGCCTTATCCGCAGGGACATTGATCAGATATGCAGACTTGAGTTTGAAGTCCAGATCATTGAATCCGCTCTGTTCAAAACGGGTGACCACACTCTTGAGACGGATCTTTGAGACTACCCTCCTTACATTTATCGTCTCCGACGACGATGCGGTAAGCGAAACGACCTTGCTGCCTTCCATCACCAGTGCTCCAGGAGCATTATGCGCCAGACTTGAACGCGCAGCCTTAAGATCAGACAGTCTCGCCATGGCACTCATGTCAGGAGCATTTCCCAACACAACAACTTCCTTCTGCCCCACAGTACACTGGATCTTGACAGGGGATCCTATACCGTTCGATCTTGCAAATGCCTCAAGCATACCAGTATCCAGAGAATACACCAGAATCTGGCAATCCGACACATCGGACTCTCCGCTATCTGCCTTGGTAGCATAATAAGGCACTGAAACTTCAAGTTCTACAATTTCATTTTCTGCATAGGCAGATTGCTCTTCATTCTTGGCACATGCAGCCAGAGCGGCGAGTGAGACAGCCGCAATCAAGATTTTCTTTTTCATAACGTTTTTCTTTTATTAACCAATAAATGCATCTCCGGATCCAGATTGGCTCGATGTTCCATATACGGATCCCGGGCGATGCTCAATTCATAATATTTCATTGCTTCTTCATATACCCCAAGCCGGGAAAGAACCATAGCCTTAAGATAGCATACCCTGGCCTGGTCCGTATCAAGACGGTCCAGAACATCAAGGGCGGACCGGTCATATCCTGCAGACACAAAAGCAAGTGCGGAATTATAATCGTCATATGGTCTCAGGAGAGTCACTGCACGTTTATAATCAAGAGACTTCAATGCATCCAGGCCGGCCATATAGACGGTATCCAGTTCGGTAGTGTGCACTGTATCCTTCTGCATACCGGCACGATGGAGGTGAAAGTCAAAACTGACACTGCGCAGTTTAGGGTAGACCTTTTCCCTCAGATACCTGTATTCCGGCATTGTTGAAATCTTCTTTTCCGAACAGTCAGGATCCGTCATATCGTCCGTCACAGCGAGGATCCTGTCGCGGGCCTGAATCCCGATTACCGTATCGTTCGCCACAATACGTCTGAACTGATCCCAGTTCTCAGGCATTGCCGAAGTCCTCAGAAAGGGTTTCCATTCAACCGGGACATAGTCCTTCAGATAATCCCTCACAGCATCGGACCGGGCCGCAGACAAGGCCGCATTATGGCTGAAACTGCCTTCAGGAGAACATGAGGCCATGATGACCAATGAATCCAGTTCATACTCCCTCCTCCCGACAACATCATCGATGCAACCGATCACGCGACGCAATTCCGAAGCATTGTCAGACAAGGACGTATCCACCTCAGCACTGCCCTGACGGAAATCGATCAAAGCCTTCGTGTTGTCATATACGGTCCTTTCCAATATCATCATCCTGAACTTCGGTGTCATGTCAGCCATGGAAGAAAGAGAACTTATATAGAATGTAAGGTCATCCGGGAATGGAAGATGACAGATGCTTTCGCCATCCTCATACATTTCACCCGACAGGCCCACCACCACCTTCTTCAGGGCCGGACGGCTCCTGAACGTATGGACATATCTGTAAATGAAATCTCCATCTGATGTCGTCAGGATAGTATCAAGACGTATTCCTTCAGTCAATATAGGGTCCTTCACATAACGGTCGTACATCTTCCCTGTCATGGCTTTACGTCTTTCATTATGCCGGATCCTGATGCTTCTGCGGTAGTGCTCCAGAGCGTCAGCCTGGGTGACTCCGAAAAGATTCTCTGCCACAGGATCACTCACCAGAGATGAATCCGTCTTCATGGCGTAGGTCTGAGGGAAATGCCTCTCGAGAAAAATCTCCAACTGTCTTACCCATATCAGATCAAGCGTATCCGTAATGATGGATGACATGAATTTCCTGTATCTCTGATACCCTCTCATCTGTCCCTCACGATATGCTTCTCCAGTAATGAACAGGGGCTCCAGCGCGACCGTATCATTCTGTATCCTCATCTCGGGATAAAGTTTCAACTGCCACCTCGAATCCGACATTCCTGCAGGTACAGAAACATCAAAGCCTATGGACACATATCCTGCCCTCTCCGCCACATTCCTGAAACGCGCCACCACCTTTGAGGCATTTATGACATCGGTCGCAACCATCTCCCCCGTATCCGTATCCCTGATGGCATTCATGATGACAGGTCCTTCAGACAGAGAACCTACGATGCTGTCGATATCCACCTCGCAGGAGTCCTCCTGCGGTTTGTCCTCCGGCACGCTTATCTGCAAGGTCACTTTCCCGGAACGGATATCCTGCAGTTTCCTGAGCGGAGTGCATGACAGGGCAGCAGCCAACAGGAAAAGCAATAATGTCTTCAGTTCAGAACACATAGGCCAAGGATATGACGACATCATCCGGAAGCAGAAAGAACTTTTTCCCTATTCCGGTCGTAATTCCACATACAGGACATGAATACTGGCGGTAATCTGCAACCCCTGCCCATAAGCCCACTCCGAACTCCAGATTGAGATGAGGCGTAAGCATATAGGTGTAGCCGCCATACATACCTGCACCATATCTGTCACCTTCTTCGGTTTTTCGGGATGCCAGACCACCTCTGTTGTACTCCTGCCACCTTATCTTTCCGGCAAACCACCACCCTGACATTGCATGCCACGGCCATAATCTTGCACCTGCAGAAAACGACAACTGACGGTCTTGAAACTGCAGTTCAGGATCTCCCTGCCGGAAGGTAAAGGGATTGTAACGCATTCCTGCCGTCAAGCTCCATCGCCTTGACACCGCATAAGAAAACTCGGCATTCAAGGTCCCTAGCCTGGCATACCCGAGAAGATCAGTCGATGCGCTGAACTTTCTGGCAAAGACGTGGCATGGCATGAGCACAAGGATGATGAACAAAAGGATCTTTGACTTCATGAGCATCACTATCTGTATCTGTTGAATATCATGTCGATGTCGGAAGTCCTTGCCGGCAAGGCCTTTATCAAAGCCCTTTGCAGTTCATCCACAGACGTTGTCTCTGGCCGCAGGACCGAGAATATCTCACTTGTCGACACCCCTTTTTCCTCCAGGAACCGGAATATCTGCGGATAGAACCAATAGGATGTACCGAAAGACGGATATGAGCCGCCGTAACGTTCATGGTACATCTTAGATTCAAGGTGATAGGCCCACATCTCACCGACTTCACAATAGCCGGAATTGACTCCCAGGCCATCTCCATATGTCATTCCTCCTGAAGATATGTATGACCCTATGATATACAGGATATACTGATTCCAGAATGAGGTGCCGACCTTCGTGAAATGAGACGCATGTGCAAGTTCATGACATACGGTCGAATAGATTGACCGGTAGTCATGATCTCCTTCAACACCTACGGTAATGTCGGGCAGGAAGAATTTCAACAACGGGGCAAAATATCCCAGAAAGGATGAAAGCATGTCACTGTCCAGGACTGCCCCATGATGCAGCATCACGGCACTTGAGGCCTTCATCTTGTGAAAAAGCCACATCCTTATGTCTTTCGGAGGTACAGATATATCCATATCTTCTGCAGCGCATCTTTCATAGTAGTCATATGCAGCATTATTGGCGACGCATCTCTTGAACAGTTTGGTTTCCGAATCCGGTGTTACAGTCATGTTCACGCCCTCCGGTCCTGATTTTCCCAAGGTCGAGACCGATGCCGGTACCAGCACCATATTGACACCGATGGAGAAACCCTTCTCGTTTTCAAAGACAAGACGGTACCTCAGTCTGGCCGAGAATTTCTTAGGCATCTCATAATATCCATCCTTATCGGTATAGGCATGAGAGAATTTGACAAATGAATTGCATGACACCCGGACACCTGCCACTCCGAACGGCTTGCCTCCTCCAGCATGTTCATCAACAATGGTGATTCTTCCTGAAGGACAGACTTTCGAAGCCTTTGTCTGCGGAGCGAGCAATGCCTCATTCCCAGTCATAACATAGGCATGACGTTCTACAGCCTCCCAGTCAATCCCATCATCAGCACGGGTTCCGGCAACATTTTCTGCCAGATGACATTCATCAATGATTTCATACTCGATATCCGGGAATTCAAAATCCTCAGGAACCAGTGCATACTGCCAGGTCACCTTACCCTCCGGAACTTCAGGATCATGATACCAGTCTCCTTCTTTGACTATCTCGAAATCCAAAGGATGGTCGGTCATCTCCAATCCTAAAGACACGAGGGCTTCCAGTTCCTCCCCATCCTTAGGCAGAAACCTAACATACAGATCCGTTGTCTTCACTTCTGTCCTGTCTGCCTTTGTTGGATACAGGTCCTGAAGTGCCTTTGTGATGTTTTCAGTCTTGTAAGGATTCTCCAGTTGAGATCCCAAGACGATCTTTTCATGAGAAAGATCCCTCCCGTAACGGTAGTCAACTCCATGCTCCGGACGGGCTCCTTCCTCGCTGCATGACATCACTGTGAGTGCCATGAGCATAAGTCTGATTTTACCTCTCATAACTTTGACATTAATTACGGAGGCAAAGTTCCAGAGAATTATCCGTGTAACGAAAAAGTATGCGGATAATTAAAAAAATCGCCCTCAGACACACGTCCAAGGGCGATTTACTATCTGAAATTTGTTTGATTTTTTGCAAAAATCAAACAAATTTTCTAGAAAAACGATACTGTTTTCTGCTCTACTGCAGCAAGAAGGCTGTTTGCCACGCGGCTCACACCGAAGCGGAAGTACTCCTTGTCAAGCCATTCCTTACCCAGGATGGTAGATACAATCGAATAATAGCACAATGCGTCGGCAGCGGATGAAATACCTCCTGCAGGCTTGAATCCGATCTTCCTTCCGGTGAAGTCATGATATCTCGCGATGCACTCGCACATGACATAAGCGGCCATAGGCGTAGCATTCACATCGACCTTGCCGGTTGATGTCTTGATGAAATCAGCACCTGCCTCCATTGCCAGGAATGATGCTTCGGCAATACGTTCCGGAGTCCTGAGAAGTCCTGTCTCAAGAATCACCTTCAGATGAACCTTGCGTCCCTGCTTCTGCGCCACAGCATCTATACATGCACGTACCTGACGGATTTCTTCTGAAGCCTTGTCATAGTCTCCTGCAAGGAACGAATTCAAGGCAAGCACTATGTCCACCTCATCAGCACCCTGCTCCACAGCAAGTTCGCACTCCTTGAGCTTCACTTCAAGAAAACTCTGCGATGACGGGAAGCATGCAGAGACAACCGTAATATTGAAATCACATCTCCTGGCATTCTTCACCGTAGAAGCAAAGTTAGGATAGACACACACCGAAGCAGGAAGAGGCCATTGAGGATAAGCGTCTCTGAAAGAATTGACCTTCCCTACAAGTTTTTCCACTGAAGCAGGAGTGTCGTCTGTCTTCAATGTAGTCAGGTCCATCATCGAGAAGCAGTCCTTATACACCTGCTCTGAGGCCACATTGTCAAGATTGGCGGCAATGATCTCCAATGCCCTTCCGATGGCCTCCTGATCCGGAGAATAACCGTATTTTGTCAAATAAACTCCCATATGATATATTCTTAAAATTTCAATTTCGAATCCACAATTATAGTCACAGGACCGTCATTCAGAAGAGAAACCTTCATATCTGCTCCGAAAATGCCCCGTCCCACAGGCTTTCCTACATTCTGTTCCAGAAGAGTCAGGAAGCGCTCATATAGAGGTACCGCCACATCCGGCTTTGCTGCCTTTATATATGAGGGTCTGTTTCCTTTCACAGTCGACGCATATAGGGTGAACTGACTGACGGCAAGAATCTCTCCATCCACATCCTTTACCGACAGATTCATCACACCGTCCTCGTCATCGAATATACGCATCGCGGCAATCTTCCGGGCCGTCCATTCCAGATCCTCCTGCGTGTCCTCGTCAATGAAAGCGGCCAGGACAAGAAGTCCCTTCCCTATCTCGGAACGATATCCCTCTGCAGGAACATCCACACTGGCCTCTGTAACCCTCTGTATTACCGTCCTCATTATCCTCTTATCTGTATTTTGAATCCTTCATCAAGCAGAGGCTTCACATAGGAAGTCATCTCCTTGACAGTACATTTCGCCAGTCTCTTGTCAGGGGTCTCGCGGTCAATCGTATAGACCATGATCTCCCTCGGCTTCAGGCTCCGGACAATATCCATCCATTTCCCGAGCATTTCCGGGCTCGCCGTATCGAAGTCGGGAGACTTCAGGAACATCGTCTGCAAGATAAATCCGCCCTCGAACTTCTTCAGGTGCTCTACAGTATCCTCAACACTATACTTTCCGGCCGGCTTGTTTATAAGACCGACCAGTTCATCCGTAGGCGCATCCAGTTTCAATATAGGATTGTCCACACGCATAAGTGCCTCGGCGACGCTTGGACGCGATATCATCGTCGCGTTGGAAAGTACCGACACCTTAGCACCCGGGAAATACTTGTCACGGAGTCTCAAGGTCACATCTATCACCTGAGGGAAATCAGGGTGAATCGTAGGCTCGCCATTTCCGGAAAACGTAATGGAATCCACCGGTACTCCGGCAGCAAGAGCCTTGGACATCTTATCCTCCAAAGCGGCCTCTATATCGGCAAGACGAGGGAAGACCTTGTCACTGATTCCGTCCTTGTTCCATCCGCATTCACAGTATACACAGTCAAAGTTACACAACTTGCCTTTCGACGGCAAAAGGTTGACTCCGAGCGAGGAACCGAGCCTGCGGCTGAAGATAGGTCCGAATACTATTTCATCAAAATGAAGCATCACACAATCCTTTTTGAAGCGCTGTCTGCAGTAAGGCAGCCATTTTCATCCATTCCTGTAACAAGAACGATACCCGGCCTCTTTCCCGGCGTCAGACTTCCAAGGACATCCTCTTTTCCAAGGAAGCATGCACCGTTCCGGCACGCCCACTCCAGAAGTTCCGTCATAGGCACCTCAGGGAAATTATCATGGATGCACACGAGTTCCTTCACCATATCCAGATCATCATTGCTTGACAGGGAATCCGTTCCCACCATAATGGCCAGACCGTTCTCCCTCATAAGTCGTATCGGAGGCAAAGCGTCATGTATGAAGATGTTCGACAACGGACATACCGCCCAGAAGACATTCTTCATCACCTTTCCTGCCGCATCTATGTCACTCTGCGAAAGGCAGACATTATGCACAAGAAGGATATGCTCATCATATGGTGCAGGCCTGACAGCCGCAAGACGGTCAATGAAATATTTCAGCGAAGACTCTCCGGTAACCGGTGGCGTACTCATTCCGGACCTTTTCCTGTTCTCATACATGGCTCCCGTACCTGTCAGCAGAAGATCCTCCTCTTCCTGACTTTCCTGCGAATGGTACGAAATCCATCCCCTCTCCAGACCTGCCGCTGCTGATGCACTGAGAAGTTCCGGGCTCATGGTATAGCATGAATGCGGAGTCGGTGCCGCATCTATTCCCGCGGCATCCGCCACCTCGTTCAAAGCCTTCACATCAGCCATGACCCCTTCACACATCTCCGGCTCGCTTCCGAACACTTCAAGAAATGTCCTGGTATACATAGGATGGTCCTTCTTCACCTCAAATGAAGAGTCATCGTTGCTTATGTCCGCCATGGCAGAGACTCCGGCATTCCACATCTTGTCCATCCACTGACGCACAAGCGCTGTCTTCACCTCCTTTCCGGCCCAGTCACGAAGTTCGTTTATCTGATCGATGAAACCTGCCATCCCTGTCCCTTTGCGGAACTTCTTATGAAGATGAGACAGTTCCACATGGCAATGGGCATTCACGAATCCCGGCACCAGAGCCCCTCTGATCACTTCTTCAGTATCAGAGCATTGACCTACTGCAAGAATCTCCCCTGTAGCATCATCGTATTCCACATAGCCGTTCACTATCGGCTTTTCGGCATCCAAGGTATAGACATAGGATGCCGCTATCCTATTGATTCCCATCTTCAACAACCATTCTTCTTATCTGACCGTCCAGTCTCCTCTTTCCGGTCTTTTCCTGTACTTTCAGCAGTTCCGGTTCCGATTTCAGTTCCTGTTCAATTCTCATTACGGGTCTTACCGAGACGACGGTATCCTTTGACGGTACGCTGTCACACACCGACAGAGTATCCGTCTTCACTATCATCCTTATACGGTCATATATGGTATCCGCCCTCTCGATAGAAATCAGCCTGTATACCCATAAGGCTGAATCAGGCTCGAACGACACACTGTCGTAATAATGTACATAAGGTTCACCGTTAAGATAAGGAAAGTACTCTGCAGGGTCGAAATCCGACTTCAACAAGTCGGCCATCTTCTTCCACTCCCGCTCCTTCGCAGCCTTGACCTCCTGTGCGTGCTTTTCCTTCCTCAACTGCACCAGCCGCTCGTCAAGTATATCGACCGTTGTCCTCAACACCTTGGCAAAGCGCTCAGGATCATTCATATATACATCGACAGTCTTTACATAATCCTCAGTCGTATATCCGTATTTCTCCAGAATAGGTTCATATACAAGAGAGGTATCTGCAATCAGTCTGACTCCTTTTGCAGACATGACCCATTGGTCTGTCATGAGCATTTCCGCATATATCCTTGACAGTTTCGCACGCGGAATCACTTCCGCATCCTGCTTTCGGCAGGAAACGGATATGATCATCACAAGGATGATCAGAGCCGGAATATGACGCAGGACTCTTCTCATCTCTATCTCAACACTGCACCGAATTCATTCTGGAAAGTAGAAAGCAACTTGCTCATCACCTTCTCCACATCATTGTCTGTAAGGGTCTTCTCAAGATCCTGAAGCACAAAACTGAGTGCATACTGCTTCTTTCCTTCTGCAATCTTGTCTCCGCGGTATACGTCGAAAAGCCCTACCTGCTTGAGAAGTTTCTTTCCTGCACGGAAAGCGCTCTTGCGGAGGTCCGCATAAGTCACAGACTCGTCAAGAAGAAGCGCAAGGTCTCTTCTTACCTCAGGGAACTTAGGCAGTTCCTTATATTTGATCCTGTTTCTCTTTACAAGTTCAAAAAGAGCAGGCCAACTGATCTCAGCAGCAAATACAGGCTGTCTGATGCCGAACTGCTTGAGTCTTGCGGGAGCGATGGTACCCATTACGGCAAGAGTCTGACGTGAGCCTGGGAGACTGTATGAAAGTCCCTCGGAGAACAGGTCTGCAGGAGCAGCATCAGTCTCAAGAGAGTATATGTCGCATCCGAAACGCTTCAGAAGAAGTTCGAGGTATCCCTTGAGTTGGAAATAGCTTCCCTTTCCGAGATCTGTACGCCATGACTTGTCCGGCTGGCCGCTCATGAAGAGTGCATAGCATGTATGCTCCTCGTATGATTCGAGTGTCTTGCCGTCAGTGCCAGGCTTGAACGAGTATACTGAACCGTATTCGAATGTCTTGATATTAGTGATCTGACGGTTGATGTTATATGCAATGACCTCAAGACCGTTAAGAAGGAGGGTCTGCCTCATCACATTGAGATCGGAACTGAGAGGATTCATTATCCTCACGCAATTCTCCTCAGGGAAGGTCTTCAATTTCGCATAATAATCAGACTTGGTCAGTGAATTGTTCATGGTCTCCACGAAACCGTTCGCAGCAAGAAAATCGGCGATTGACTTCCTTACCTGCTCAGGTTCAGGCTTCTGAGGTGCATTCACAGACATGCGCATTGCCTGTGGGAGTTCGATGTTGTTATAGCCGTACACACGAAGAATCTCCTCGACCACATCGCATTCACGGTATACATCAACCATATATGACGGCACCGCTACAGTCGCGCCACCTTCGTGCTTCTCAACAAACTCGTATGCCAATGCCTCAAGCAGTCCCTCGATGACATCGTGACCGATCTTCTTGCCGATGAAGTTTTCCATACGGCAATAGTCGAGTTCAACCACCTTCTTCTCAATCTTCTCAGGATAGAATTCCTGTACCTTTCCTACGATCTCACCACCGGCAAGTTCCTGAATGAGGAGTGCAGCACGCCTTGCAGCGTAGTCAACGACGAGAGGGTCGGCACCGCGCTCATAACGGAATGAAGCATCTGTCTTGAGCCCATGTCTCTTGGAACTCTTTCTGATCGACACAGGATTGAAGTATGCACTCTCAAGGAAGACATCTGTAGTAGCCTCTGTCACACCTGACTCTTCACCTCCGAAAACTCCGGCAAGGCACATAGGCTTCTGCGCATTTGCAATCATCAGGTCTGCAGAACTTAAAGTACGCTCAACGCCATCAAGGGTCACGAACTTTTCGCCTTCCTCGGCTCTGCGGACCACAACCTTTCCGCCAGCGATCTTAGATGCATCGAATGCATGAAGTGGCTGTCCGATCTCATGAAGCACGAAATTGGTGATATCCACCACATTATTGATAGGCCTGAGTCCGATGGCAAGAAGTTTCTTCTGAAGCCACTCAGGTGAAGGCGCCACCTTTACTCCCTTGATGGTCGTACCTGTATATCGTGGTGCACCGTCTGCTGCTGTAACCTCTACTGGTATAGCCTCACCTTCACCCTCTGCAAATGCAGAAACATCCGGAATGTTCAGGCTGCATGGAATATTGTTATGCTTGAGATATGCGTAAAGATCACGTGCGACACCGATATGCGAAGCCGCATCCACACGGTTGGCAGTGAGTCCGATCTCTATGAGAGCGTCTGTCGCAAGTCCAAGATAATCCTTTGCTGCAGTACCGACTACTGCATCAGGATCCAGTACCATGATACCGTCATGTGACTCACCGATACCGAGTTCATCCTCTGCGCAGATCATACCGAAAGACTCCACACCACGGATCTTCGACTTCTTGATCTTGAAGTCTTCACCGAGTACTGTTCCGACCGTAGCGAGCAGCACCTTCTGTCCTGCTGCCACATTAGGAGCACCGCATACGACCTGAAGCAGTTCAGTATCGCCTGTATCAAGCTTAGTTATATGGAGATGATCCGAATCCGGATGCTCCACACACTCTATCACTTCAGCAACGATTACTCCGGCAAGTCCTCCCGGAATCTCCTCTATCTGTTCGAGCGCATCTACCTCAAGTCCTATTGAAGTCAGCGCCTCAGCAACGGCCTCTGGTGTGAGGTCACACTCAAGATAATCTTTGAGCCAATTGTACGAAATCTTCATATATCATTAATTTTCTATATCTTCCTTTGAGAAAAGCGAATTCACGAACTCGCGCTTGTCAAACACCTTCAGGTCATCTATTCCTTCTCCGATACCGACAAACTTGATAGGGACCTTGAACTGATCCACAATACCAACAACAACACCACCTTTAGCGGTTCCGTCAAGTTTTGTCACGGCAAGTGCCGTAATGTCTGTGGCACGGGAGAACTCCTTGGCCTGCTGAAAGGCATTCTGGCCTGTGGATCCGTCAAGGACAAGAAGCACCTCATGTGGGGCATCAGGGACTACCTTCCTCATGACATTGCGGATCTTGGTCAGTTCGTTCATCAGGTCTATCCTGTTATGAAGACGACCTGCCGTATCAACAAGGACAACGTCCGCCTCCTTGGCAACAGCAGACTTGACCGTATCGAAGGCCACCGATGCCGGATCAGATCCCATTTCCTGCTTCACGATGTCCACACCTGCCCTTTCGGACCAGATCGTAAGCTGATCGACTGCTGCAGCACGGAATGTGTCGGCGGCACCTAGAACAACCTTCTTTCCTTGAGCCTTAAGACTGCTTGCCAACTTTCCGATAGTAGTGGTCTTTCCAACTCCATTCACACCCACGACCATGACCACATACGGTTTCCTGCTGAAATCAAAAGGTTCGATCCTGTCATCGGAAGTCTCGCCTTCACGCACATTCAGCAATTCTGAGATCTCGTCACGAAGGATATCAACCAACTCATTAAGGGACACGTACTTGTCCCTTCTTACCCTCTCCTCAAGATTCTCGATGATCCTCATGGTGGTATCGACACCCATATCCGTAGCAAGAAGCGCCTCCTCGATTGCATCGAGAAGATCATCATCAACTTCGGTCTTTCCTACTATGGCCCTTGAAAGCCTGTCGAAGAAACTTCTGTTGGTCTTCTTTACTCCTTTATCAAAAATACCCATAAAAACAGATGTTTAACCTGCAAATTTAATCATTTAAAGCGTATAAAAAAAGTGGCAAGGCTGAAAATAGGATTCCGCCTTGCCACTTTTAAAGGATATTAAAGGAATTTATTTCTTTGCGAATAATTCATTAGTCTTGTCCTCCTCAACGAGTTCCTCTGTAAACACATAAGCACCTGTCTTAGGAGACTTGTCCATACGGATACACTTTACCATCTTCTTGAGTGTACCTGCCTTGAAGGTTGCGACTGCTTTCTTTGCCATATATCAATTCCTCCACAAATTATTTGATCTCGCGATGAAGGGTCACCTTCTTAAGGAACGGATTGTACTTCTTACGCTCCAGACGCTGAGTTGTATTCTTCTTGTTCTTTGTAGTGATGTATCTTGAGATACCTGGTACACCGCTTTCTCTCTGCTCAGTGCACTCAA
>JAFURF010000075.1 GCA_017471965.1 Bacteroidales bacterium
ATAACCTCCTTTGGAGTGGCGAAACGCTGTCCACCTGGGTATCCAGTGTGGCGAACGTACACCTTGTCGGTCATCTTCTTACCAGTGAATCTTACCTTGTCCGCGTTGAGAACGATGACGTTGTCACCGCAGTCCATGTGCGGAGTGTAAGAAGGCTTGTTCTTACCACGAAGAACGAGAGCGATTCTGGAAGCAAGACGGCCTACCACCAAGTCGGTAGCATCGATCACAACCCACTCCTTCTTGATATCACCTGCCTTGAGGGATACCGTTTTGTAGCTCTGTGTGTCCATCTTGTACATTTAAATGGTTAATACTTAATAAAAAATCTTTGCGATCCCTACACTACATAGGGGGCGCAAAGATAGAAATAATTTTCGGATTGACCAAATTTTCTGAAAAATCGCCTTTTGACACACTTCAAAAGGGCTACATCTTCAACGAAGCGTCCAGTCTGATGTCCTGCGAAGATGCTCCGACCTCAAACCTGCACTCCCCTTCCGGAACAGCAAATGCATGGCTGGCAACATCCCACAGTTTCATATCGTCTTCCGGAATGAAGATCTCGACCTTTATCTTCTTCCCTGCAGGTACAGACACCCTGTCGAATCCGCGCAGGCGTTTTGCTGCGTCATCCCCCGGGAATTTCACATAGACCTGAACGACCTCTTCGCCGTCACGTCCGCCTGTATTCTTCAGATTGAACGAAACGCGTACTCCACCGTCTTCCTTGCGGACCTTGAGGCCTGAATACTCGAATGAAGTATAACTGAGTCCATGACCGAACGGATACAGAGGCTCTCCTTTATAGTACATATAAGTACGTCCGTTGCGGATGTCGTAGTCCAGCATGTTCGGAAGTTCAAGAATGTCACGCACCCAGGTCTGGGTGGTACGTCCTGCCGGGTTGTAGTCGCCGAAAATGACGTCAGCCAAGGCGTTTCCCAGTTCCTGACCGCTCTGAGCCATATGGATGATGGCCGGCACATTTTCCTGAGTCCAGTCTATGGCATAAGGGAAACTGCTTATGAGGGCAACCACTGTATTCGGATTGGCCTTCCAGACCACCTTTATGAGGTCCTCTGTCTCAAGTTCCAGAGACCTGCGGTCCACAGCCTCCCTTCCGTCACCGGCCACGTTTCCTTCAGCCCAAGGAGCCTGTATCCTCTCATTCTTCCAGTCAGGGCTCGTCATAGGATTGTTGCCCACACAGACTATGGCCACATCTGCCCACTCGGCAAGTTTCTGAGCCTCTCCGTCAGAATCCCACTTCTGGAAACGGACCTCGACATCTGTGCCCTCAATAGCGTCCCTGATCCCTTGAAGGGCAGTAACCGTATATGCAGGAAGCGCTCCATACCAGTCCTTGAGGACCGACTCCGCTCTGTTGCCTATCACAGCGATCTTCTTTACCTTGTTTCTGTCCAAAGGAAGGAGGTCCCCCTCATTCTTGAGCAGAACCACCGACTTCCGGGCAGCGAGAAGCGCCTTGGCCTTGTTTTCCTCAGTCTCCCAAGGGGCCACGTCGGTAAAGCCCATGTCCTTGTACGGGTTGGCGTCAGAATCATCCATAAGACCGAGTCTGAGAATAGTGCGGAGATTGTATCTGGTATTTCTATCCACTGTCTCCTCAGAGAGCAGTCCTTCCTTCACCGCAGCCAGCATTTCCTGATCGAAACGGTCAAGAATGCGGGTAATGCCCGCTTCGACAGTCATCGCCACAGCCTCTTTCTTGTCCGCAGCCCATTTATGGTCACTTACAAGAAGGCTGAGTGCGCTTCCGTCATTGAGGATCTGTCCGTCCATTCCCCACTCACCTATCAGAATCTCATGAATGAAATCATTGGTCGAACATGGTATACCATTATATTTATTATACGCTGTCATAAGTGAGCGCGAACCGCCGTCGACCACTCCCTTCCAGAATCCATATGAATAGTAGTCCCTGAAAAGGGCCTCGTCAAAATCCGACGAAGTATAAGTCCTGCCGTCTTCGTTGCTGTTCGCAAGGAAATGCTTCATGACTGTCGCGGTACGCCAGTAATCAGGGTTGTCGCCCTGCATGCCTTGAATCTCCTCGACAGCAAGTCTTGCCACAAGATAAGGATCCTCACCGAAGCATTCCTCTGTCCTTCCCCAACGGGGGTCTCGACCTAGATCCGCATTAGGAGCCCAGAGAACCAGACAGTTCCTCCCTGTCTTCCAAGAGTGATAACGGGCCTCTACAGACATCACCTCACCTACCATGCGCAGGATATCGCGGTCCCAGGTCTCACCGAGGCCATAGCCCTGAGGGAAGGCCGTACTGTGAACCAAAACCGGGCGTCTACGGTTCTGCGGCACCCTTGCTTTCTCCAACTGGGAGTGGCGGACAAAGCCTTCGAGGTCGGAACTCCCTCCGCGGACAAGGCCGTGAATGGCCTCGGAACTTCCTGGAGAAGGAACCCCGAGACGAGGCACTCCCGCGCCTGAAAAAGTTGCGATCTTCTCCTCCAGGGTCATCAGGGAGAGAAGGTTGTCTATGCGTTCCTCATCCGGAATATCCGGATTCTGAAACGGATACTTATAAGTCTGGGCGGCAAGTGCCGCACCTGCAAACAGAGCGAGTGCAGCAAGACAGATTTTGTCAAAGCCTTTCATAGCGGTTACAGTCATGTGGTAATGATACAGCCGGGATGTCCCCTTTATATCGAAAGAACGTTCAGCACGTTGATGAGTTCGCGGTCGATAGGCTTGTCGATGCGGATGGCCTTGTTGAACGGAACGTATACGATCTGGTCATTCTTGACTCCGATCATCACGTTTCTCTGACCGTCCTTGAGAGCCTCGATAGCGGCTACGCCCATACGGCTTGCAAGAATGCGGTCATTCGCCGTAGGTACACCTCCGCGCTGAAGATGTCCGAGGATGGTGACACGGGCCTCGAATTCAGGATACTCATGCACAAGGCGGTCTGCATAATACTGTGCTCCGCCGGTACCGTCCTTCTTGCTCTCGGAAACAAGGACGATTGAACTGTTCTTGCTCTTGCGGACACCGCGGCCGATGAAGGTGGCCAACTGGTCCACATCAGTCTGGTCCTCAGGGATGATGGCCGCCTCGGCGCCTGTAGCGATGGCTGCATTCTGGGCGAGAAAACCGGCGTCACGACCCATCACCTCAACGAAGAATATCCTGTTATGCGAATTCGCGGTATCGCGTATCTTGTCGACACAGTCCATGATGGTGTTGAGCGCAGTATCGTAGCCGATGGTGGTATCTGTTCCATAGAGGTCGTTGTCGATGGTTCCCGGAAGTCCCACACATGGGATGTCATACTCTGCCGCAATCACCTGAGCACCGGCAAGAGATCCGTTTCCACCTATCACTACCAGAGCATCGATGCCGTTGGCCTTGATGTTCTCGAACGCCTTTGCACGCCCTTCCTCATTCATGAAGCCCTTGCTTCGTGCTGTCCTGAGGATGGTACCTCCGCGATTGATGGTACCGCTTACGCTCTCTGATGTGAAATCCTTTATCTCGTTATTGATCAAGCCTTCCCAGCCCCTGTATATTCCTTTGACTTTCCATCCGTTGTAGATGGCGGCCCTTGTGACTGCTCTGATGGCCGCATTCATTCCCGGCGCATCGCCTCCTGAGGTGAGGACGCCTATTGTAGATATCTTTGCCATATCGATTCATTTTATATTCATGCAAATCTACAAAAAATCATGCAACTATATCGCACTTTTTTTTGTTTCAAGAGGATTTTGTATTTTTGCGGGTCGTATGAAGATAGGAAACATAGATCTTGGGGAAAAGCCGCTTCTGCTGGCACCGATGGAGGATGTGACTGACGCATCCTTCAGGTTCATATGCAAGGAGTTCGGCGCCGATATGATGTATACCGAATTCATCTCGTCCGATGGACTCATACGCGATGCCCGCAAGTCGCTCGAGAAACTTGTGACCTATGACTATGAGGCTCCTATCGGCATTCAGATCTACGGAAACATTCCGGAGGCCATGGTAGATGCTGCAGTGATGGCGGAAAAGGCCGCAGAGATTGCAGGAGGACATGGCGCCGACCTTGTGGACATCAATTTCGGATGTCCGGTCAACAAGATCGCACGCCGTGGAGCAGGCTCCGGCATGATGCGTGAGCCAGACAAGATGGTGGAGATCACAAGGCAGGTGGTCGAGGCGGTGAAACTGCCGGTGACCGTAAAGACCCGTCTGGGATGGGACGAAGACTCGAAGATAATCGTCGAACTCGCAGAAAGGCTCCAGGATGTGGGCATCCAGGCTCTTACCATACATGGCCGCACACGTTGCCAGATGTATACAGGAGAGGCTGACTGGACCCTCATAGGAAAGGTGAAGGAGAATCCGCGCATGCACATACCTATCATCGGAAACGGCGACATCAACTCGCCGCAGAAGGCCGCTGACGCATTCGCACGATACGGAGTGGACGGGATCATGATAGGACGGGCGACATACGGACACCCATGGATATTCCGCGAGATCAGACACTATCTTCAGACGGGAGAGATCCTCCCGCAGATGAGTGTGACAGACAGGGTCGCTTTGGCCAAGAGGCATCTTGCCAAATCTCTGGAGATCAAGGGGGACCGCGTGGGAATCCTTGAGATGCGCCGTCACCTTTCATGCTATTTCAAGGGACTGCCTGACTTCAAGGAGACCCGCCTGAAACTTGTAACAATAAATGACCCTGACGAACTTTTCGGGACTCTGGACTACATCGCCTCACGATGGGGGTCAGATGAGGCTCCTACGGCCGGGAATGTATATGGAATTTGATTATGATTGACAAGATACTGCTCTTTCCTTACTGGCTGACTCTGAAGGTCAGACATTTCATGTATGACCATGGCATGCGCAAGGTGCATGTCCCTGATGTTCCGACCATCTGCGTAGGCAACATAACTGTAGGAGGAACCGGAAAGACTCCGCATACGGAGATGCTCATCCGCACCCTGGCCCAGGACGTGGACTGGGGCGCAAAGAACATCGCAGTACTTTCGAGGGGATACAAGCGCAAGACCCGTGGCTTCCAGCAGGTGGTGGCCGATGGAACCGCAAAGGAATACGGAGACGAGCCTCTTCAGATAAAGAGGAAATTCCCTTTCATCACTGTTGCGGTGGACAAGTCACGCCGCGAGGGATGTGACTTTCTTGCCGATCCGGAGAAGGTCATGACATCCAAGAAAGCCCGCAAGTGCAGGCACAAGGAATTTCCGAAGGCAGACCTGGTCATACTTGACGACGCATTCCAGCACCGTGCGGTAAGGCCGACCGTTTCCATCGTTCTTGTAGATTACAGCAGGCCTATCTTCAAGGACCATCTCATGCCTCTGGGAAAACTCCGTGACCTCCCCGAAAGGATTGCCGCCGCAGATATCGTCATCGTATCGAAATGCCCGACCTACCTTGACGCGTGGGAAAGGAGCAAATGGGCTGAGGCCTTGGGGCTGAATCACTTCGACGCCACAACTTGCAGCGGAATCCGCAAAAACGGAAAGCAGCAACATCTTTTCTTTACTACCATAGGCTATGACACGGCACAGGCAGTCTTTCCAGAGGGCGATCCTCGGTATACATACACGCAAAGGCTCATCCTGTTCTCCGGCATCGCCAATGACAAGCCTCTCAGGATGTTCCTGAGCGGCAATTACAAGATAGTCAGACATCTGGAATTTCCGGACCATCATAAGTTCAGCAAAGCAGATGTATCATCGATAAACAGTGCAGCAAAGGCATTCCCGACATCAGTCGTGATGACTACAGAAAAAGATTGCCAGAGAATGCGCGACTGTGCCGCTGTCCCTGACAATCTCAAGCAAAGAATGTTCTATACCCCGATCAAGGTCAACTTCTTCAGCGACAGCGACCGGGAGACATTCTCTTCTACTTTGAACTCTTTCCTGAAATGATCTCATTCTGAGCCTCGACAGAGGCTTCATGAATGGCATTGAATACGTCTGTGATGAAGTTTTCAGGCAGACCGTATTCCTTTCCCTTTGCAACCACCTTGGCCAGAACGGCATCCCACCTCGAAGTCTGCAGGATAGCGATGTTGTTGTTCTTCTTGTATTCTCCTATCTGGCGGCTTATCTTCATGCGCGAACCTAGGGTATAAAGAATATTCTCGTCTATGATATCAATCTTCGCACGTAGCTGGTCGATATTTTCCTTCCACTCCTTGGCATCCGAATCGGCATCTCTCACTTTGATCTGCTTGTAAAGGAGATCGCTGAGTTCTGCCGGAGTAAGTTGCTGCTTCGCATCACTCAGGGCTACCGACGGATTGCAATGTGACTCGATCATGAGTCCCTCGAAGCCAAGGTCAAGGGAACGCTGGGATATTTCCTGTATGAAATCCTTGCATCCCGCCATATGACTCGGATCCACAAAGAACGGCAGTTCCGGATGGCGGCTTCTGAGTTCGATGGCCACCTGCCACTGAGGGTCGTTGCGGTACTGGATCTTCTCGAAGGTAGAGAAGCCTCTGTGGATCACTCCGAGTTTCTTTATGCCTGCTCTGTTGAGACGCTCAAGGGCACCTATCCAGAGATCAAGGTCCGGATTGACCGGATTCTTTACCAGAACAGGGATATCCGTATCCTTCAAGGCGTCTGCAATCTCCTGTACAAGGAACGGATTGGCCGTTGTCCTGGCACCGAGCCACACCAGGTCCACTCCAAATTTCAGGCACTCAAAGACATGCTTTTCACTCGCGACTTCAGTAGCGATCTTAAGCCCGTATTCCTTCTTGGCCTTCTGCAACCACTTCAGCCCGGGAGTACCTGCACCCTCAAACGATCCCGGATGGGTTCTCGGTTTCCAGATGCCGGCACGGTATACGTTTATTCCCATTTCCTTAAGCCCTCTGGCGGTCTCCATGACCTGTTCTTCGCTTTCCGCACTGCACGGACCGGCCACCACGCTCGGACGCGGTTCTGTGAACATTCCCCATTCATAAAGGGGAATGATGTCTAGTTTCTTGTTTGCCATAGTTTTTTATCTTATTATTCTTCTTATCTTGTTCGCATCTTCTATCAGGTCGCGTATAGCATCTTCGTCGCTGTCTGCTATCGCCTGACGGAAGGCATTCATCTTTTCTATGTATGTATCCATGACGTGAAGAACGTTGTCACGGTTCTGCATCAGGATCGGAGTCCACATGTCCGGGCTGCTCTTGGCCAGACGGACGGTCGACGAGAAGCCGCCGGACGCCAGATCGAAGATATGTTTCTCGTCCTTTTCCTTGTCAAGCACTGTCAGGGCCAAGGCAAACGACGTCACATGCGAGATGTGCGAGACATATGCTGTGTGGACATCATGACTCGAGGCATTCATATATATGGTCCTCATGTTGAGGACATCATACAGAACCTCAACCGTACGTACAGCCTTCGGAGAGGATTCCTCACTGTCGCAGATGATGCAGGCATGGCCGTCGAAAAGCCCCGGCATTGCTGCCCATGGGCCACTGTATTCTGTTCCGGCCATCGGATGCGTCGCCACATACTGACGTCTCATCGGATGGTATTTCACGCTATGGGCCAGTCTCTCCTTTGTAGAGCACACATCCATGACCACGCGGTCGCACTTTCCTGACTTATCTTCTTCATGGAACTTGTCAAGCACATCCGGAAGCATCCTGACCGCAGCCCCTACAGGCACCGCAAGAATTACAACGTCGCTCTGAGATACGCACTCCTCATAAGTGACGATCCTGTCCACCAGGCCGATCTTTTCAGCGGCGGAAGCGTTGACCGGTTCCGCCTCAACGCCAAGAACCTCATCAGCAAATCCCTTCCGCTTCAGATCCACTGCCATCGAGCCCCCGATCAGTCCCAATCCTATGATTCCTACCTTCATAACAATCCTGTTGATTTACACATTTCACCGCGCGTGATACACAATTCTTTGTTTACCAGCACATTAACACTATTATCCTGCCATCCCTGTCCTGCGGGACAAATCATTAATCAGATGTACATCAATCTGTTACACTACACGACAGTATCCTGTCGTACGCCTGTTTCAGGGTTTCCGGCTTTGCACAGAGAGAAATACGTATGTAATCCTCGCCATTGCGTCCGAAGATGAAGCCAGGGGTGATGAAGACGCCGGCTTCATAAAGAAGATTGTCGGAAACCTGCTGACCCGATCCTTTTGCGACCTTGCCCCAGAGGAACATTCCGCTGCTGTCCTTGTCATATTCAGCACCGACAAGGTCAAATATCTTTCCTGCAAGGACGCGACGGCGGCGATACTCCGCATTCAGTTCATCAAACCATTTCGGTCCCTGCTTCAATGCCTCTATTGCAGCAAGTTGAAGAGGCTTGTACATGCCCGAGTCCATCTGGCTCTTTACCTTCAGGATTTCAGAGATCACCTCGGCATCTGCCGCGACCATACCTATACGCCAGCCGGCCATATTGTGAGCCTTGCTCAATGAATTCAGTTCGAGGCAGCAGTCCTTGGCTCCCTCCTGGGCAAGAATGGACAGAGGCCTGTCATTCAGAATGAAACTGTATGGGTTGTCATTGCAGATCAGGATGCCGTGCCTGCGCCCGAAATCCACCAGGCGCGCATACAGTTCCTCTGTTGCGGGTGCACCGGTCGGCATGTTGGGATAATTGGTCCACATGATCTTGACACCGTCCAGGTCCATCTGCTCCAGAGCATCGAAGTCCGGCTGCCATCCATTATCTTCACAAAGGTCGTATGTGACTATTTCGGCCTCCACCAGACGCGATGCCGAAGAGTAGGTCGGATATCCGGGGTCAGGGACAAGCACCTTGTCTCCTTTGTCCAGGAAAGCCATGGAAATCAGCAGGATGGCCTCCTTGGACCCTACCAGAGGCTGGATTTCGGTCTTCGGATCCAGAGTCACTCCATACCACCTTTCATACCAGTCTGCAAAAGCCTGACGAAGTTCGGGAAGACCGACATAAGGCTGGTAGGCATGGTTACCTGCCTGCACTGCCGACATGCATAGAGCATCGATGGCGGGCATCGGCGGCATTCCGTCCGGCGAGCCTATACCCAGATTGATGACAGGATCTTCTCCTGCCGCAATCTTTTCTGCATTCATTGCGGCAATCTCTTTCAATTTTCTGGAAAAATAATATTCCTGAACGCTTTCCGTTCTTTTCGCTGGTCTAATTATCATCACTTTCTTCGGCATTTTTAATCCCTGTAACATTCAATATAGATTGACGGAAGAGACATGTCTCCGTCAGGAGGCGGGGGGCTCTGGATTCAACTATATTGAATATCAGATCGCTGATTTATATTCTCCAAGGATGTTCAGATCCTCCATCAAAGGTCTGACCGCAGCCAGAGCCTGTTCATACCTGACGTAGTCATCAAACTTGATATCCACATAGAAGAAATACTGCCACTCCTGTCCCGGAATAGGAAGCGACTGGATCCTGGTAAGATTCATTCCATAGAACGAAAGGATCGTCAGCACATGCGCAAGTGAACCCGGAGTGTGCGGAAGGGTAAAGCACATTGAGGCCTTGTCCACCTCATCATGAGCCACCTTAAGAGAATCATCGAATACAAGGAATCTTGTGAAATTCTGCTTGTATGTCTCTATGCCTTCGGCAAGCACCTCCAACCCATACATATCTGCGGCAAGGACAGAAGCCACCGCACCGACTCCCATCAGTCCGCCTTGTGCAACGTCTGCTGCACTTTTCGCCGTATCCTCAGACTCCACAAGACGTATCCACGGATAATCCTTGAAGAATTCACGGGTCTGGTTTATAGCCATATAGTGCGTGCGGACCTCCTTTATGTCCTCTATCCTCTGCCTCGGCATGGCCATAAGATTCTGCTGGATACGCAGGAACACCTCGCCTTTGATCTTCCTGTCATACTTGCGCAGGAGTTCGAAATTCGGAAGGAGTCCTCCGGACACCGTATTCTCTATGGCCATCACTGCAGCATCGGCAGTTCCTGAGTCCATGCTGCGGTAAAGGTCATCAAATGCCGCACACTCGACGATCTCAGGCACGATATGGCCATGGTCCTGATAAAACAGTCTGGCTGCCTGCTCATGGAAGCAGCCCTTTACTCCCTGTATTGCAATCTTCTTTCCCATAAAAATAAAACTGTCCGGTAAAGAACCGGACAGCATAACATATTTCACTATATCATCGATACGCAACATCCGGTCTATCACCTTTTCTGGAAATAGAAACAATAAAAACCGAATGTGCTAAATCGAACAGTTCCCATAACGGCCACAAATATAGCAATTTTTTTATTAAACTGTCATGATTTCCTTCTCCTTTGCAGAGACGATCTCATCAACCTTCTTGGTGAAGGCATCCGTCTCCTTCTGAACGAGTTGCTCATACTCCTTCTGGAGGTCTTCCGGCATACCGTCCTTGTTTGCCTTCTTTAGAAGTTCGATAGCATCACGACGAGCATTGCGGACACTTACCTTTGCATTCTCACCTGCTCCCTTGGCTTTCTTGATGAGTTCCTTGCGGCGCTCTTCGGTTAGAGGCGGGATAGAACAGCGGATAGCCTCGCCGTTATTCTGAGGAGTAACTCCAAGGTTTGCATCCATGATGGCCTTCTCGATGACAGGAATCATCTTCTTCTCCCATGGCTGGAGCATGATGGTCTTTGCATCAGGAGTCGTTACAGATGCCACCTGAGGAAGAGGTGTAGGGCTTCCGTAATAGTCTACCAGCACGTTGTTGAACATCATAGGGTTTGCCTTGCCGGCACGATATGTCTTGAGTTCCTCATCGAGGTGGTTGACAGCGTTAGACATCTTGTCTTTTGCACCTGCCAGGATTTCTTTTGCTCTTGTAATCATAGTATTGTGGTTTTATTGTTGTTTGTCTCCTGTATCACACATGTACCAATGTTCCGACCTTCTCGCCTTTTACGAGTTTCGTAAGGTTGCCCTTCTGATTCATGTCAAAGACGATGATAGGCATGTTTCCTTCGCGGCAGAGGGCGAATGCAGTCTGATCCATGACCTTCAGACGGTCCTCGATGGCCTTGTCGAAACTGAGTTCATCATACTTCACGGCATTCGGGTCCTTTTCAGGATCTGCAGTGTATACGCCGTCCACGCGGGTTCCCTTGAGAAGAGCATCTGCACCGATCTCAAGAGCGCGGAGCGCAGCACCGGAATCTGTTGTGAAATATGGATTGCCTGTACCGCCGGCAATAAGGGCAACTCCGCCCTTCTCCATGACAGCGACAGCATCATCCCTCATATAATAACGCGCTACCGGCATCATAGGAGTCGCTGTGAACACTTCCGCTTCCACACCTGCAGAACGGATAGCCATGGCAAGACCCAGGGAGTTGATCACTGTCGCCAGCATTCCCATCTTGTCTCCGTTGACTCTGTCAAATCCCTTTCCTACACCCTGAAGACCGCGGAAGATGTTTCCTCCACCGATCACGATGGCCACCTGAAGGCCGTTCTTTACAGCCTCTGCAACTTCCTCCGCATAAGCGGCAAGCCAGTTTTCGTCAATGCCTTTTCCGGCAGGGCCTCCAAGGCTCTCGCCGCTAAGTTTCAAAAGAACGCGTCTATATGCTCCCATAATGATTATTGTTTCATAAATCCAACAAACAAAAGTATCGAATTATTATGAAACTTCCAAGAAAGAATATATCTTTGCATGATAGAAGAGCATATTCTGACGAATATTAACTTAAAAAGATTATAACTATTATGGCACTTTCTTCAATCACCAAGAAACTTATCATGAGTATCAGCGGTCTGTTCCTGATCGTGTTCCTCCTTCTCCACATGACCATCAACTTCTTATCAGTGATAGACACATTCACTGGAAACTATGGTGCTGCAGAGGGACTCTTCCAGGCAGGTTGCGACATCATGGCGCTCCCTATCGTTACAATCATGGTACCGGTACTCGCTGCAGGCTTCCTCGTGCACATCATCTATGCATTCATCCTTACTTACGGCAACCTCAAGGCTCGCGGAAAAGAGCGTTATGCTGTAGCAAACAAGACAAAGGCAGAGTCATGGGCAGCAAAGAACATGCTTGTTCTCGGAGTAGTTGTTCTTGGACTCGTTGTTTTCCACCTCAATCATTTCTGGGCTGAGATGCAGCTTAAGGAGTGGATGGGCGAGCATGCCGCCAATCCATACGACCTTCTCAACGCGACATTCCAGCACTGGTGGATCGTCATCATCTATATCGTATGGTTCATTGCTCTCGGACTTCACCTCTGTCACGGTTTCTGGAGCGCATTCCAGAGCATCGGAATGAGCAACAAGGTATGGGAAAAGAGACTCATGTACATCGGATACGCATTCGTAGCAGTGATTGTTCTCGGCTTCACAGCAACAGCAGTCAACGCATGGCTTCATGTAAACGTCCTCTGCTAACATAGACATCTACATAAGAAAGACCCCGGAAGCAAGTATTCGACTTCCGGGGTCTTTGCTTATTTCTTATCTACCTGCCGTGACAGGTCCTGCATATATCGGACAAGTTCAATAGTATTATTGATACCCAGTTTCTTGAATATATTGTTCTTATGGGTTTCGACTGTTCTCTGGGATATATTTAGTTCATAAGCGATTTCCTTGCTTATAAGGCCTTGCGCACATAATTCGGCAATCTTCAATTCTCTTTTTGTAAGCCTGATTTCAGACATGTCAGATGGACCTGAAACAACAGAGATGATTTCCTGACTCACATCATGCGGAATCTTTGATCTTGCAATTGCAAGAAGACGATCCTTTTCCAGCCCTGCCTTGACCAGCACCGCATTCCTTGCCTCCATTGCATTCGCTGCCTTGTTCTTCATTACAACAAGTACAGCAGCCGCAACTGTGAGAGCAATGAGAAGCAGGATTGCAATACCTGCCCATAGAAGCCTCGTTCTCAACAATTCATTGACCTGATCCTTCTTTAAGGTCTCGTACTTCACATTGAATGCCTGCATCAGTTCTGCAGTCTTATCGCTGTTCAGGCGAGCCTGCAGTTCGACGTAACGTTCCAGGTGTACTATCGCGCGCTCTTGATTATCGAGCCTAAGGAGTTGCCACAGATCTTTTCTTGCCCGAGACTCTATGTAAATGTTATCTGTGTTCCGACACACATCGAGACACTCGTCCAATGCAGCCAGCGCTCTGTTTTCATCACCTTCATGTATAGCAATCTCGCCGACCTGAGCCAAAGCAATCGCAAGCGAATTCAGGCTGTTCCCTTCGCGAAAGACAGGAATAGCGCTTTCGATTTCCTTTCCAGCTTCAGCATAGCGCCCCATTTCCATTAACACCGCACCTTTCTGACTCCGGCGTACTGCCACCTTTGCAGTCCTGTTGTCAAGACTATCCAGACAAAGAGCCTCATCGGCAAAATACAAGGCCTGTTCCAGTTCGCCAAGTTTAAGATAGATCTCCGAAGCCACGCCGTAGCGTATTGCCAGATACGCACTCCTGTCCAGTCCCTTCTCAATCTCAATTGCTTCGTCAATGTACTTTCTGGCCACTTCAGGTTCACCATATGTCATATATAGGCCCGCAATATTGTTAAGGGAAGAACTTATATTCTCCATATCACCGCTCTGACGGTCCATTGTCAGACATTCTTCCGCATATCCTATTGCTGCGGGCAGGTTTCCTTGAAGTCGGGCAACAGCACTTGCGAGACTGAGGCAGTCCGCTCGGAGGACGCCATCAGAAAGGCCTTCTCCAAGAACAGATTCTATGCAGAATTGCGACAGATTCAGAAGACTCACACCATAAGCCCAATCGGCAAACAAATAGTCTGCCCCGGTTTCAACATCATCAGGATAATACTCCTCGGCCTTCAGACGACAATCCACAAAAACCGAATCCAATACATCTTCCGTACAATAAGAAGAATACATACTATCAGGAATATCCTTGATCAGAAACAGAAAAGCATATAGCAGGTACATATGACGAATTTTAATACAAAGTTTATATTATTTATGATATTATCCTTATTCCAAAACTACGAAAATATACTTAGAAGTCTTAATTTGGCTGCTGAATGTAATAAGATTCGCTTGTTTATTCTTTAATTTTGAACTAATATAACCACAATATTTGTGATAACATCAAAAATACAGCATAATATGGAAATGACATTTAAATCGGCCATGAAAAATGTTTCTGTTATCCTGACATGCATATGGATGACATTGACAGGGTGCACAAAAGAGCCGGCACCCATTACTGTCAATTCTGTTACATTGAGTCCGACCGCTATGACTCTTGCAGAAGGAGAGAGCCAGACCCTGACAGCGACGATAGCACCATCGAATGCTGAAAACAAGAACGTGACATGGACATCCAGCAACACCGAGGTAGCCACTGTCTCTAACGGAAAGGTCACTGCAGTGAAGACGGGAAAGGCCACCATCACGGTCACCACTGAGGACGGAGCAAAGACCGCAACATGCGAGGTGACTGTCAAGGCAAAGACTTACCCTGTGACTGGAGTTACGCTCGACAAGACAGAACACGAGATGACAGAGGGTGAAGAGGTCACACTCACAGCGACGGTCAACCCGGACAACGCCACCAACAAGAACGTGACATGGAGCACCAGCGATGCTGCTATAGCGACCGTCACTAACGGAAAGGTCACTGCAGTGAAGGCAGGAAAGGCTACCATCACGGTCACCACTGAGGACGGAGCAAAGACCGCAACATGCGAGGTAACAGTCAAGGCAAAGACCTTCCCTGTGACTGGAGTTACGCTCGACAAGACAGAACACGAGATGACAGAGGGTGAAGAGGTCACACTCACAGCGACGGTCAACCCGGACA